>NZ_JBDJMB010000009.1:0-142517 GCF_039673645.1 Stenotrophomonas sp. TWI700 | reverse complement strand
CGGGGACCGTGTGCTGCCATGGAGGGCAGCACACGAGCCTACATGGACGTACTTGCGGCGGGTCCCGGAATGGCAAGCCCGTCGCGCCTAGCTCGAAAGAACATGGTGGCCGCTTTGAGCTTTGAGCTTGAGCTTTGAGCTTTCCCAGCGTTTGACGCCTAGCGCTCGAGCAGAGGAATCAGCCCGACTTCCGCCGGAACAACAACCCGGATACCACCATCATCACGATCGGCGGCAACGCATACGCAATCCGGTAATCGAACTTCAGCGCACCGGCCATGCGGCCGAAGAACAACTGCAGCAACCAGAAGCCCAGCGCGAACAGAATGCCCAGGAACAAGCGCTTGCCCATCCCGCCACTGCGCAGCGAACCGAACGCGAACGGCACCGCCGCCAGACACAGCGCCAGCACATTGATCGGATAGAACCAGCGGCTCCAGTACACATCCTCGTAATCGCGCGCATCCAGCCCATTGCGCTTGCGGTACTCGATGCTGGTGCGCAGATCCATCGCCGTCAGGTTGCGCGGCTTGGAAATGCCGCTGGCCAGCGCAGCCGCGTCCAGGCGTGAATTCCACGGCTCGGACTCGACCGTCTCGCGCGTCGCCGAACGCTCACCAAAGGTATCGCGGCGGATCTTGTTCAACACCCAGCCGTCGGCACCGTGCTCGGCGGTGGCCGCATAGGTCAACGAGGCCAGGCGACCGTCCTCGGCGATCTTGTACAGACGCACATCGTGCAGGATCAGGCGCGTACCGCCGCCGGCCTGCAACTGCTCGTCGCCGCTCTGGGCATTGAGGAACGTATCGCCTTCGCGCGCCCACACGCCCGAATAGCGGGCCGCGCTGAGGCTGCTGCCCCACTTCGCGCTGGCCTTGATCTCGTCCGCCTTGCTCTGACCCCACGGGCCCAGCGTTTCGCCGCTGAACACCATCACCGCGGTCATCAGCGACAGCGCGATCGCCACCGAAACACTCAGGCGCTTGCGCGACAGGCCCAGCGCGCGCAGTGCGGTGAGCTCGGAGGTGGCGGCCAGCTGGCCCAGGCCCATCAGCGCGCCGATCACGGCGGCGGTCGGGAAGAAGGTATAGGCGCGGCGCGGCACGGTGTAGAGCACCCAGGCAGCGGCGTGGCCGAGCGTGTAGCTGCCCTTGCCGACGTCCTTGAACTCGCCGGAGAAGGCCATCACCACGTCCAGGCCGACCAGCACGGCCCAGGTCAACAGGACGGTGCCGAACACGGCACGGCCCAGATACAGATCGAACCGCATGGGGCGCAACACGTTCATGCGGTCCTCCGGGGACGCGACAGTTTGCCGTCGCGGAAATACATCCACAGTGCGAGTGCCAGCAACGGCAGGGTCAGCCACCACAGGCCCGCAATGCCGGGAATCTTGCCATCGGCGATCCAGCGGGTGCCGATGAACATCAGGTTCATGCCCACCATGTAGGCCAGGAAGGCCAGCATCATCCGGCCGTAGCGCTGCTGGCGCGGCGAACTGCGGGCCAGCGGCAGGGTCATCAGGGCGAAGGCCAGGGCGATCAGCGGCGGGGCGATGCGCGAGTGCAGCTGGGCCTGCGCCTCGGGGCGCTCATCGCCGAACAACTGCGTGGTCGGCAGCAGCTCGGGGTCGTCGTCCTTGCGCGTTTCGGCACCGTCGGGCATCGCCACGTCGTTGCGGGCGAAGGTCATCAGCTTGTAGTCCAGGGCGCCATTGGCCGGGCCCTGCACCTGATGACCGTCGTCGAGCTCCAGGTACCGCTGCTTGGCCCCTTCGAAGTACATCCGGCCACGATCGGCGGAGATCACCTCGATACTGTCTTCCTTCTGGCGCTGCATGAAAACCTTGCCCAGCTGGGTGCCGTCCGGGGAGACCGAGGACAGGTAGACCACGCCGCCATTGGGCAGGGACGTGAACTTGCCCGCCTCCAGTCCGGCCATGACCACGCTGCGGTTGGCCTCGTCGATCATGGTCTCGCCGGTGCGGTCGGCCCAGGGGCCCAGCCACAGCGAGCACAGGGCGATCAGCCCGACCACCGGCACCACCAGCATCAGCAGCGGGCGCAGCAGGCGCCTCGGGCCAACACCGATGGCGGTGATGACCGCCATTTCCGAGTCCCGGTAGAGCCGGGCCGTGGCCAGCAGCAGGCCCAGCATCAGCGCCAGCGGCAGGATCAGCGGCATATAGACGATGAACTGCAGGCCCAGCTGTGAGAACAGCAGGCGGGCAGGCAGGCGGCCGTCGGCGATGTTGCCGAGGATGTCCACCAGGACACCACCGACGCTCACCACCAGCAACACGATCAGGGTGGCCAGGAAACTCTGGACGAAATCACGCAGGAGATAGCGATCGAGCTTCGACATGGGGCGGTGGTTTAAACTCTCGGATTCGTTCGCGGTGCTGCCCAGTCTACTGACGGGACGTAAACAGCTCGCGATTGTACGGATTTGCCAACGGAATCTGATCAATGGCCCTGGAATTCACCCTGAACCACGCAGCGCCGGCCTCGGCCGAGTGCGATTGCGTCATCGTCGGCGCCTATGCCGACCAGACCCTGAGCCCGGCGGCACAGGCCCTGGACACCGCGTCCGGTGGCCGCCTGTCGGCCCTGATCGCCCGCGGCGACGTGGGCGGCAAGACCGGCAACACGACCCTGCTGCATGATCTGCCCGGCGTCACCGCCGCGCGCGTGCTGGTGGTCGGGCTGGGCGAGCCGGCCAAATTCGGCGTGCCGCAGTACCTCAAGGCGGTCGGCGATGCCAGCCGCGCCCTGAAGAGCGGGGTCAACCACCACGCGCTGTTGACCCTGACCGAGATCGAGGTCAAGGGCCGCGATGCCGCCTGGAACATCCGCCAGGCCATCATCACCGCCGACCACGCCGCCTACCGCTACAGCGCCACGCTGGGCAAGAAGAAGGCCGACGAGCCCGGCCTGACCACGCTGGCCATCGCCGGCACCGACACCCAGGCGCTGGCCCAGGGCCAGGCCATCGCCGCCGGCGTGCAGTACGCCCGCGAGCTGGGCAACCTGCCGCCGAACGTCTGCACCCCGGCCTACCTGGCCGAGTCCTCGGTCGCGTTCGCCCAGGCCCATGACGGCGCCGAGGCGGAGATCCTGGACGAGCAGCAGATGGAAGCGCTGGGCATGGGCTCGCTGCTGGCCGTGGCCCGCGGCTCGGCCAACCGCCCGCGCCTGGTCGTGCTGAAGTGGAGCAACGGCGGCGACGCCAAGCCCTACGTGCTGGTCGGCAAGGGCATCACCTTCGATACCGGTGGCGTCAACCTGAAGACCCAGGGCGGCATCGAAGAGATGAAGTACGACATGTGCGGTGGCGCCAACGTCATCGGCACCTTCGTCGCGGCCGTGACGGCCAAGCTGCCGCTGAACCTGGTGGTGGTGGTGCCGGCGGTCGAGAACGCCATCGACGGCAATGCCTACCGCCCGTCGGACGTGATCACCTCGATGTCGGGCAAGACCATTGAAGTCGGCAATACCGACGCCGAAGGCCGCCTGATCCTGTGCGACGCGCTGACCTACGCGCAGCGCTTCGAGCCAGCCGCGCTGATCGATGTGGCCACCCTGACCGGTGCCTGCCTGGTCGCCCTGGGCCACCAGACCGCCGGCCTGATGACCAAGCACGACGACCTGGCAAACGAGCTGCTGGCCGCCGGCGAGCACGTGTTCGACCGCGCCTGGCGCCTGCCGCTGTGGGACGAGTACCAGCCGATGCTGGATTCCAGCTTCGCCGATATCTACAACATCGGCGGCCGCTGGGCCGGTGCGATCACCGCCGGCTGCTTCCTGTCGCGCTTCGCCGAAGGCCAGCGCTGGGCCCATCTGGACATCGCCGGCGTGGCCAGCGACGAAGGCAAGCGCGGCATGGCCACCGGTCGCCCGGTCGGCCTGCTGAGCCAGTGGCTGCTGGACCAGGTTGCCCGCGCCTGATGCCCTGCCCGATCGCGGCCGCCCTGCGGTGGCCGCGATCCCGCCCGGCCTGGCGCCGGGTTCCCCCTCCGCTCCAGGCCCTGCCATGTCCCGTGCTGATTTCTACCTGATCGCCAAGCCCCGCTTCCTGACCGAGCCGTTGCGCCTGGTCTGCGAACTGGCCCGCAAGGCCAACGATGCCGGGCTGTTCACCCTGGTGCTGGCGCGCGACCAGGCCCAGGCCGAGGAGCTGGACGAGCTGCTGTGGGCGTTCGACAACGATGCCTACATCCCGCACCAGATCGCCGGCGAAGACATGGACGAGGAAGAGGCGCTGGTGCTGATCGCCGTGCCCGGCACCGAGGTCCCGGCCCGGCCGCTGGTGATCAACCTGCGCGACGACCCCTACCTGGCCGCCTGCGACCGCGTGCTGGAAGTGGTCCCGGCCGACCCGGAAGCGCGCGAACCGCTGCGCGAGCGCTGGCGCCAGTACAAGGCGCTGGGCTTTGACCTGAACAAGTACGACATGTAACCCGCGCGGCGCCCGTCCGGTCGCCGCCGACCCCGGAGACCCTTGATGCGCCTGTTGATCGCCCTGATCTTTCCCTGGTTCGCCTTCTTCACCATCGGCCGCCCGATCGCAGGCATCCTCTGCCTGATCCTGCAGATCACGCTGATCGGCTGGCTGCCCGCCGCGATCTGGGCCGCCTACGCGGTCTCGCAGTTCCATACCGACCAGAAGATCCGCCGCGCCTTCGGGCGCTGAGCTTCCGGCACCCCCACCTTCCGTATTCGATCCTGGTTCCCGCATGACCCAACTCGCCTCCAGCTACGACCCGAAAACCTTTGAAACCGCGTTGTACGACGCGTGGGAGAAGGCCGGCCATTTCAAGCCGTCCGGCAAGGGCGAGCCGTACACCATCCTGCTGCCGCCGCCGAACGTGACCGGCACGCTGCACATGGGCCATGCCTTCCAGCAGACCCTGATGGATGCGCTGGTGCGCTACCACCGCATGCGCGGCTACGACACGTTGTGGCAGGTAGGTACCGACCACGCCGGCATCGCCACCGAGATGGTGGTGTCGCGCAACCTGGCCCTGGCCAACACCGGCGAGACCCGCGATTCGCTGGGCCGCGACGGCTTCATCGAGAAGGTGTGGGAGTGGAAGGCGCAGTCCGGTGACACCATCGAGCGCCAGATGCGCCGCCTGGGCACCTCCAGCGACTGGTCGCGCAGCACCTTCACCATGGACCCGCAGCCGTCCGAAGCGGTGGTCGAGGCCTTCGTGCGCTGGCACGAGCAGGGCCTGATCTACCGTGGCCAGCGCCTGGTCAACTGGGATCCGGTGCTGAAGACCGCCATCTCCGATCTGGAAGTGGAGAGCGTGGAGGAAGACGGTTTCCTGTGGTCGATCAGCTACCCGCTGGCCGACGGCAGCGGCACCCTGACCGTGGCCACCACCCGCCCGGAAACCATGCTGGGCGACACCGCGGTGATGGTCCACCCGGAGGATGAGCGTTACGCGCACCTGATCGGCAAAATGGTCAAGCTGCCGCTGACCGACCGCGAGATCCCGGTGATCGCCGATGATTACGTCGACCGCGAGTTCGGTACCGGCGTGGTCAAGGTCACCCCCGCGCACGATTTCAACGATTACCAGGTCGGCCTGCGCCACGACCTGCCGATGATCAACCTGTTCACCCCGGACGCGGCGATCAACGACAACGCCCCGGAGAAGTACCGCGGGCTGGACCGTTACGAAGCGCGCAAGGTGATCCTGGCCGAGCTGGAAGACCTCGGCATCCTGGTCGAGACCAAGGCGCACAAGCTGCAGGTGCCGCGCGGTGATCGCACCCAGCAGGTGATCGAGCCTTACCTCACCGACCAGTGGTTCGTGAAGATGGACGTGCTGGCCAAGCGTGGCCTGGAGCTGGTCGAGAACGGCAGCATCCAGTTCGTGCCGGCCAACTGGATCAACACCTACCGCCACTGGATGGAGAACATCCAGGACTGGTGCATCAGCCGCCAGCTGTGGTGGGGGCACCGTATCCCGGCGTGGTTCGACGACGCGGGCAACTGCTATGTCGGCCGCGACGAAGCCGAAGCACGCGCGAAGAACAATCTTGCCGCCGATGTCGCCCTGCACCAGGACAGCGACGTGCTGGAGACCTGGTTCTCCTCGCAGCTGTGGCCGTTCTCCACGCTGGGCTGGCCGAACGAGCAGGCGATGGACGCGCGCGGTTTCGAGCGCTACCTGCCGTCGTCGGTGCTGATCACCGGGTTCGACATCATCTTCTTCTGGGTGGCCCGCATGATCATGGCCACCGACAGCTTCACCGGGAAGATCCCGTTCAAGGACGTCTACATCACCGGCCTGATCCGCGATGCGCAGGGCCAGAAGATGTCCAAGTCCAAGGGCAACGTGCTGGACCCGCTGGACATCATCGACGGCATCTCCATCGAGGACCTGGTTGCCAAGCGCACCACCGGCCTGATGAAGCCCAAGGACGCGCCGAAGATCGAGAAGGCGACGCGCCGCGAATTCCCCGAGGGCATCATCGCCCACGGTGCCGACGCGCTGCGCTTCACCATCGCCGCGCTGGCCACCCACGGCCGCGACATCAAGTTCGACATGAACCGCGCCGAGGGTTACAAGAACTTCTGCAACAAGCTGTGGAACGCCAGCCGCTTCACCCTGATGAACACCGAGGGCAGCAGCTTCACCGGGGTGCCGCAGCCGCGCACCGATGCCGAGCGCTGGATCCTCGCGCGCCTGGCCGCGGTCTCGGCCGAAGCGCAGACGCATTACGCCAACTACCGCTTCGACCTGCTGGCGCAGTGCCTGTACGAATTCGCCTGGAACGAGTTCTGCGACTGGTTCCTGGAACTGACCAAGCCGGCCCTCAACGGTGCCGACGCGGACGATGCCGACAGCACCCGCCACACCCTGCTGTACGTGCTGGAAGCGCTGCTGCGCCTGCTGCACCCGCTGACCCCGTTCGTCACCGAGCAGCTGTGGCGCCAGGTCGCTCCGCGCCTGGGCATCACCGACGACACCATTTCGCTGCGGCCGTACCCGACCGCCGAGGAGTTCGCCGGTGATTTCGCCCGCGCCGAAGCCGATGTGGAATGGCTGAAGTCGATGGTCAACGCCCTGCGCCGCGTGCGCAGCGAGTTGAATGTGCCGCCGTCCAAGCTGGTGCCGCTGCTGCTGCAGGGTGGCAACGACGACGATCGTGCGCGCATGACCCGCTTCACCTCCTCGCTGTCGTTCCTGCTCAAGCTGGAGCGCATCGAGTGGCTGGCCAACGGCAGCGACACGCCGCCGGCCGCCGCCGCGATCGTGGGCGATCTCACCCTGCTGGTGCCGCTGGAGGGCCTGGTCGATCTGGGCGCCGAACGCGCACGCCTGGACAAGGAAATCGCCCGGGTGGAATCGGAGAAGGACAAGAGCGAGACCAAGCTGTCCAAGTTCACCGACAAGGTGCCGGCGGCGGTGGTCGAACAGGAGCGCGTGCGCCTGGTCGAGTGGACCGCCCAGCTGGCGGGTCTGCGTTCGCAACGCGCGAAGCTGTAAGCGCATGGGGGGGAGGTAGTGCCACGCCATGCGTGGCTGCCTTTCCGGGGCGGGATGACGTGCAGCCACCCATGGGGTGGCTCTACCCTGGGCCGATGATGTCGCTGTCCCTCTTCTGCATCGTGCTGTTCGCCGCCCTGCTGCATGCCAGCTGGAACGCGATCGTCAAACGCGGCACCGACACGCTGCTGACCACGATCCTGGTCACCGGTTCGGCGGCGGTGATCGCCGCGATCGGCCTGCCCTTCCTGCCCGCGCCCGCGACACAGAGCTGGCCCTGGCTGGCCGCCTCGACCCTGCTCCAGGTGGGGTATTACGTGCTGGTGGCACGCACCTACCAGCTGACCGACATGAGCGCGTCGTACCCGCTGATGCGCGGCTGCGCGCCGATCCTGGTCGCCCTGGTCAGCACGCTGTTCCTTGGCGAGCGCCTGGCGTGGATCGCATGGGCCGGCATCGCGCTGATCTGCCTGGGCATCCTGTGCATGACGCGCGGCCTCCCGCGGCAACACGCGTGGCTGCCACTGCTCAATGCCGGGGTCATCGCCACCTATACGCTGGTCGATGCCTGGGGCGCGCGCCACTCGGGCGCCGCGGTGAGTTACACCCTGTGGCTGTTCCTGCTCTCCGGCCTGCCCCTGCCCCTGTGGGCGCTGTGCACCCGCGCCGGCGCGCTGCGCGACTATGCGCGCCGCAACTGGGGCTACGGCATCGTGGGCGGGTTTGGGACATTGATCTCCTACGGCCTGGCGCTGTGGGCCATGACCGTCGCGCCGGTTGCGATGATCTCCGCGCTGCGCGAAACCTCGATCCTGTTCGGCATCCTGATCTCGGCCTGGATCCTGCACGAACGGGTCACCCGCCAGCGCTGGATCGCCGCCGGCCTGATCGTGCTCGGCGCGGTGGTGCTGAGGATCACGTAGAGCCACCCCATGGGTGGCTGCGCGCGAAGTCGGATCGAAGAGCAGCCACCCATGGGGTGGCTCTACACCACGCTGTCAGAGCGGCGGCATTACCTGGATGTCGTCGTCGACCAGCTCGATGGCCATCACCAGCGCATCCTCGCGACCCTCGCGGGCCGGGTAATAACGCGGCCGGCGGCCGATCTCGTTGAACCCCTCGCTGTGGTACAGCGCCACGGCCGAGGTATTGGACGGCCGCACTTCCAGGAACACGCGGTGCGCACCATGGTCGCGCGCCAGTTTCACCAGCGCACGCAACAGGTGACGGCCATGACCGCGCGACTGGCACAGCGGATCCACGCAGATGTTGAGGATATGCGCTTCATCGGCGGCGATGCTGAGCAGGCCGTAGCCCATCAGCAGGCCATCTTCTTCCATCGCCAGGCCCGGATAGCCGGCACGCAGGCAATCCTGGAAGATGCCGCGGGTCCACGGGTACGGGTAACCACGTACCTCGATGGCCATCACCGCATTGAGATCGCTTTCGCGCAGCGCGCGCAGCGACAACGGCCGCGGCGAGCTCACCGCGCTCACGGGCGGCCCCGCTTGCGCAGCGCACGCAGCTGCGGCCACAACGCACGCTTGGCGGCGGCGCTGCTGCGCAGTTCGTCCAGGTTCCAGCTGGCCATCAGGGCCTGGGTGTCCGGCTCGGCCGGGTTGCAGCCGGAGGCGCGCAGCAGGGCGATCTGCAGGCGATCGGGCATCCGCACCGTGGCGCGGCGGCCGCTGCCGGCGCGCGCTGGAGCGGCGGCCGAAGCAATGGCCGGGGCCTGTTCTTCTACCGTACGCGGGGCATTGCGCCGCACCGGTGGCGGCGCGTCCGCTGGCGGCGCCGGGCGCGGGGAACGCACCGGCGCCGGCGGCTCGGCAACCGGGGCCGCATGCAACTCGATCTCCGGCACAACCAGGGCTTCCGGCTCGACGCTGCCGTCGACGAACACCGTATAGCCCATCGCCTGCAGCCAGGACTGCTGCGCCGGCGACCACAATGGCGGCAGCGCCTGCCCGCTCACGCGTTCGGCTCGACCGTCTTGCGGGTGCGCTGCCACACCCAGTAACACGGGCCGGACAAGGCATACACCACGCCCACCGCGAACAGCACGCGTGGCATATCGATGACCATGATCGCGATGGCGATCGGCACCAGGGCCAGCGCCAGGAACGGCACGCGATCCGCGCGCGGTCCCTTCTCGCCACTGCCCTTGAAGCTCCAGAAGCGGATCCGGCTGACCATCAGCAGGGCCGACACCAGGGTCACGCCAAGGGCGACATAGCGCAGCTGGTTGCCGTCCCAGCCGAGGTTGCCATCGGCGAAGGCCCAGACGAAGGACATCATCAGGCCCGCGGCGGCCGGGCTGGCCAGGCCGATGAACCAGCGCTTGTCGACCACGGTGACCTGGGTGTTGAAGCGGGCCAGGCGCAGCGCGGCGCAGGCGGCGTACAGGAAGGCGACCGCCCAGCCGACACGGCCGAGGACCGGGTCGTCGAACTTCAGCCACGACAGCGACCAGTGGTACATCACCAGGGCCGGGGCCATGCCGAAGCTGACCAGGTCGGCCAGCGAGTCGTACTGCACGCCGAATTCGCTGCTGGTGCCGGTCAGCCGGGCCACGCGGCCGTCCAGGCCGTCCATGACCGCGGCGACGAACACCGCGATGGCGGCATTGACGAAGTCGCCATTGGCCGCGGCGATGATCGCGTAGAAGCCGGCGAACAGGCCTGCGGTGGTGAACAGGTTGGGCAGCAGGTAAATGCTGCGCGAGCGCGGCGGGGGTTTCAGTTGATCCATGGGGCCAGTTTAGCTTGCCAGCACCGGCCCGGGGTGCTGCAATCGCGGCTCTGTCCCGTTCCCGGAGTTGCCATGCGTGCCCTGTCCCGTCTGAGCGCCCTGCTGCTGCTCGCCAGCGCCACGGCCAGCGCCGGCAACGTCTATAAGTGGAAAGACGCCAACGGCGTCACCCAGTATTCGGAGAAGCCGCCGACCGGGCAGAAATACGAGGCCCGCCAGGTCGAGAACCTGGACCCGGTCCCGCGCGCGACGGCAGCCGCCCCGGCCGAGAACAAGGCCTGCACCGACGCCCGCGGCAACCTCGCCCTGCTCGACGGGCCGGGCAAGGTCCTGCAGGACACCGATGGCGACGGCAAGGCCGATACCGCGCTGACCGACGCGCAGCGCAGCGCCCAGAAGACCCTGGCCGAGGCCGCCATCCAGGCCTACTGCACGCCCAAGGCCTGAGCCGCCGGCCCCGCCGCGCGGGGCCGAAAACCACCGGCACCCCCCATCGTGGCGGCCGGACTGGCAGAATATCGGCTTCTGCCGTTCAGCGAAGCCGACGATGCGCCTCTCCCAGTTCCACCTGCACACCACCAAGGAAACCCCCAGCGACGCGGAGCTGACCAGCCACCGCTTGATGCTGCGCGCGGGCATGATCCGCAAGCTGGCCTCGGGGCTGTACACCTGGTCGCCGCTGGGCCTGCGCGTGCTGCGCAAGGTCGAGCGCATCGTGCGTGAGGAAATGGAGCGTGCCGGTGCGGTGGAATTCCAGATTCCGACCATCCAGCCGAAGGAACTGTGGGAAGCCACCGGCCGCTGGGAAAAGTTCGGGCCGCAGCTGCTGAAGATCAAGGATCGCAAGGAGCAGGTGTTCTGCTACAGCCCGACTGCCGAAGAGGCCGCTGCCGACTTCGCGCGCCAGGAGCTGTCCAGCTACAAGCAGCTGCCGGTCAATTTTTTCCAGATCCAGACCAAGTTCCGCGATGAGATCCGCCCGCGTTTCGGCGTGATGCGCTCGCGCGAATTCCTGATGAAGGATGCCTATTCCTTCCACCTGCACGATGAGTGCCTGGTGCGCGAATACGAAAACATGAAGGCGGCCTACAGCCGCATCTTCACCCGCCTGGGCCTGGACTTCCGCATGGTGCAGGCCGACTCCGGCGCGATCGGTGGCGATGCCTCGCAGGAATTCCACGTGATCGCCGAGTCGGGCGAAGACGCGCTGGTGTTTTCCACCGGCTCGGATTATGCGGCCAACATGGAAGCGGCCATCGCCGCCACGCCCGGCGAGCGTCCGGCCGCCAGCGAAACGCTGCGCAAGGTCGAGACGCCCACGCAGAAGACCTGCGAGGCCGTGGCTGCGCTGCTCGGCCTGGGCCTGGAACGCACGGTCAAATCGATCGCGATCATGAGCGAGGCCGGTTTCGTGCTGGCGCTGGTGCGCGGCGATCACGACGTCAATGAAATCAAACTGGGCAAGGTCGAAGGCCTGCAGGGCTACCGCATGGCCAGCGAGGCGGAAATCGCCACGCACCTGGGCAGCCAGCCCGGCTTCCTCGGGCCGCTCAACCCGGCCCAGCCGATCCGCATCGTGGCCGACCGCGAGGTCGCCGCACTGGCCGATTTCGTCGTCGGTGCCAACGAAGCCGGTTTCCATATCGCCGGCGTCAACTGGGGCCGTGACCTGCCCGAACCGGAAGTGGCAGACATCCGCAACGCCAAGGCCGGCGATCGTGCCGCCGATGGCGGTGAACTGAAGATCGCGCGCGGCATCGAAGTCGGCCACGTGTTCCAGCTCGGCCGCCAGTATGCGCAGGCATTGAATGCGACCGTGCTCGACGAAAACGGCAAGGCCGCGGTATTGGCGATGGGCTGCTACGGCATCGGCATTTCGCGCATCGTCGCGGCGGCGATCGAGCAGAATCATGACGACGCCGGCATTATCTGGCCGGACGCGATGGCGCCGTGGCAGGTCGTGGTCTGCATGATCAACCCGAAGCAGGACGAGACCGTGTCGGCCACCGCCGCCGAGCTGCTGACGCAGCTGCAGGCCGCCGGCCTGGACGTGGCGCTGGATGATCGCGGTCTGCGCCCGGGCGCGATGTTCGCCGACATGGAACTGATCGGCGTGCCGCACCGGATCGTGGTTTCCGAACGCGGCGTCGCCGCCGGCACCTTCGAGTACCGCGCGCGCAGCGCGGCCGAAGCGGAGGTCCTCGACAAGGACGCGCTGCTGGCGAAATTGACGAAGTAATGACAAAAGGCCGGGTGAGTAACCCGGCCTTTTTCAATGGCGGACCCGGTTTCAATATTTACAGTTTGTTTGTGTATTTCGCAAAAGAGAATGTATGCTGTTTCCGATGCCAAGGACCGGCTCACCCTGTCCTTAATATATTGCGGAGTAGTAGATGAGCATTGACCTGAGCGGCCTGTCCGCCAAAGAGCTGGGCGCGCTGATCAAGAACGCCAAGAAGCAGCAGACCATCGTCGCCAAGCGTCCGGCGATCAGCAAGGTCCGCGCACAGCTGACCAAACTGGCCAAGGCCCAGGGCTATTCGGTGGAAGAGCTGTTCGGCGGCGCCGCACCGGCCGCACGTGGCCGCGCCGCGGGCAAGGCCACCAAGGCCCCGGCCAAGGCCGTGCGCAAGCTCGGCAAGGTGGCCCCGAAGTACCGCAACCCGGCCAACCCGAAGGAAACCTGGACCGGCCGCGGCAAGCAGCCGCGTTGGCTGGCCGCGCATACCGCCAAGGGCAAGAAGGTCGAAGAGTTCCTGATCAAGAAGTAAGCCGGTCAGTCACTGCTGCAGATGGAAACGCCGGCCTCGCGCCGGCGTTTTCGTGTCCGCTGTCCGGGCGTGCGCCGACCGGGACGGTCAGAGATTCTTGCGCGCCGGAACCAGCAGATTGCCGAACAGCAGGCCGGCCACCAGCGCCATCACCACGTTGAGCACCGTCATCAGCACGGTCTGGCCGGCGCTCATGTCCTGCTGCTGGACCAGGGTCAGCACCCCGCGCAGGCTGGTGCTGCCGGGCACCAGCATGATGATGCCGGGCAGGCGGATGATCGCGCCCGGGCGCTGGGCCAGGCGACCGAACAGATTGCCGGCGGCGGTCAGCAGCATCGCCGACATGAAAATGCCGGCCGGGATGCCCCAGGCCTGGCCCGCGAATTTGGAGATCGCATAGCCGGCGACCGCCGCGGCCATCACCCACGGGAAATCGCGACGGTTGGCCTTGAACAACATCGCGAAGGCGAACGCGGCCAGCAGCAGCGCGCCCCATTCGACCCAGTCGGCCTGCGGCCGCGAGGCGCGGACCAGCGGTTCCAGCCCGACGATGTCCGCCAGTGTCACCGCGATCACCGCGCCCACCGTCAGTTTCAGGATCGTGGTCACCGCACCGGCAAACCGCGCCGTGCCCGAGACCCAATGCTGGCTGGCCAGCTCGTTGACCGCATTGGTCAGCGACATCCCGGGCAGCAGTACCACCAGCGAGGCGATGATCACCGTATTGAGATTGAGCGCCCCGATGAAGGAGGCCACCAGCGTCGCCACCGAGCCGGCCAGCAGCGCCGCCAGCGCTTCATTGGCTTCGCGCGTCGCCGGGCGGCGGTCGGTGTACATGCCCATGACGCCGATCAGCAGGCCGATCACCCCGGCGGTGGCGATATCCAGCCACGGCAGTTTCCACAGGCCGGCCACGCCCGCCGCGCCCAGGCTGTAGGAAAGTATGGTGCGGATCTTGCCCCAGCGGCCCGGATCCTTGTCCAGCTGGCGCAGCGCGGTATGGCCCTGCGCGATGCTCATGGTGCCGTTGGCGACCGCATCGGTGATCTGGTCGGCGATGCTGAGTTTGTGCAGGTCGTTCTCGCCCGGTGCCAGCCGGATCACGCGGGTAATGTCGGAGGAACCGATCGCCTTGGTCGGGTCGCTGAAACTCAGGATCAGCCCGGTCGGGTTCGACCACGGCTCGCAATCCAGGTCCAGGCGCTGCGCCAGCGCGACCACGGCCGCTTCCAGCCGCTGCGCGGTGGTGCCATAGCTGTGCAGGCGCCCGGCCATTTCCGAAACGAAGGCCACGCGCTGTGCGTAGGTGGCCGGTGGTGCAACGATGGTGGGGGCGTCGGCAGACATGCGCCGTAGTATTACCCGAACACGCCCCGGCCTGAAGAATCCCGGTGTCATCGTGCCGCGGCGTGCAGGCCCCGGCCTTGCCGACCGACGCGTTCAGCCCGGTCGGCGCATACGCGAGCCATGCACCCGGACAGGTTATGCTGCGCGCAGGACGCCTACATGACCTCAGACCAAGCCCCCCATCTCGAGCAGGATGCCCAGGAACCCGGCCTGATCCGGTTGTCTGGCCATTGGACATTGCGCACCGCGCTGGACGCGGCCGAAGTGCTGCGCGGCCTTCCGGAGAAAGTGACCGGTCTGGATGCCAGCGGGATCACCCTGCTCGACTCGGCCGGCGTACTGCAGCTGCTGCGGGTCGCGCACCGCGCCGACCTGGGCGAAGACGCCGTGACGTTCCGCGAGGAGCATCGCGCGCTGGTCTCGACCATCGAGGAAGTCGCCGACGACCGGCCGAAGGCCAAGCGCGACTTCGGCGTGCTGGCCGCATTGGAGCGGCTCGGTGTCAGCGTGCACGGCATGGGCCACAACATCGTGGCGCTGGCCAGTTTCCTTGGCGAGAACCTGGTCAAGGGCGCGCGCCTGATCAAGGAGCCGCGCCGCTTCCGCCTGACCGCCACGGTCGCGCAGATGGAACAGGTCGGCCTGGATGCGGTACCGCTGGTGGCGCTGCTCTCCTATCTGGTGGGTGCGGTGATCGCGTTCCTCGGCTCGACGATCCTGCGCGACTTCGGCGCGGAGATCTACGTGGTCGAGCTGGTCAGCATCGCCTTCCTGCGTGAGTTCGCGGTGCTGCTGACCGCGATCGTGCTGGCCGGCCGTACCGCCAGTGCGTTCACCGCGCAGATCGGTGCGATGAAGGCCCGCGAAGAAATCGACGCGATGAAGACGCTCGGCCTGGACCCGGTCGACCTGCTGGTGTTGCCGCGCTTGATCGCCCTGCTGATCACCCTGCCGCTGCTGACCTTCATCGCGATGGTTGCCGGCCTGGCCGGTGGCATCACCGTGGGCGCGTTCGATCTGGATATCCCGCCGCAGATGTACATCGCGCGGATGCACGACACCATGGAAGTGCGCAACATGCTGGTCGGCCTGGCCAAGGCGCCGGTGTTCGCGCTGGTGATCGGCCTGATCGGCTGCCTGGAAGGCCTCAAGGTCGAAGGCACCGCGCAGTCGGTTGGCGAGCGCACGACCTCCAGCGTAGTGCAGGCTATTTCGCTGGTGATCATCCTCGACGCGTTCGCCGCGCTGTGGTTCATGAAGATGGGCTGGTAACCGATGAACACCGATACCGCCCCGGCCCCTGACCGCGACGACGCCGCCACCGATGACGGCGAGCTGCTGATCCGCGTACGCGGGCTGACCAACCGTTTCGGCACGCAGGTCGTGCACGACGGACTGGACCTGGACGTGCGCCGCGGCGAGATCCTCGGCGTGGTCGGCGGCTCGGGCACCGGCAAGTCGGTGCTGATGCGCAGCATCCTCGGCCTGCGCACGCCGGACGATGGCCAGATCGAGGTGCTCGGCGTCGACGCCCGCTCCAGTGATCCGGCCAACCGGCTGCATATCGAACGCAACACGGGCGTCCTGTTCCAGGATGGCGCGCTGTTCTCCTCGCTGACCGTGGGCGAAAACGTGCAGGTGCCGCTGAAGGAACATCACGGCGAACTGCCCGAGCGCTGGCATTACGAGCTGGCCCTGCTCAAGGTGAAGCTGGCCGGCCTGCCCGCCGATGCGATCAACAAGCTGCCCTCGCAGCTGTCCGGCGGCATGCGCAAACGCGCCGGCCTGGCCCGGGCGCTGGCGCTGGACCCGCCCCTGCTGTTCCTGGACGAGCCCACGGCCGGGCTGGACCCGATCGGCGCGGCCGCGTTCGACCGCCTCATCAAGACCCTGCAGGAAGCGCTGGGCCTCACTGTCTTCCTGATCACACACGATCTGGACACCCTGTATGCGATCTGTGACCGGGTGGCGGTGCTGGCCGACAAGAAGGTCATCGCCAACGCCCCGCTGCACGAGATCGAACAACTGGACCACCCGTGGATCCAGGAGTACTTCCACGGACCGCGCGCGCGTGCTGCGCGCGATGCAAAGCACGAGAGCGAGTAAGCCATGGAAACCAAAGCCAATTACGTCCTGATCGGCGCCTTCACCCTGATAGTGGGCCTGGCGCTGCTGGCCTTCGGGCTGTGGGCCGCCAAGTACTCCTCCGACCGCACCTGGACGGAATACCGCGTGGTGTTCCGCGAGGCCGTCACCGGCCTGTCGGTCGGCAGCCCGGTGCAGTACAACGGCATCGCGGTCGGCTCGATCACCGAGTTGAACCTGGTCCCGGATGATCCGCGCCAGGTGGTCGCGCGGATCCGGCTGAACTCCAATACGCCGGTCAAGACCGACACCCGCGCCAAGCTGGCGATCACCAGCCTGACCGGCCCGTCGATCATCCAGCTCAGTGGCGGCACGCCGCAGTCCGCCGCGCTGACCGCGGTCAACAAGGATCCGGCCCCGATCATCCCGACCACGCCGTCGGCGCTGCAGAACATCACCGACGTGGCCAACCGCATCGTCGAGCGCATGGACCAGGTGCTCAGCGACCGCAACGTGGCCAGCATCAATGCGACCCTGGCCAACCTGGAAACGATCAGCGGCGGCCTGGCCGACCGTGACCAGGGCACCCAGGCGCTGCTGCTCAGCGCGCGCGACGCCGCGCGCAGCCTGGATGTCACCCTCAAGAGCACCAACGGCACCATCCAGCGCCTGGACAAGAACCTCGTGCAGCAGCTGCCGCCGATCCTGGACAAGCTGGAGACCACGCTGAGCAAGCTGGATTCGGCCGCCGGCAATGCCGACTCGATCCTTGGCGAGAACCGCGCCGCGATCAACAGCTTCGCCAATGATGGTCTGGCCCAGCTCGGCCCGACCCTGACCGAACTGCGCGGCCTGATCCGCGACCTGCGCCGGGTCAGTGACCGTCTGGACAACAACCCGGCACGTTACCTGCTCGGCCGCGACGCACCCAAGGAGTTCGAACCCAAATGAGCCGCCCGACCTTCTTCCGGCCCCTGCTGCCGATCGCCCTGATCGCCGCGCTTGGCGGCTGCTCGCTGCTGGGCAGCAATGAACGCAGCGCGGTGACGATCTATTCGCCCGTGGTCCGCATCCAGGCCGACCCGGGCTGGCCGACCGTCGATTGGCAGCTGGTGCTGGTCAAGCCCAGCGCCGCGCGCGTGGTCGACAGCCCGCGCATCAACGTGCGCCCGACCCCCTCCGAACTGGAGGTCTACAAGGGGGTGAGCTGGGCCCAGCCGGCCACCGACATGCTCGACGACGCGCTGGTGCGTGGCTTCGAGGATTCCGGCCGCATCAACGGCGTGGCCCGGGTCACCACCGGCATCCGCGCCGACTACAAGCTGGCCATGGACGTGCGCCGCTTCGAAGCCGATTACCGTGGCCAGGCCACGCCGACCGCGCTGATCGAAGTCAACGCGAAACTGATCCACGTGATCGACCAGCGCGTCGTCGCCGATCGTACGTTCCGCCAGGAAAACCCGGTCGGCAGCACCGACGTCGCCCAGGTCACCGCCGCGCTGGAACAGGGGCTGCAGACGCTGACCACGAACGTGGTGGGCTGGACGCTGGTGACCGGCGAGCAGGATCACGCCCGCAGCGCGGTCATCCCTGCCCGGGTGCGTTGATCCAGCGGAACGTGAGATTCAGGCGCTCGGCCAGCGGTCGCGCGCTCTTCGGCAGGGAATGCTGGTAATGGCGCTGGGTCTGCCCGCCCATCACCAGCAGATCGCCATGGTCGAGCAGCACCTCGGCCTTCTTCGCATGGTCGTCCCGACGGCGCAGCAGGAACCGCCGCGGCGCGCCCAGGCTCACTGACGCGATCACCGGCGCCGGTCCCAGCTCAGGTTCGTTGTCGCTGTGCCAGCCCATGCCGTCATCGCCATCGCGGTAGCGGTTGAGCAGCACGCTGTTGAAGGCATGGCCGCAGAAAGCGGTCAACTGATCGCGCAGCGGCAGCAGCGCCGGATGCCAGGGCTGCGGCACGAACTCGGTACCGGAATAGCGGTAGCGCGCGGCCGGGTCGCCCATCCAGCAGCTCAGGCGCGGGGAATCGACCTGGCGGCCGAAGATGCGGATCCTGTGCACCTCCCACGGGACATCGTCGCGGAGGGTGCGCTGGAGGGTGTCGGCGGCGTCGTGGGAGAGCCAGTGGCGGTGCCAGTGCACCTGGGCGTCGGGGAGGTGGAGATCCATGGGGTGACGCTAGCATTCCTTTGCCGGTGAGCGTATCCCGACCAGAGCAGGTCGCAGTGGATTTGCCCCCTGTCCACCAAAGATCGAAAATGACCGTCTGCCGGACCGGCATCGTTGAAAGAGCACCCCATGGCCCCACTTCGCCTCAGCGCTTCACACACCGCGACGGCTGCCAGCGAGGCTGTACCCAGCGCGCGCCACTTCAATGCATCGACGCTGTTCGCTGCGCGCCGCCAGGAAGTGGCGCGATGAGCTCGTCTGTAACCCGCGCGGTCCGCGCAGCCAGCCAGGCGGTTTCCCGGCATGGCGGCGGGCTGACCGGGCTGTGGTCGGTACTGCGGCGCGCTCTCAAGGTCGCCTCTGCAATGGGTGTTCGTGGGCTCGTCAATCGGCTCAAGCAGGCCAGCGCATCACGCATCCAGGTGGCGCAGCCGGTGGAACACCTGTTTCCCGCGCCCGTGCCCCTTGCCCGGCTCCAGCAGCGCGTCGGGCTCATGGCCCATGTGTACTACCCGGATCTGATAGAAGAATTCGCAGAGCTGCTGGCGCACATCCCGGTGCCGTTCGAGTTGCTCGTGTCAGTGATGGACGACACAGCCAAGGTCCAGGCCGAAGAACGCTTTGCAAAGGTTCCGCATCTTTCTGCATTGCACGTCCGCGTCGTGCCCAATCGTGGCCGCGATATCGCGCCGCTGCTGGTCACGTTCCGCGCCGAGATCATGGCCTTGGATATCGTCGGCCATATCCACACCAAGAAGTCGCTGTACACGGGCAGCGAGCAGGAGCAGTGGCGGCACTACCTGCTGCGATCGTTGCTTGGAAGCGAAACACGGGTCGCATGGATTCTGGGCATGTTCGCCGCCGAGCCCCGTCTTGGCATGGTCTACCCGGAAACCTATGAAAGCCTCCCCCCCTGGGCACACACATGGCTGAGCAACGCCGATGTCTGCGCAGCATTGGCGGCACGGCTGGGCATGGAGATAGATCGCACGGCCTACATCGATTATCCGGCAGGCTCCATGTTCTGGGCACGCGTCGATGCGCTGCGCCCCCTCTTCGCGTTGAATCTGACTACCAGCGATTTCCCCGTCGAAACCGGCCAAGTGGATGGCACCCTGCAGCACGCAGTGGAGCGCCTTCTGGCCACCGTCACGCGCCACCAGGGTCTGCTTGTCGGTGTACTGGCCCCGGGCGACACATCTCACCTGATCAGCGAGGGGCAGCGCAACTGGACCGAGGCGTTCGCCACACCGGTTGCCACCCGCATCCAGCTCTCCGCGCTGGATGCAGATCTGGTTACTACCGATGTATTCGATACGTTGGTGACCCGTCCGTTCCTGTCACCACACGCCGCGCGCGACTATCTCTCCTTCCAGGCCCTGGCTCAGTTCGGCGTGGATGATTTCTCGGCGGCGCGCCAGCTCGCCGAGGAACGCGCGCGCATGTCGAGCGGGCGCGATCCCACACTTCATGAGATTTACGCGCACTTCCCTGCGTTGGAATCCGCCGTGGAACCGCAGGCGCTCTTGGACTTGGAAATCACCACCGAGCAGCGTCTACTGCGTCCGCGCGAAGGGGTGTTGGAAGCCGTAAAGGCATTGCAAGGCAAACGCGTTGTCGCGCTATCGGACATGTACCTGCCAGCCGCAGTGCTCCGCCAGGTGCTGCCGCCCGCAGTGTTGGCGCTCACCTCGGAGTGGTGGGTATCGTGCGAGACAGCGATGCGCAAGGACGATCCCGCCACATGGACGACGATCTCACAGCGTGAAGGCATCCCGATGAAACGCTGGCTGCACATAGGCGACAACGAGCACGCCGATGTGCAGATTCCACAGTTGTCCGGCCTGATTTCCCCCGTCCATATCGTGCGCCCTGCGGCGTTGCTGGACATGGTGCCGGCACTGCGTCCGCTCCGACATGCCGCCGGGCTCAACGCACCATGGCCCGAGCAGTTGTGGCGGGGTCTGCTCGCCAACCATTTCGCCGCGGTGGGCGATCGGAGTCCGCCCCATCTCTCGCCGCGACCCACGCTGGATGCCTACAGTGCGGGCTATACGGTCCTGGGACCCGTCGTTCTGGATTATCTGGTGTGGCTGGCAAACCTCGCGAAAGAGCGCGAGATCGGAACGGTGCTCTTCCTCAGCCGCGAGGGATTCCTGCTGCAGCAAGCATGGGACGTCTTGGCCGGCAGCGCGCCGGCTCTGCGATCGCTGACGTCGTCATACCTTCTGGTATCCCGACGCGCCGCAGGCATGGCCAGCCTGCGCAAAGCAGCCGATCTCGAGCGGCTGCTGCATGGCACTTACACCGGTCCTCTGGTAAACCTCGTTGCCTCGCGCCTGGGTGAAGAAGCCGCTGTGGCCGTCCGCGAGCAGCTGGGCACCCTGGCAGATCGCGACATCTATCTACCTGAAATGCTGGATCAGGCCATCGTGACGTTGGCGCCGGCGCTGCCCTCGTTGCTGAACATCGCAGCGCACGAACGCGACGCCTACCTGGCGTACTGGCGCGAGACCGTTGGAGACGATGCTGCTCTGGTCGCGGATATCGGCTATGCCGGCACCATCCAGACCTATCTGTCGAGCATCATTGACCGCCCCTTGGGCGGAGCGTACTTGGCATTGCGTGCCGCTGCCCGGAAGATGGAAGGACATGGCTGGGCGGCGGCCCGGTATCACGATGGTCGCACGGCACCGGAGGAGGCCTCGCCGATTCTGGCCCATGACCTTCTACTTGAAGCACTGCTGGCAGCACCGTCCGGTCAGTTCTGCGGCTTCCGCGACACCGGCAGTGGACGCGAGCCGATGTTCGCGCCGCCCGAGCTGTCCGCCACAGGCCAGGCATCCCTCGCCCAGGTCCATCACGGCGCATTGACCTTCATCGCCGACGCCTGCGCGGCAGTGGGTGAGGATGTGCAGCACCTGAGCTTCGACCCCGAGGGTGTGCTGCTTCCACTTCAGTGCCTGGCCGATGGCCATTGGTCGGCGGGCCCCTGGCTGGAGACGCTCGCCACGGACGACAGCTTCACCGGCCGCGGCAGAGTCGCGGCCGGTGTCGCCGGATCGGTCAGTCGCTGAACGCCACGCCGGTTTTTTCCTTCAGCTCATCGATGCCCACGCCCGGGGCCGCCTCGACCAGCACCAGTCCCTTGTCGGTGACATCGAACACGGCCAGCTCGGTGATGATGCGATCGACCACGCCCACGCCGGTCAGCGGCAGCGTGCACTCGGGCAGGATCTTGTGCTCACCACTCTTGGCGGTGTGCTCCATCAGCACCACCACGCGCTGCACGCCGGCGACCAGGTCCATCGCCCCGCCCATGCCCTTGACCATCTTGCCCGGCACCATCCAGTTCGCGAGGTCGCCCTTGTCGGTGACCTGCATCGCGCCGAGGATGGCCAGGTTGATGTGGCCGCCGCGGATCATCGCGAAGCTGTCGTGGCTGCCGAAGTAGCTGGCGCCCGCGCGGGCGGTCACCGTCTGCTTGCCGGCATTGATCAGGTCGGCATCCACTTCGGCCTCGGTCGGGAACGGTCCGATGCCGAGCAGGCCGTTCTCGGACTGCAGCCACACATCCACGCCGTCGGGAATGTGGTTGGCGACCAGGGTCGGCAGGCCGATGCCCAGGTTCACGTAGGCGCCATCGGTCAGTTCGCGCGCAGCGCGCTGTGCCATTTCATCGCGGGTCCAGGCCATCTCAGTTCGCCTCCTGGCGCACGGTACGCTGTTCGATACGCTTCTCGGGATGCGGGTTGTGCACGATGCGGTGCACGTAGATCCCCGGCAGGTGGACCTGGTCCGGATCGATGCTGCCCACCGGCACCACCTCTTCCACTTCCACAATGCACAGCTTGCCGGCCATCGCGCAGGCCGGGTTGAAGTTGCGCGCGGTCTTGCGGAACACCAGGTTGCCGGCCTCGTCGGCCTTCCACGCCTTGACCAGCGCGACGTCGGCGCGCAGCGCGGTCTCCATCACGTAGTGCTTGCCATCGAATTCGCGGGTTTCCTTGCCGTCGGCCACCACCGTGCCGTAGCCGGTCGCGGTAAAGAAGGCCGGGATGCCCGCACCACCGGCACGCAGGCGCTCGGCCAGGGTGCCCTGGGGGTTGAATTCCAGCTCCAGCTCGCCGGCCAGGTACTGGCGTTCAAATTCCTTGTTCTCGCCCACGTAGGACGAGATCATTTTCCGGATCTGCCGGGTCGCCAGCAGTTGGCCAAGGCCGAAGCCATCCACGCCGGCATTGTTGGAAATCACGGTCAGATCCTTGGCACCGGTATCGCGCAGCGCGGCGATCAGGGCCTCGGGAATACCGCACAGGCCGAATCCGCCGACCGCCAGGGTCTGGCCATCGGCGACGGCACCTTGCAGCGCCTCGGCCGCACTGGCGTACTGCTTGCCACGTCGCCCGGCGTTGTCTGGGGACTTGCTCATCTACGCCCTCACCTCGTTGATGGAAGCAGGCATTGTAGCCATTGCACGGGGGTTTCCCCGGCTTTGGAGACCGCTGCCCGCCCGCCCACCCGCCTGAAAACGATTCCCATACACGGCAGCGGCTAAACTACTGCGCTGACTGTCAGAAGGACTGAATAGATGACGCTCCCCGCATTCAAGGCGTACGACATCCGCGGCCGGGTTCCGGATGAACTGAACGAAGATCTGGCCCGCCGTATCGGCGTGGCACTCGCCGCGCAGCTGTCGCCCGGCACCGTGGTCGTCGGCCACGATGTCCGCCTGACCAGCGGGGCCCTCCAGGACGCCCTGGCCGCCGGCCTGCGCGGCGCCGGCCGTGAAGTGCTCGATATCGGCCTGTGCGGGACCGAGGAAGTCTATTTCCAGGTCGATCACCTGAAGGCCGCCGGCGGCGTGATGGTCACCGCCAGCCATAATCCGATGGATTACAACGGCATGAAGCTGGTCAAGGAGCAGGCCCGGCCGATCAGCTCCGATACCGGCCTGTTCGCGATCTCCGATGCGGTCGAAGCCGACCAGGCGCCCGCCGCCGCGCCGACCGCCGGCCTGCAGTCGCATCCGGACAAGAGCGCCTACATCGCGCATCTGCTGAGCTACATCGAACCGAAGGCGCTCAAGCCGCTGAAGCTGGTGGTCAATGCCGGCAACGGCGGCGCCGGCACGATCGTCGACCTGCTCGCCCCGCACCTGCCGCTGGAGTTCATCCGCATCTGCCATGAGCCCGATGGCAGCTTCCCCAACGGCATCCCCAATCCGCTGCTGCCGGAAAACCGCGAGCTCACCGCGCAGGCCGTGCGCGAGCATGGCGCGGACTTCGGCATCGCCTGGGATGGCGATTTCGACCGCTGCTTCTTCTTCGACCACAACGGCCGCTTCATCGAGGGCTATTACCTGGTCGGCCTGCTCGCTCAGGCGATCCTGGCGCGCCAGCCGGGCGGCAAGATCGTGCACGACCCGCGCCTGACCTGGAACACCGTGGAAATGGTCGAGGACGCCGGTGGCCAGCCGGTGCTGTGCAAGAGCGGCCACGCCTTCATCAAGGAAAAGATGCGCTCGGAAAATGCCGTCTACGGCGGTGAGATGAGCGCGCACCACTACTTCCGCGAATTCGCCTATGCCGACTCCGGGATGATCCCGTGGCTGCTGATCGCTGCGCTGGTGTCCGAATCCGGCCGCTCGCTGGCCGATCTGGTCGAAGCGCGCATGCAGAAGTTCCCGTGCAGTGGCGAGATCAACTTCAAGGTGGCCGATGCCAAGCGTTCCGTCGCCCGCGTGATGGAGCACTACGCCGCGCAGGCACCGGCGCTGGACCACACCGATGGCATCAGTGCCGATTTCGGCGACTGGCGCTTCAACCTGCGCAGTTCCAACACCGAGCCGCTGCTGCGCCTGAATGTTGAAACCCGCGGCGATGCAGCACTGCTGCGCGCGCGCACCGATGAAATTTCGCAGTTACTCAAGGACGCCTGAGGCGAGTACCCCCACCATGCATAACCTTCTTCCCGTCATCCTTTCCGGGGGCTCCGGCACCCGCCTGTGGCCGCTGTCGCGCGAGTCCTACCCCAAGCAGTTCCTGGCCCTGGCCGGCGAACAGACCATGCTGCAGGCGACCTGGCAGCGTGTGGCAGCGATAGCCGGCCGCGCGCCGCTGATCGTCGCCAACGAGGAGCACCGCTTCGTCGCCGCCGAGCAGCTGCAGCAGCTCGGCGTGGCGCCGCAGGCGATCCTGTTGGAGCCGGTCGGCCGCAACACCGCACCGGCGATCGCGGTGGCCGCACTGGAAGCGACCCGCGATGGCGATGACGCGCTGCTGCTGGTACTGCCGTCGGACCATGTGATCGCCGATGAGGATGCCTTCCGTGCTGCGGTACTTCGCGCGGTTCCGGCTGCCGAGTCCGGCAAGCTGGTGACCTTCGGCATCGTGCCGACGGGCCCGGAAACCGGCTACGGCTACATCAAGGCAGCCTCCAACGGTGATGTCCGCGCCGTGGATCGGTTTGTCGAGAAGCCGGATGCTGAAACCGCGAGTGCCTACGTGCAGTCGGGGGAGTACTTCTGGAACAGCGGCATGTTCCTCTTCAAGGCCTCGCGCTTCCTGGCCGAGCTGGAGACGTTCAATCCCGCCATGCTGGCCGGCAGCCGCACCGCCTGGCAGCAGGCGCGCCGCGACAGCGATTTCACCCGCTTGGACAAGGAGGCCTTCGCCGCCGTGCCATCGGACTCGATCGATTACGCGGTGATGGAAAAAACCGCCGACGCCGTGGTCGTGCCGCTGGATGCCGGCTGGAACGATGTGGGCTCGTGGACGGCACTGCGTGACGTGTCCGAACAGGATGGGGACGGCAACGCGCACCACGGCGACGTGATCGCGATCGACTGCCGCAACACCTTCGCCTACGGCGAGCGCCTGATCGCACTGGTCGGCCTCGACGATGTGATCGTGGTCGAAACCGATGATGCGGTCATGGTCGGCAAGAGCGACCGCATGCAGGAGATCAAGCAGGTCGTCGCGCGGATCAAGGCCGAGGGTCGTCCCGAAGCGACGTGGCACCGCAAGGTGTACCGGCCGTGGGGCGCCTACGACTCGATCGACAACGGCGCCCGCTTCCAGGTCAAGCGCATCACGGTCAAACCGGGTGCGACGCTGAGCCTGCAGATGCACCACCACCGCGCAGAGCACTGGATCGTGGTCAGCGGTACGGCTGAAGTGACCCGCGGCGAAGAAGTGCTGCTGCTCACCGAGAACCAGAGCACCTACATCCCGCTGGGTGTGACCCATCGGTTGAAGAATCCGGGCAAGCTGCCGCTGGAGCTGATCGAAGTGCAGTCCGGCAGCTATCTGGGCGAGGACGATATCGTGCGGTTCGAGGACACGTACGGTCGTACCTGAGCATGCGGATGATCGAAAAAAACCCGGCCAAGGCCGGGTTTTTTCATTGCCGGTAGCAACTGTCTTGTCAGATGCCTGCCAGGGCCGCCTCGGCGTCCCGTTTGCGGGCGTTGAGGATGACGAGCATTTTGCGCATGACGGCTACCAGCGCCACCTTGCTGGCCTTGCCTTTGGCCTTCAGGGTGGCGTAAAAATCGCGCAGCCTTGGCTCGTAACGAATAGCGGTTAGCGCGGCCATGTAGAGTGCTTCCCGTACTACGGCACGGCCGCCGGCGATGCTCCGTTTGCCCTGCCAGGTACCGCTTTCGCGGTTCATTGGGGCCAGGCCGACCAGCGAGGCAATGGCCTTGCTCCCGAGGGTTCCCAGCTCTGGCAGTTCGCAGGCCAAGGTACTGACCAGGATCGGCCCAGCGCCTTTGAGGGTCCCGATGTTTTTCCAGCCGGGCTGCGCGTCAAGCTGCTGGGCAATGGCTTTGTCCAGCTGTTTGATGTCTTCGGCCAGCTGGGCAAGATGGCGCTGCTTGATCGTGATCAGGACCGGATCGGTCAGCTGCCGCAAGCGTTGCGTCTCGCTGACGCGCATCTGCACCAGATGACGGCGGCACTGGGCAAATTCGGCCAAACGCCGTTGCCAAGGCGCCGGCGGCACATAGCGGGTAAGCGGCAGAAGGTGGGCCATCTGCGCCAGCACGGCTGCATCGAGCCGATCTGTTTTGGCGGCACGTCCAGTGCCTTGGGCGAAGCGGCGTGCCCGAGCTGGATTGATGCGAACCATCGGAAGGCCGGCTTCGTGCAACGCGTCCAATGCAGCACGCTCATAGCCACCGCTGGCCTCTAGGACGACCTGCCTGGCAGGCCATTGTTTCAGCCATCGAATCAACTGAGCAAAACCGCGCTTATCGTTGCTGAACTGGCGAAATTGTGTTCATGGACGGCCACATCCAGCGCGGCCTGACTCACGTCGATCCCGATCCCATACATGGCAAAACTCCGCTAGGCTGACAGGGTCGAGAGCTCCCCCCGCTTGCCCAGTCTTATCAGTCCGAGCGCCAACTCGATCAACTGTTCGGGCGGATCAGGGAGAATCCGGCGTGGGGACCCAAGCTACCGAGCGGTCGCAAGACCTAGATCCACACGGTCGCCCACGCCGGGCTCTCGGCACCTAAAATGCCAGATCGGCAAGAGATAAGATCCACGCCATGCGTGGATAACCTGCCTGTGATCCTGCACCGCGTCAGCCACACATGGCGTGGCTCTACGCCTCGGTCAGCATTCCGCGATGACCTGCTTCAGGCCGTCCTGCCAGCGCGGCAGGGTGAGGCCGAAATCCTGCTCCAGTTTTGCCACATCCAGGTGCGAATAGGCGGGCCGCTTGGCCGGCGTCGGATACTCGGCCGTGGTGATCGCCTCGACGGTCGGCGCGCGCGCCAGCACACCGGCGGCGACGGCCTCGGTGAAGATGGCCTCGGCAAAACCATGCCAGCTGGTCTCACCGGTGGCCGTCAGATGCCAGGTCCCCGACAGTGCGCCATCGTGCTGCAGCGCCTGTGCGGTCACATCGGCGATCAGCGCTGCCGGCGTTGGCGTGCCCACCTGGTCGGCGACCACGCGCAGCACACTACGATCGGCGCCCACCCGCAGCATGGTGCGCAGGAAATTTGCGCTGTGCGAGGCATACACCCACGCCGTGCGGAAGATCAGATGGCGCCCACCGGCCATACGGATGGCGTCCTCACCAGCCAGCTTGCTGGCGCCATACACGCCGAGCGGTGCCGTCGCGTCGTCCTCGCGATACGGGCGCGTGCCCTGCCCGTCGAAGACGTAGTCGGTGGAGTAATGCACCAGCGGGACGCCGGCCTGCGCGCACCAGCGTGCCAGCACGCCCGGTGCCTCGGCATTGGTACGGAAGGCGGCATCGCGGTCGTCCTCGGCGCGGTCGACCGCGGTGTAGGCGGCGGCATTGACCACCAGCGTCGGCCGGACGCGGTCCAGCAGTGCGGTCAGCGAGCCAGGCTGGTCGAAGTCGGCGACCTCGCACACGCTTCCGTCGGGCAGCGCGCCGCTGCGCGTGGTCGCTACGATCGCACCCAGCGGAGCCAGCGCACGTCGCAGTTCCTGGCCAAGCTGGCCATTGGCCCCCAGCAGCAGGATCGTCACGGCTGGTAGACCGGCAGGCGGTCCTCGGCGATGTCCTTCAGGAACGGCGCGGTTTCATCCTTGCCCGAGAGCGTTGGTGCGCTGATCGGCCAGTCGACGGCGATGTCGGCATCGTTCCAGCGGATGCCAGCATCGGCTTCCTTGACGTAGACATCCGTGCACAGATAGCTGAACAGTGCACGTTCGGAAAGCACGGCGAAACCATGCGCGAAGCCTTCCGGAATCCAGAACTGCTTCTTGTTCTCCGCACTCAGCACCACCGCAGCCCACTGGCCGAAGGTCGGCGAGCCTCGACGGATATCGACGGCCACGTCGTATACCTCGCCTTCCAGCACCGTCACCAGCTTTCCCTGGGGGCGCGGCCACTGGTAATGCAGGCCCCGCAGCACGCCCTTGGCCGAGGCGGACACATTGCTCTGCACGAATGCGCCCGGCAGGCCATGCTCGGCAAAACGATCCGCGTTCCAGGTTTCGAAGAAGAAACCGCGATCGTCGCCAAAGACGGCCGGCTCGATCACCTTGCAGCCGGAGAGCGCGGTCTCGATCAGCTTCACGGCACCACGCCCCGCAATGCCAGCGAATGCAGGTACTGGCCGTAGCCGTTCTTGATCAACGGCGCCGCCAACGCCTCCAGTTGTTCGGCGGTGATCCAGCCCTGGCCGAAGGCGATTTCTTCCGGGCAGCAGACCTGCAGGCCCTGGCGGGTCTGGATGGTCTCGATGAAGTTGGAGGCTTCCAACAGCGACTGATGCGTGCCCGTATCCAGCCACGCATAGCCACGGCCCAGCGCCTGAAGGTGCAGATTGCCCTCGCGCAGGTAACGCTGATTGAGATCGGTGATCTCCAGCTCGCCGCGCGGCGACGGCTTCAGCTCGGCGGCGTAATCGCTGGCGTTACCGTCGTAGAAGTACAACCCCGTGACCGCATAGTTCGAGCGCGGCTTATCCGGCTTCTCCACCAGGTCGATGACCTTGCCGGCCTTGTCGAACTCGGCCACGCCGTAGCGCTCCGGATCGTTGACCCAGTAGCCGAACACCGTGGCGCCGGTATCGCGCTGGTCAGCGTCGCGCAGTATTTCGCGCAGGCCGTGGCCGTGGAAGATGTTGTCGCCCAGCACCAGGCAGCTCGGCTTGCCGCCGATGAAGTCCTTGCCGATCAAATAGGCCTGCGCCAGCCCGTCCGGACTCGGCTGCACGGCGTACTCGATGTTCATGCCCCACTGCGAGCCGTCGCCCAGCAGGCTCTGGAACAGCGCCTGCTCGTGCGGCGTGTTGATGATCAGCACGTCGCGGATGCCGGCCAGCATCAACACGCTGAGCGGGTAGTAGATCATCGGCTTGTCGTACACGGGCAGCAGCTGCTTGCTGACGCCCTTGGTGATCGGATACAGGCGCGTGCCCGAACCACCCGCGAGGATGATGCCCTTGCGTTGAGTCATGCGGTTGTCCTCTGTCTGGTGATCACCGCGCTCAGGCGGTGGTGCCGATGCGCTGCAGGCGGTAGCTGCCGTCGAGCACGCCGTTGACCCAGTCCTGGTTGTCCAGGTACCAGTCCACGGTGAAGCCGATGCCCTGTTCGAAGGTGTACTTCGGCTCCCAGCCCAGCTGGTCCTTGAGCTTGGAGGCATCGATCGCATAGCGACGGTCATGGCCCGGGCGATCGGTCACGTAGGTGATCTGGCCGGCGCGCGGCTGGCCATCCTCACGCGGGCGACGCGCATCGAGCAGGGCGCAGATCGCCTGTACCACCTCGATGTTCTGCTTCTCCGAATTGCCGCCCACGTTGTACGTCTCGCCGACCTGGCCCTTGGCCAGCACGGTGCGGATCGCTTCGCAGTGGTCGCTCACGAACAGCCAGTCGCGCACCTGCTTGCCGTCGCCATAGACCGGCAGCGGTTCGCCGGCCAGGGCCTTGGCGATCACCAGCGGGATCAGCTTCTCGGGGAAGTGATACGGGCCGTAGTTGTTGGAGCAGTTGGTGGTCAGCACCGGCAACCCGTAGGTGTGGTGGAATGCGCGCACCAGATGGTCAGAGGCCGCCTTGGACGCCGAGTACGGCGAGTTGGGCGCGTACGGGGTGGTCTCGCTGAATTTGCCGGTCTCGCCGAGAGTGCCGTACACCTCATCGGTGGAGACGTGCAGGAAGCGGAACGCCTGGCCCTTGTCGGCCGGCAGTGCCTTCCAGTAGTCGCGTACCGCTTCGAGCAGCGCCAGGGTGCCGACCACGTTGGTCTGGATGAACGCGCCGGGGCCGTCGATGGAGCGGTCCACGTGGCTTTCCGCAGCGAAGTTCAGCACGGCGTCCGGGCGGTGTTCGGCCAGCAGGCGAGCGACGAGCGCCTGGTCGCCGATGTCGCCTTCGACGAACACGTGGTCCGGATTGCCGTCCAGCGAGGCCAGGGTCTTGAGGTTACCCGCGTAGGTCAGCGCATCGAGATTGATGACGCGCACGCCTTTGGCGACCGCTTCGAGGACAAAGTTACCGCCAATGAATCCGGCTCCGCCGGTGACAAGCCATGTGGGCACTACCTGTTCTCCTGTTCGATGCGCGTGCAGGGACCCTTGGTGGTGCCCCAACTCAGCGCAACAGGATACATGCCGGCCGTCTTCACGACTGCCCGCCCAGCGTGAACGGCATGGGTTTCCCCTCGGTTTCATGCGGCACTGCAGCACAACCATACGCATTCGCATGGTGCCCCTGCGCCAGTTAGAATCGCTGTCCCACCCGAGAACCGGTTGCTGTGTACAGAACCGGACGTTCCCCCGTTATTGAAGGATCGAGCACCAGATGAAAATCCTCGTCGCGTACAAGCGCGTGGTGGACTACAACGTCCGCATTCAGGTCAAGCCGGACGGCTCCGGCGTGGTCACCGACGGCGTCAAACTGTCCCCCAACCCGTTCGATGAAATCGCCCTCGAAGAAGCGCTGCGTCTGCGTGACAAGGGCATCGCCACCGAGGTCGTGGTCGCCACGATCGCACCGGCCGATGCCCAGGCGCACCTGCGCAACGGCCTGGCCATGGGCGCCAACCGCGCCATCCATGTCGTGACCGACCAGGCCATCCAGCCGCTGACCGCCGCGCGCACCCTGCTCAAGCTGATCGAGAAGGAACAGCCGGACCTGGTCATCCTCGGCAAGCAGGCCATCGACGACGATGCCAACCAGACCGGCCAGATGCTGGCCACGCTGTGGGGCCGCCCGCAGGCGACCTTCGCCAGCAAGCTGGAGATCGCCGACGGCAAGGCCACGGTCACCCGTGAAGTCGACGCCGGCCTGGAAACGCTGGAAGTGGATCTGCCGGCCGTGGTCACCACCGACCTGCGCCTGAACGAACCGCGCTTCATCAAGCTGCCGGACATCATGAAGGCCAAGGCCAAGCCGCTGGAGACCCTGCAGCTGGCCGACCTCGGCGTGGACGCCGCCGATACCTTCAAGACCACCCAGTACGCCGCGCCGGTCAAGCGCAGCAAGGGCGTGATGGTCAAGGACGCGGCTGAACTGGTCGCCGCACTCAAGCAGAAGGGGTTGCTGTAATGACCAAGATCCTCGTTGTCGCTGAACACCACGACGGCAAGCTCAACGCCGCCACCGCCAAGACCGTCAGCGCGGCCGCCGCGATCAGCGGCGCCAGCATCGACGTGCTGGTGCTGGCCGCCGATCCGGCCGCCGTGGCCGCCGACGCCGCGCAGCTGGCCGGCGTGGCCAAGGTGCTGACCGTGACCAACGCCGCCAACGCGCAGGCGCTGGCCCAGGTGCTGGCCCCGCAGATCGCGCAGCTGGCCACCGGCTACACCCATGTGTTCGGCCCCTCGACCACGTTCGGCAAGGACCTGATGCCGTGCGTGGCCGCGCTGCTGGGGGTCAACCAGGTCTCGGACCTGATGACCGTCGAAGGCAGCCACAGCTTCAAGCGCCCGATCTACGCCGGCAACGCGATCATCACCGTGGAGGTCCCGGCCGACCAGATCGTCGTGGCCACCGTGCGTGCCGCGTCCTGGCCCGAAGCGGCCAAGGGTGGCAGCGCCGCGGTTGAAGCGGCCAGCGTGGAGGCGACCCTGCCGTCGCACACCCGCTTCATCGGCCTGGCCGCCGGTGCGACCGACCGCCCGGACCTGCAGAGCGCCAAGCGCGTCGTCTCCGGCGGCCGTGGCGTGGGTTCGGAAGAGAACTTCAAGGTGATCTTCCAGCTGGCCGACAAGCTGGGCGCCGCCGTCGGTGCCTCGCGCGCCGCCGTGGACGCCGGCTATGTGCCGAGTGACCTGCAGGTCGGCCAGACCGGCAAGATCATCTCGCCGGAGCTGTACGTGGCCGTGGGCATCAGCGGCGCGATCCAGCACCTGACCGGCATCAAGGACGCCGGTACCATCGTCGCGATCAACAAGGATCCGGACTCCCCGATCTTCGAGATCGCCGATATCGGCCTGGTGGGCGATCTGTTCACCTTGCTGCCGGAGCTGGAAGCGGCGCTGTAAGGTTAAGCTGTGAGGTAGTAGGCTCTGCCACGTCGGCCGCCTTGTGCGGCCGACGTTCTTCCCGCCCTGTCCAGGATCTCCTGCAAGCGTGTCTTCGTCGTCCTCAACGCCAGTGCCACAGAATGACTTGCATCGAAATGCGATGCGGGCAGGTTCATTCTCTCCGGATGTATCCGTCGTCGTTCCAGTTTACGGGTGCGCCGGCTGCCTTGAAGAACTGACCGAAAGGGTGCTGGCGGCGATCGCAGGCATGGGCCGGACGGCCGAGGTCATCTTCGTCGACGACAACAGCCCGGACCAAGCATGGAGCCGCATCTGTGAACTATCCCACCTGCATGCGGAGGTACGCGGCCTGAGGCTTTCCCGAAATTTCGGGCAGCACGCAGCCATCAGTGCAGGAACCAGCCACGCCCGTGGCAACGCCATCGTCGTGATGGACTGCGACCTGCAGGATGTCCCCGAAGAGATTCCTGCACTTCTGCAAGCACTTACACACGACGTCGAGATAGTCCTCGGCCAGCGCATCGAGCGTCGGGACACATGGTTCAAACGCACCGGTTCGCGCACCTTCTATCGCACCCTGGGTTGGCTCACTGAAACCAACTACGATCCAAGCACCGCGAACTTCGGCGCGTACAGCCGACAGGTCATCGATGCCATGAATGCGATGCCTGAGACGGACCGATTCCTTCCGCTTCTAGCTCGTTGGACCGGCTTTCGGACAGTCCGCATTCCTGTCGAGCACGCGCAGCGAAGCGAGGGCAAGAGCGGCTATACGCTCGGGAAGCTGCTGCAGATGGCTACCCGGATTGCACTCTCCTTCTCCGACAAGCCGTTGCGGTTGGTGATGACCGCCTCCTTCGCGCTCACCGGGGTTGGCCTGTGCGTTGCCGCCTTTGCCGTCTACCGGTATCTGATGGGGGACATCCGTGTTGCTGGCTTCACCAGCATCCTCGCCTCTGTCTGGCTGGTGGGTAGCTTCATCATGGCCAGCATCGGCGTGGTCGGCCTCTATGTTGGACGCATGCACAACGAAACCAAACGGCGCCCGCAGTACCTGGTCTGGCAGGATTCCTGGAGTGTCCGCCATGACTGAACATCGTCTGCTCAGGCCCTCACCGTTGGACTCGAAACGTTTCGCGATTCACGTCGAGCGTGCAAACATCGGCGCGAATACGCCTGAAGACATCGCCATCCATGCGATTCACGCTTCGTTGGCCGATCTGATCATCGCGCGTTTTCCTGCAGGTGCCTGCACGATCCCCAATGCACTCATACAACAGGGGGAGACGCTGATCCATGCCGACACGCTTGTCTACTATGACACTCCCCTTCCCTCCCCGGCGGGCAAAGAAGCCGGCAATGTGCGGCGTGCGTCGGCGACCGATCTTGAGGCGATCCACCATATCGCGTCTGCGGCCTTCCAAGGCTATCGCGCTCACTATGCCGCCAACCCGTTGCTGCCAGCCAAGCAGATTCTCGATGGGTACATTGAATGGGCGCAGAGTCGTGCGGACCCCACCGATTCCTCTAACGATACCTGGCTGGTGTTCGACGAAGACGCCGCAGCAGGCTTCGCCACGTGTGATGTCCAGGGCAAGAGCATCGAGATCGTGCTGAACGCCGTCCATCCTGCCTTTGAGAGGAGGGGACACTACGGAACGCTATTGCGTCACCTGCTTCACCACTATGCGGAACAGGGTTTGACAAAGCTGAGTATTTCCACGCAGATCTGGAACTACACCGTACAGCGTCAATGGTCGCGTTCCGGCCTGCTACTGGCAAATGCCTACGATACCTTCCATATTGATCGCCGCTTGAGCGCGCAGCGGAGCAAGCCGTGAACCCCACCAGCGCCTTTTTCCCGTGGCTCATGGTGGCCGCAACCGTTCTGCTCACCAGCTATGGCCAGCTCGTCATCAAGTGGCAGGCCACTTCGTACCAGGCGACCAACTTGGGATGGCTCGGGAAGCTGCCGGTCGTAGTCCAGTTGCTGCTCCAACCGTGGGTGATTTCGGCTTTTGTCGCCGCTTTCGGTGCGTCGCTGTGCTGGATGCTCGCCGTTTCGCGGCTGGAACTCAGCCGTGCCTACCCGTTCATGGCATTGAACTTCCTCATCGTCTGCATCGCAGCCGTGCCCTTGTTCGGCGAGGCATTCACCCTGTCAAAGACCATCGGCTTGGCCACCGTCATAGTCGGCCTGATCATCATCAGTCAAGGCTGATCTCACCCTGCTTCCCGCGAAGAGACCTCATGATTCCGTTCAATCGCCCGTTCATGACCGGCAAGGAACTCCCCATGATTGGCCAGGCTCATGCCAATGGCCACCTGTCAGGAGACGGCCCGTTTACCAAGCAATGTCACCAGTGGCTGCGAGAACGTACCGGCGCCGCGACCGCACTACTGACTCACTCCTGCACTGCAGCGTTGGAAGTGTCAGCCTTGCTTCTGGACTTGGAGCCGGGCGATGAAGTGATCATGCCGTCCTTCACCTTTGTATCGACTGCCAATGCGTTCGCCCTGCGTGGTGCAGTACCGGTGTTCGTCGACGTGCGTCGCGACACCCTTAACATCGACGAAACCCTGATTGAGGCTGCGATTACCCCGCGTACACGCGCCATCTGCGTCGTCCACTACGCTGGCGTGGCCTGCGAAATGGATGCCATCCTGGAGATCGCCGAGCGCCACGGCCTTGTGATCATTGAAGATGCGGCGCAAGGCATCATGTCTCGCTACAAAGGGCGCCCCTTGGGCACCATTGGCGATCTCGGTGCCTTCAGTTTCCACGAGACCAAGAATGTCATCTCCGGAGAAGGTGGTGCGTTGCTGTGCCGGGACGCGAAGTTCGGGGAGCGTGCGGAAATCATTCGTGAAAAGGGCACCAACCGCAGCCGCTTCTTCCGAGGCCAGGTGGACAAGTACACCTGGGTTGACGTCGGGTCATCCTATCTGCCCGGCGAAATCATCGCGGCCTTCCTTAGTGCGCAGCTGGAAGACGCTGAAGCGATCACGGCCCGACGCTTGGCGATCTGGGATCGTTACCACGCCTGGGCGGCACCGCACGAGGCCGCTGGTGCGTTGCGGCGCCCGATCGTTCCCGATGAGTGTGCACACAACGCGCACATGTATTACCTGTTGCTGCCCACCCTGGAAGCCCGCACCCAGTTCATCTCCAGCATGAAGGAACGTGGCGTGCAGACGGTGTTCCACTACATTCCCCTGCACTCTTCGCCAGCAGGCGAGCAGTTCGGCAGAACGGCTGGAGCCATGCGTGTCACCGATGACATAAGCAGCAGATTGGTTCGCCTGCCGCTCTGGCTTGGGCTCGAACCGGAACTGGACGCTGTATTGAGTGCTGCCGATGCAGCAATCCACAAGGTGCAGTGATGACGAGCCCAGCATCGGTGGCACGCCAAACGGATCCTGATGGCAGCATTCCCTCCCATGCGGGGTGTGGTCAAGAGCATTCATGGAAGCGCCACGTCGATGCCGGCATGCTGTTCCTGCTGGCATACGTCGCATTTTTCCTGGCTTCGAAGCTCATCGGCTTCACGACAGGCTACGCGCTTGATGATTACGGCATCATCCGGCAGGGCGGGGGCGAGAGCCTCGCTGCGTTCTTCATTTCGCAAGGACGCTATGCCAGCGCCCTGATGGATGTCGTCGTGCACGCAAGCCATCTGACGATGTCGAGCTTTTCGACGATCGGGCTTGTCGCGACTACAGTATTCAGCGGGCTGTTCTTCAAAGACGCGCTTGACCTTCCAAAGAAGGGTTCGGCCTCAGTCGCCATCGGCCTTGGCGCTTTGCTGGGCGCTCACCCCTACTACACGGAGTATGTGTCTTTCCGTCAGTCAGCGCTGCCCATGTCCCTGATGTTCCTTGGCATGTGGTACGCGCTTCGGCTGTATAGAACCGCGCTGGCGAATCACCCAGTCCGGCTGCTCCCACTGATCGGAAGCATCCTGGTTGGCACACTGGTGATGGGTTTCAACCAACTCGCCACGTCCTTCCTGGCCATCGCGGTGTTGTGCGTGCATCTTCGCCGTCAACAGCGGCACGCCCCGCTTGTGCTCGGCGCAGAAGTTCTGCGGCGCGCGGCCTGGATCTCCCCGATCTACCATGCCGCATTGGCCGGAGCCGTGTTGATTGTTGGCAACATGCTCGTAGCTAAACTCTGCATCGTCGTGTTCGATACGCCGGCTATGGAGCGCACCCAGTTGGTCGCCACTGGAGTGCTGGCAGAGCGCGCCAACGACGTCATGCGCCTGCTGCCGTTGCTCTGGACGCGTTCGGAGACGATCGTAGCCTGGCCCTCCAAGGTCATCGCGCTGACCGCCTTCGTCCTTCTGTTCGCCGGCCTTCTTCCCCGGAATCCCCGCCTGGCCGGCATCGCACTACTGACCTTCATGGTTGCCACGGCCGCGGCACTGATTCCTACGGCAGCATCCGCATCGTGGTGGCCGGTTCCCCGGACACTGATCGCAGTCCCATTTGCCTTGGCTGCAGCAATCGCCATGGCGATTCCGGTCGACAGCAGGAGAACGTCACTTGCCGGCATTCTTCTGATTGTGAGTGCCAGCATTTTCGCGGCACACAGCACAACCATTCTTTCGAATCAGCAACGCTTGAACCGCTGGGATCAGATGCAGGCTAGGGATATTACCCAGCTCGCGAACGAGAAGTACCCCGACGCCCCTGGAAAGCTGGCAATCGTCGGGCCCTCATGGGCGCACGATATCGCCCAGAGCATCGCCCAGGGAGATCTCAACATCTCGGCATTGAGTGTCGATTGGGCCCTCGACCCCTTGTTCGACGAGGCTACGGGGCGTGATCAGACGGTTCGTCTTGCTCCGGAGTTCAGCGAACTGTGCTCGACTTCGGCAAAATATCCAAACTCCGCTTCACTGCATCGGGAAGGCGACGAAGTTGTCGTCTGCATGCACTGACCAGCGTGTCAGTGGCGAGACCGCCCGGCCGCAGGCTTGTGGGTGGACGCCCCTTCCCCTTTAATGCGTTTGTGTTCTGAAATTACCCATAGGTACTTCAAGATGAAAGTGTTGGTAACCGGCGGCACCGGATTTATTGGCTCCCATACGACGGTTGAACTGCTGGCACTCCACCATGACGTGGTCATCCTGGACAACCTTGCGAACAGCGATGCGACTGTCGTAGCTGGCGTGACCTCCATAGCTGGACGTGCCCCCGTATACATCGAGGGCGACATTCGTGATCGCCCCCTTGTCGAGCGGATCCTTCGCGAGCACGATATTGATTCGGTCATCCACTTCGCCGCGTTGAAATCGGTTGGCGAATCATGGCAACGCCCCCTCGATTATTTCGAGAACAACATCTCGGGCACGATTGCTCTGCTGCAGGCAATGCAGGCATGCGAAATCAAGAGATTCGTATTCAGCTCCTCTGCAACCGTCTATGGCGAACCGGATCAGTGCCCGATTCCAGAGTCCGCCATCACGCGCACGACCAATCCCTATGGGCGGACCAAGCTCATCTGTGAACAGCTGCTCGAAGATGTGGTGGCCACCTCCCCGCAACTCAATGTTGCGTCGCTACGCTACTTCAATCCGGTTGGCGCCCACCCTTCGGGCCTGATCGGTGAGTCCCCGAGCGGGATACCGAACAACCTCATGCCCTATGTGTCGCAGGTCGCCAATGGCCAGCGCGCGTATCTGCAGGTGTTTGGCGATGATTACCCAACGATCGACGGAACGGGCGTGCGCGATTACATCCACGTCGTTGACCTGGCCATCGCCCATGTGCGGGCGCTCGAATACCTCGATCGCACAGCGCGCAGCACCACGTTGAATCTTGGCACCGGCCATGGCTATAGCGTCCTTGAAGTGGTTGCTGCGTACGAGCGCGTGATCGGACGCAGCATCCCGGTTCAGATCGTGCAGCGGCGCCCAGGCGACGTCGCTTCGTGCTTCGCCGACCCATCTCTCGCGAGTGAGCTGTTGGGATGGACGGCCACGCGGGATCTGGATGATATGTGCAGGGATGCCTGGCGCTGGCAGCTGCGCTTGGCATCCAGAAAGGAGTGACCCAACGATGTCGCCTCACCTTCGTGCGGATGTCACCGCCCTTATCACTTTCCACCGTGAGGGATTGTTGGCACACAAGAGTCTTCTCTCGCTGTTTCGCTGCAGAGAGGCTGCAGAGAAGGCGGGCATCTCACTGGAGATTCTTGCGACGCTTGATCGAGCCGACGAGGAAACGACGCGCATTCTTTCGGGACATGCACAGAGCGGAGCGGTGGACCGCCTGTTATGCCTGGATTGCGGCGACCTCGGCATGTCGCGAAATGCCGGCGTCCTGGCCGCTTCCGGGAGCCAGGTCCTGATCTGTGATGGGGATGACTATCTTTCGGCCGATTTCATTGTCCGCTGCAGAAGATTCAGCGACCTGCATGCACGGAACACGATCCTGCATCCCCAGCTCGTGGTTACGTTCGAGGCGGAGACCGCGCTCTGGTGGCAGACAGGCAGCGACGAGGCAACGTTCGATTCGGCGTGCATGCTGGTCACGAACCCTTGGAATGCCTGCAGCTTTGCGTCCCGCGACGTCTACCTCCAGACGCCCTATGCACGAGCCCGTCCCGGAGAGTCCGGATTTGGATTTGAAGATTGGCATTGGAACTGCGAGACCCTTTCCAAGGGCAATGCGCATCTGGTCGTACCAGACACGGTGCACTACGTTAGAAAGAAGAGTTTTGGCTCACTGAACAATGCCCATTCAAGCCAAGATGCCCTGATTCCTCCGACCAGCCTGTTCGACCTTCAATGACCGTTCTCCGGCGTATCCTTCGCGCTGCTTACCACCTGTTCGACCAGCTGCTGCTCGGGCGGTTGCCGGACAGCGTCCAGCGCCGGTTGATCGCGGCGATGCTGCGGCTCGCAAAGATCATCCATCCATCCGGAAACTGGCCCTCGGGCGAATCGCTGCTTGTGCGCCGGGTATTACTGCCGCCGCCTCCTTCAATGCGCAACCTGCCCTCATGGGCCATAGAGGATCTGCGGGATCTGTCGATCCGGGTAGACCCGCTGTTGACACCGGAACTTGTTCTCGGCCAGGCTCCGGTGGCCTTCATGCCTCCGCTCCATTGGACACAGGCCGGTCACGCTTATCAGCGCATTAGACAGAGAATCGGTAACGGGCAGTTCGACACCATCATTCTGGTTCCGTGGCTGAAGCGCGGAGGTGCCGATCTCGGCGCCCTCCACCATGCGCGTGCCTGCAAGGAGGTGTTCGGGCATCGAACGCTGGTGCTTGCCACTGAAATCGGCGGGTCCCCGTGGGCAGCACGGCTCGATCCATCGATTCCCTTCATCGAGCTGGGCCCCGAGCTTTCGCTTCTAAGCAACACCCAGCATGAGCAGGAGCGGGTACTTGCGCGCCTGCTGATTCAGCTGGCTCCGAAACGGATCCACATCATTAATTCCCATACGGCATGGCGTACCGTTGAAAGGTATGGGAAAGCCATCCGGCAGAACTCCCGGGTATTTTCCTCACTCTACTGCGATGAGCTTAGTCCTGAAGGACGCCGCGAGGGTCTGGCGCAACACTATCTGCCCACTTGCCACCGATGGTTGGACGCAGTCATCACCGACAACAGCGCCTCGCCGCGCGATTGGTGTAGAACGCTTGGCGCGGATCCAGCACTGTTCCACGTTGTTCATTTCCCTGCCCCTGACATGCCGCCAGCGCGCGCCGAGCAGGACAATGTTGTCGCGGGCAAGCGACTACTGTGGGCAAGTAGGTTGGAGCGGCAGAAGCGACCAGACTTACTCATTTCTCTGGCGGAATCGATGCCGGATTTCCACTGGGACGTTCATGGCTCGCCGCTCAATGGTAACGACCCACATCTGAAGCAATTGAAACGACTGAGGAACGTGAGCCTGCATGGGAGCTACGAACGATTCGCCGATATCGTCAGCAGCGGCCATCTGGCGTATGTATACACGACACGCTGGGATGGCCTTCCAAATGTACTGCTTGAAGCGGCAAGTTGTGGCATCGCGATTGTTGCCCCCAACGTTGGCGGCATCAGCGACCTGATTCCGAGTGACCAGCTGGTCGCTAGTGAGGGCCCCCTGGATGCCTACAAACAGGTCATCCGCAGCCTGGTCGACACGGAGACGCATGCTCAGTGGCTCAGCGAACAGAAGAACAGCGTCTGCAGGTTCACATGGGAGCGGTTCATCGCCGAACTCCGGCGGGTTCCCCACTATGCCCAACCGGATCAGTGAACCTGAGCGCGAGGCATAGCCTCAGCGGATCTTGCGAGCGACGAGCAGTCCACTACCGCCGATAGGAAAGCGAATCCCGGCCTTGATCAGGACCCGCTCGACGGTCATTGCCGCTAGCAGCATCCGATTGAGGATCGGGGAAAGCCTCAGCTCGGCATTGGGGTCGTCGGCAAGAGCATCTTTCCGGGAGAGCCGAGAAGCAACCATCATCGGGAGCAATAGGCTCACGAACGACGTGTCCAATTCAACGCGGAAACCTGCACGCTCGACCTTCCTGCGCAGCTCACCAACACGATAGCGACGCACGTGGCACGCGTGCTCATCCGTCACACTCCATAGCCACTGATGCTGCGGGACGGTGAGTATCGTGCCCCCCCCTGCGGCCAGCGTGCGGTGGATCTCGACCAGCACATCTTCGTCCTCCTCGATGTGTTCAAGCACATCGAAGGCTCCCACCACCTCGAATTCATCCTGATAGGGAATGCGTCTGGCGTCCATCTGAAGGAGTTCGGCCTGCCCCAGACGGGCGGCGGCGAATGGTAGGCCGGCGCTGAGTATCTCGCTGCCGGCCATCCTTGCCTCGGGAAACGCCTTGGAGACGCCATCGAGAACGAAACCAGTACCGCAGCCTATTTCAAGGAAGCTCTGCATCCGGGGAAAGTGTCGCCGGAGCGCCCATATAAGTAGCTGATTGCGCGCTTCGAACCAGAAGTTTCCAGCCTCAAGGCTGGCGAGCTCGGAGAAGACCTCGGGATTGAATCCACTGGTCGCGATCGCCGACTCCGGGGCGAACGCTGGGCGCCCATCAATGATCGGCGGCCCAACGCCACATGCAGGGCAAACCCAGGTAATCGCCTCATAGCAGCTATGGCACTTGGTACATTGCTTCATGCTTCGCCTCTCCGGTCCAAAGGGGGTCAACAGCCAAGCTTCGTGCGGCGCGAGGGGGCTTTCTACGCCAGGAAATCATCACCCATACTGCGGGGAACCGGGACAACTGTGCAAGTGCATGGGCGAAAGCGCCTCCCGCGTGCCACAGGCTGCGCTCACATGTGGCGCCTGCACAGCCGAATCAACGCCTGCGAAGCCGTCGAAGAACATGTCCGAGCCGGCACTTCACTGATGGCGGAAGCGGTAGCTTCGCACCCATGCGCCTGACCACCTCGAAGATGCCGACTGTTCCCTGCGCATCGAACCGCCTTGTTTTTGCGAACCGAGTGATTGCCCGGATCGGCCGGGTCCATTTCCATGAACGACTGTGCACGATGCCTTGGAGCAGCTCGCTGGCATTGCGTTCCGCTTCGTGCGCCTGCCGCCATCGAATGTGCTCATGCTCAGCCTGCTCCCGATATTGCCGCGCTTCCGCGCCCACACTCGTGAGCCGTTCCCGGTAGGCCTCCAATCGCTCTTCGATCGACTGTCTGTTCTTGTCCGTGTCGTCTCGCACCGCCTGGGCGTTCTGCAACTCAGCGTTGAGGCGACTTATGTCCTCCTGCAAGCCACAGACAGCAGCCCAGCTTTCGTTCAATCGCATCTCCATCCGCGGCTCGCCCTTGAAGTTGAACGAACGGCGCGCAGCATCATGATTCAACGCCGCCCACTCCAGTGTGTTCTCCACACGCGGCAGTTCCCCGAGCCGCGATTCCAGACGCCGAACCCAGGCAGAACGCTCTTCCAGGTTCAGCGAGTGATCAACGGTCGGCATGTGCTCGAGGAACGATTCAAAACTGCCCTCCACGCCAAGTGATCTGCGCTTCTGGTCATAGTAAGGATTGCTGCTCCGCAGCCAGCACGGAACGCCATTGAGCTGGAGCCAAAGGGTGACATGGTAGGAACATACGTACCCGTATTCCCCCTTCAGCACTGCCGGCGCCAATGCCTCGCCCCCCTTCATGATGTAGGAGACCAACATGATCGTGTTCATGTCGACAAAGGGAAGTCCTCCCTCCAGGCGCTTTACGGTCTCAATCGAATCGACGACCTCTTCTCGCGAATCCTGGAAGGCTTGGAACAGCACAAGGTCACGGTCTCCGGACCGATCGGAAAGCAAGCGCATATGCGCCGAGATCTCCTCGATCTCGGCGCTGTTGCCTGTGTATCCGGAGGAGTTGAGGTGTAGGAAGGCTCCGGTTGCGGCACGCTGCGGCGTGAGAACCTGCGACAGCTCCTGCAGGGGCTCCACCGCGTCATCGAACGAGTAGTACGCGTCTATTCCCAACGACTGCATGGTGCCCAGCGAGTCACGATCACGAACGCCAACCAGCTGCGGCCGGAATGCATTGATGTGCGCCTGAACCGTCGGGGCATAACTCTTCGAAATTTGCTGGCCGGAAATGTAGTAGGCCGCGCCAGGCAGGTGGCGCAGAAAGAACTCTGTCACCTGCAACACGAAACTTCCCCACATCTCATTGAGGAAGCCGCCGCCATAAAGCTGGACGCAGGCTACGTTACGCAGGGTACGCACCCGTGCAAGTCCCAACTGCTCGGCCCGCTCGGCGCTCAGGGGCTCGGGGGAAACAAACATCTGCGCATCGACGCCATATGACTGGCGCAATGCCGATACACCAACGTGGCGCGAGATCGCATCCAACGAAAGCACCGAAACGACCGAGAGAGAAGAAGCCCGCTTGACCCGGTTGATGCTTCCCATGTGTTGCAATAGGTCGCCAAAATTGCCGTAGCCAAAGTCGCTACCGATCAGTACTGCCTTCGCGCCTTCGCAGGCGAGGAGATCAATGCTTTGCGTATCTGCATAAAAGTGGAGGTGTTGCATCAGACAACCTTGCGACTATTCTCGGGGACCAGACAAAGCACGTCATTGACTTGCCGGGCGAAAGCGTCCGCGCCATGGCGCGTATTAATCAGATTCCGGCCGGCTTCCGCCATTCCACGCAGGTCCGTGCCATCCGCGTAGAGTGAAACGATGGCGTCGACATAGGCATCGACCAGGGCCGCATCATCATCCATTGAAGGGATGAGCCACCCGTTCACGCCATCCTTGACCACCTCGCCAATGCCACCCACATCCGGGGCGATGATCGGCAGACCGGCACCCGCCATCTCAAGCAGGATGTTGGGCAAGCCATCGAAGGCGGTTGTATACAGGAAAGCATCGTACTCGCCCACCGGCAACTCGCTGAAGGTCGTAAAACCACCGCGGTATTTGATCTTTGCGCCGCTCTGGGTAAAGAGATCCTTGGCATTGATACTTGGATCAGACATGCCAAATGCGTCAATCTTAACGGCCAAGCCACGCTGTAGCAGTCCTCGGGAGATCGCCGCGACAAGTTCAGGCCGTTTTTCTGGCGCCACGCGAGAAGCCCAAAGCAGCTTTTTGCGAGTTCCCAAACCACTGACGCTTTCGGCATTCACTGCGTCGCAGCGTGCATAGATTGGGCGGTAGGAAGGCAGAGACCCCAGGAAGGCACTGTCGGCGGCAACGATCGCCTCGCAATCGGTCAGCACGCGCCAGAATCCGGCCAAGTGTCTGCGCAGCACGCCTGCTCCCCAAGGCCCGCGCAGGACCTTGCCCTTCCATCGATAGGTTCCATCGCTGAAACGGTAATAGACAATCCGGAACAACCTTGAGAGCACCGGCGCATAGGCATCCAGCAGCCTGTGGGCAAAAGCGGATGACTTGACGTGCAGTCTCGCGTCACCGTCGCGGATGGCCAGCATTGCCCTGATCGTCAACGCATCCAGATCTGCGGTCTCCAGATGCGGAAACGCATTGCAGATGTCGATGAACACCGACCCCGGCGGCAGCTTATTGACCCACTCATGCTTTCTCGCCCTTTCACCAGCGAGCACAATGACCCGCGCAGATGGCTGCTGTGTGACGATCTCGTTGAGGACCTGCAGGATGTACTTCTCCGCCCCGCCAGCATTGAGCCAAGGAAGCAGGACGATGTCGGTAAACCGGCCATCACCGATCATCCGGTACAGACTCTCCAACTGCATGCCCCAATGATTGGGGTTCCAAGGCATCGGGCTGTAGCTGCCTGCGCTCTCCACCCGATGCGGCTCGATCTCCGGCTCCAGCTGTATCGCTTCCTGCAGAAACTCCTGCAGGATCTCGGATTCCACGATGCGTCGGGTCGTGTCCTGATCGAAGATCGACTGCCGTTTGGCTAGCATGGCATTCCAGTCACCGGCTCGCTTCCTGCTGTCGCGCATGTCGGCGAGGAACACGTCCTGATCGAACAGACGACTGTGTGGAATCAACCGGACCGATGCCGCGTTGGCTTGGCGCAGCAGACTACCGGATCGTTGACGGTAGAAAATAACGGTATCGGGTGCGACGATCATGTCGTACCCGGCCGCACGCAACTGGCAGTTGAAATACCAATCCTCATACGCGAACCCGCTCGTCACCCGCAGGTCGTCGTACTTCAAAGTATCGAAGGCGGAGCGCTGGATAAAAATGCGCGACACATAGGGATGCTGGAGCGCGAAATCGGCTGCGGTCAGATACTTCGAATCCACATAGCGCACGTTGTGGTACTGCTCACCAAAGGCGCAGAGATACTCAAGGAATACCGCGACCTTGCCCCCTTGATGCCCACGCGCAGCCTCAAGGAGCGCAACAATGGAATTGGACGACACCAGATCATCCGCGTCCGACGTCCAGACATAGTCGCCCTTGGCACGTTCGATGCCGGCATTTCGCGCCAGGCCCAACGAGCCGACATCAACATCGACTTCTTCGACGCCTGCGAAGGCGGAAAGGTCGTGCGATCGAAATACCTCGCGGGTCGCATCGTCGGCGCGATCAAAAACCGCTACAAGCTCCACGACGACTCCCTCTTCCCGTGCCCTCTTCGCGCATTCAACCAGCGATTTCAGGGTGGGGAGAAGGTAGAGCGCTTCCCTGTGCATGTTCAACACAACGCTCACGTCAATTCGATTCATCAGTAGCTCACCTTGAAAGGCATCTTGAACTTGAACCACATCGGCTGATCTACATCGGCCATTACGTCGAAAACGGCAGCCAACTCGTCCGCGTAGATGGTTACGTTGTCACTGCGATCCCAGCGACTGACCTGATTGACGCGAAGTGCCACTGAGTAGGACTGTCCGCCTCGCAACTGATTGGGTGAGGTGAACCGCACCTTCAACACCTGGCCAGCAACCACGTCCGTGCTCCTACGCTCCGAGTTGAAGATACTCTCGCCAGTCAAATCCTGCCCGAACTGGTCCTTGATCAGAAACCCGACACTGATGTTCTTCAGCGCCCGATAGAAGCGAACGTCGACAGCCAGCGTGAGTTCTTCGCCCTGTTCGATCTTCTTGCTCGGACGACCCTGCGCATCCACCAGTCCCACGCGTTCGATCCGCAGTACGGCACCATCCTCAGGTCGATGATCAGTCCCCGCTGCCGCGATATCACCGCGCTCACCAGAGAGCCCCGCCGCATGCATCGCCTCCGCTTCTTCCATATCTGCTGGCACATGACCACTGGCATCGGCCGCCACCTCGTTTGCCTCGAGGATGATCTTGTTGTGCTCGACGAAAACGTCGTTCATGTAAGCATTCGTCACCTCGGTGACGTTGCCATGCATCTTGAGCTCACCTGCATCGATCCAGATGGCGTAGTCGCACAGCGCACGCACAGCATCAATCGAATGACTGACGAACAGGACCGTGCAGCCGCTTTCCATCAGTTTGCGCATGCGCGCCATGCTCTTGTGCTGGAACCAGGCATCACCGACGCTCAACGTCTCGTCGACGATCAGGATATCGGGGTCCACATGGATGGCCACCGAGAACGCCAATCGCGCGAACATGCCACTGGAATAGGTTTTGACCGGCTGATGCACGTGGTCGCCGATGTCGGCAAAGGCGATGATCTTGTCCAGTTTCCCGTCGATCTCGGGCCGCGTCAGGCCGAGAAGTTGGGCATTCATGTAGATGTTTTCGATGCCAGTGAATTCTGGATTGAAGCCCGAACCAAGCTCCAGCAGCGCAGAGACCCGCCCGGCCACCCGGGCTTCGCCCCCCGTCGCGGCCAAGGTGCCGCAGATGATCTGCAGCAGCGTCGACTTGCCTGCACCGTTCTTGCCGAGAATGCCGTACACCTGGCCCTTGGGAATGCTGAAGGACACGTCCCGCAGCGCCCAGAACTCACGATAGAAGCGCCTCCCGCTTCTGCCCAGCATCATCTGCAGCAGCCGATCACGAGGCTTATCGTAGATCTGATAGCACTTGCTGAGTCCACTCACTTCGATGGCGTTTTCAGATGACATCGGCGAAACCCTTTCTGGTCTTCTGGAACCAAGCAAACCCAAGTGCAGCCATCACCAATGACAACCCGAGCATCTTCAGCCACGTGATCCAGTGCATGCTGCCGTGCCAGATGAGCAGTTCACGGGATTGCTCGATGAAGTAGGTGAGCGGACTGAGATACAGGTAGGGTCGAAATGCCTCGGGCATCGCGGCGGTGGGGAAAAAGACGGGTGACATGAACATCAAGGCCATGGTGACAACGGCGATGGCCTGTCCGACATCGCGCAGGTACACGCCCAGAGACGCCAGGAACCAGGAGAGCCCCAGGCACATCAGCAGCAGAGGGAAGAGAACGACAGGTAGCCAGAGGGTCTGGATCGAGGGCACACCAAACAACACGATGTAGAACAGCAACCACACCAGCATGCTGACTGCGAAGTGGAAGAGCGCTGCACCGAGTGAAACCACTGGAAGGATCTCCAGCGGGAATATCACCTTCTTGACATAGTTTGCGTTGGAAAGGATGAGAGAGGGCGCGCGATTTAGGCACTCGGAGAACAGGCCGAAGATCATCATGCCGATGAACAGGACCACCGCGAACTCTGTCTTTGAACCTGAACCACCTGCCCAGCGAGCCTGAAAGACCACGCTGAAGACGAATGTGTAGACCACAAGCATCAGGACGGGGGTGAAGAAGGACCATAGGAGGCCCATGACCGAGCCCCTGTAGCGGCCGACTACCTCCCGCTTGATCATTTCGAGAATCAGACTGCGGTAACGCACGATCGAGCGTAGCGCGGTGGTCGGCGCCAGGCTCATCGCTTGGTTTGAATTGAACATTCTTGAGCTTCCTGAATTCCCGGCATTGCGTCCTCCGGCGGAAGACGCAACGCATAAGTTCCACATTCGCTGATATCAGCTGGAAAGGGCCCGCTCCAGATCCACCTGCAGATCCCCCAGCTCCTCCACTCCAACACTCAGCCGCACCAACGCATCACTGATCCCCAGCTTCTCCCGGCGTTCCACCGGAATCGAGGCATGCGTCATCACCGCAGGATGATTCACCAGGCTTTCCACCCCACCCAGCGACTCAGCCAGGGTGAACAGCTCGGTCTTCTCGCAGAAACGCTTTGCCGCCTCGTAACCGCCCTTGAGGACGATCGAGACGATGCCGCCGTAGCCGTTCATCTGGCGCGTCGCCAGTTCATGCTGCGGGTGCGAGGTCAGGCCGGGGTAAATGACCTTCTCGACGGCCGGGTGCTTTTCCAGCCACTGGGCCAGGGCCAGCGCATTGGCGCAGTGCGCCTTCATGCGCAGCGGCAGGGTCTTCAGGCCGCGCAGGGCCAGGAAACTGTCGAACGGCCCCTGCACGGCGCCGATGGAGTTCTGCAGGAACGCCATCTGCTCGGCCAGTTCGGCGTTGTCGCCAACCACGACCATGCCACCGACCATGTCCGAGTGCCCGTTGAGGTACTTGGTGGCCGAGTGCAGGACCAGGTCCGCGCCCTGCTCCAGCGGACGCTGCAGCATCGGCGAGGCGAAGGTGTTGTCGACCACCACCAGCAGGCCGTGGCGCTTGGCGATGGCGGCCACCGCGGCGATGTCCACGATCTTTAACATCGGGTTGGTCGGGGTTTCGATCCAGACCATCTTCGTCTGCGGGGTGATCGAGGCCTCGAACGCGGCCAGGTCGGTCAGGTCGACGAAACTGAACTGCAGGCCGGCGGTGCGCTTACGCACGCGCTCGAACAGGCGGAAGGTGCCGCCGTAGATGTCGTCCATCGCCACCACGTGGCTGCCCGCATCCAGCAGCTCCATCACCGTGGAGCTGGCGGCCATGCCCGAGGCGAACGCGTAACCGCGACTGCCGCCTTCCAGGGAGGCCACGCAACGCTCGTAGGCGAAACGGGTGGGATTGTGGGTGCGCGAGTACTCGAAGCCCTGGTGTTCGCCGGGGCTGGACTGGGCGTAGGTGGAGGTCGCATAGATCGGCGGCATCACCGCGCCGGTGCTCGGATCCGGCGATTGGCCGCCGTGGATGGCCAGGGTAGCCAGGGCGAGCGAGCGGTCGCCGTGCCCGGAAGAAGCGTGATCGGACATGTTGTTTCCCAGCAAGGGGAGCCCCGGGGGGCCCCCGCAAAAGGAGCGGAAGTCTATCAGCGGTGGCTTAATCGGCCGTTGACGCGGATAAACATGGATTCATTGCGACACAGACGCTTACTGTACGCGCCGGCGCAGGTAGTTCAGCAGGTCGATCCGGGTGATCAGGCCGAGGAAGTTGGCGCCGTCCATGACGATGGCGACCTGGCCGCGGTCGAACACCGGCAGCAGGGCTTCGATCGGTGATTTCACGTCCAGGCGGTCCAGCTTGCTGACCATCGCGGTGGCGACCGGGTCGCGGAAGCGGGCTTCGTCGCCGTAGACGTGCAGCAGCACGTCGCTCTCATCCACGATGCCCACCAACTGGTCGCCGTCCATCACCGGCAGCTGCGAGACGTCATACAGCTTCATGCGCTGGTAGGCGGTGGTCAGCAGGTCGTTCGGGCCGATCACCACGGTGTCGCGCTGGCCGTACGGGCGCAGGATCAGATCGCGCAGGTCGCCGGACTGCGGACGCTCCAGGAAGCCGTTGTCCAGCATCCAGTAGTCGTTGTACATCTTGGAGAGGTACTTGTTGCCGGTATCGCAGACCAGCACCAGCACCTTCTTCGGGGTGGTCTGCTCCTTGCAGTACTTCAGCGCCGCGGCCAGCAGGGTGCCGGTCGAGGAGCCGCCGAGGATGCCTTCCTTGCCCAGCAGCTCGCGTGCGGTGTGGAAGCTCTCGGCATCGCTGATCGCGTAGGCCTTGGTGACGCGGCTGAAATCGGCGATCGAGGGCAGGAAGTCCTCGCCGATGCCTTCCACCAGCCAACTGCCCGACTTGTCGTTGAGCACGCCGTCATTGATGTACTCAGCCAGGATCGAGCCGACCGGATCGGCCAGGACCAGCTCGGTCTTCGGCGAGAGGGTGGAGAAGGCGCGCGAGAGGCCGGTCATGGTGCCCGAGCTGCCGCAGCCGAACACGATCGCGTCCAGGTCGCCGTCCATCTGCGCCAGAATTTCCGGGCCGGTGCCGAACTCGTGCGCCGCCGGGTTGTCCGGGTTGCCGAACTGGTTGATGAAGTAGGCGCCGGGGGTTTCCTCGGCCACGCGCTTGGCCATGTCCTGGTAGTACTCGGGATGGCCCTTGGCCACGTCCGACCGGGTCAGGCGCACTTCGGCACCCATCGCCTTGAGATTGAAGATCTTCTCGCGGCTCATCTTGTCCGGCACGACCAGGATCAGCTTGTAGCCCTTCTGCTGGGCGACCAGCGCCAGGCCCAGGCCGGTGTTGCCGGCGGTGCCCTCGACCAGGGTCGCGCCCGGCTTGAGGTCGCCCCGCTGCTCGGCGGCTTCGATCATCGACAGGCCGATGCGGTCCTTGATCGATCCTCCGGGATTGGCACTCTCGAGCTTCAGGTAAAGCTCGCAGACGCCGGTATCCAGGCGCTGGGCCTTGACGATCGGGGTCTGGCCAATGAGTTCGAGTACGGAGGAGTGGATTGCCATCGGTTCACATCGATTCGCGCCGCAACGCGGCCGGACCGGTGATTATCCGACGGTTGGCGGCGAAAGTCAGGTTGCCGCGTTCATCAAGCGGCGCGGACGGCACCGGTCGACGAGGTGACCGGAACCGCCCGCGACGTAGGGGCTAATAGACGTGGAGGTAAAGGCGTCAGTGCACGGGGGAGGCGTACATCCGTTCCAGCTTCTGCTTGGCCAGCAGCTTCTCACGCTTCATCTGTCCCAGGGTGAGGCGGTCTATCGGAAGTACGCCCAGCTCGGCATCCATGCACTTCTTGTTCAACTTCTGGTGCCGTTCGTAGAGCGCCTTGAATTCCGGATCCTGCTTGCGCCGTGCGTCGATGTCGCTCTGGGGCTGACCTTCAAACATGATGAACCTCCTATCGCTTCTGCAGAAACAAGAACGCCCCGGCCTGACGGCACGGGGCGCTGCTTGGGGCGGAGTGCACGGCAACCCTGACCTGCGAACCCGCAGCGGCGTCCAGTTCAACCTGGACCTCGGACTGCTCTGATTCGTGGCGCTGGTGCATTGCCGGCCCTCCAATCGTCCAGGCCGCGGAAGGCGACCCGGACAACTGACCCTACGCTTGCTTCGAAGCCGGTTCAACCCTTTCAGACGATATCGTCGAGCCCGCCTAGGCGGGGTTCAGGCTGAACACGCAGAACAACGGAAATTAAACAAAAACAACCAGTTGCGTCATGCCCGAGGGGCATGACGCGCTGCCGGCCGGGCATCACGGCGCGATGATGACCTCGGCCGAACGCGCCTTGGTCGCCGCCGCCTTCTTGCCGCTGACCTGGAGCCGGCTGGCGCTCACGCCGGCGGCCACGAGGGCGTCACGCAGGGCCTCGGCGCGCTGCTGGCCGACACCGGCAGCGGCGTCGTAGGCCTCGATCCGGACCCGGCCCTTCTTGCCGATGTTCAGGTACTCGGCCAGCGCCTTGGCCTGGCCCTTGGCGCCGCCGGACAGGCTGCCCTTGCCGGCCGCGAAAGCGTCGCCGTTGAAGGTGAACACTTCGCCACGGCTGTCGAATCTGGAGCCCGGCAGCTTGCTGCCCGCCACCAGCTCGGCTTCTTCACGGGCCAGCTTGGCCGCGTTCTGCTGGGCCGCGCTCAGGCGGGCGGTCTGCTTGCCGGCCACGCTGGTGAGCGCGGTTTCAGCGTCCTGGCGGGCCAGGGCTTCCTGTTCGGCCGCCTGGCGCAGGCGTTCGCTTTCCTCGGCCTGGATCTGGGCCTGGACGCGCAGGCGCTCGGCTTCCTGGCGGGCCCGCTGGGCATCGCGGCGGCTGGCTTCGATCAGCAGCTCGCTGCGGGTGCGTTCGAGCTGGTCGACCTCACGCTGGGCCAGGGCGGCGCGGACGCTGGTCTCGGCGATCTCGACCCGGCGCTCGGCCAGGTAGCGAGCCTGGTCCAGGTCCCGGCGCTTGGCCTTGGCCAGATCGGCCACGGCCTGCTGGGCCTGCAGGCGCTCGAAGGCGGCCAGCTGGGCCGCATCCGGGTTGGCCTGGATCGCCATCAGGCGCTGGGTCAGCTGGGCCACGGCGGGGTCATCGGCGGCCTGGACCAGCAGCGGCAGGCTGAGGCTGACGGCCAGCAGCAGGCAGGGCATGCGCATCTTGGTGGACATCATCAGCGGTCTTCCCCGGTGGCGAGCTGGCGCTGCAGCTGGCTGACTTCATTGCGACGCAGTTGCAGCTGGGCGGTGGCGGTGGCTTCTTCGCTGCGGGCGCGGGCCAGGTCGGCATCGACCGTGGCGCGAACGGCCAGCATCGGCGCGTTCTTGCGCTCGCGGCGGTCGCCGGCGGCGCGCTGGGCCTGCTCCAGACCCTGGCGGGCCACGGCGATCAGGTCCGGGGCGTACTGGTCGGCATCGGCCTGGGTGGCCTTGTCGACCGCCTGCCGGGCCTGCATCAGTTCCAGGGCGCCATCCTGCGCCTGTGCAGCACCAGAGAGCGCGAATGCGCACACCGTCACATACAGGGCCCGTCGTATTTGTGCGAAGCTAGGTTTCATTGGGGGTGCCGTCGCCAGAGTTGTGTGCGCGGCCATTGTCGGAAGCCTGCGGTGCGCTTGCAATGGCAAGCCGCTGATTGTTGGGGAAACATTTCGCATGGATATCGGCTATTTCCTGAAGCTGATGACCGAAAAGAACGCGTCGGACATGTTCTTGACGACCGGAGCACCGGTATACATCAAGATCGAGGGGAAACTCTATCCGCTGGGCAATACCGGGCTGCCGCCCGGGATGGTCAAGAAGATCGCCTACTCGTTGATGGATGAAGGCCAGGCCCCGCAGTTCGAGCGCGAGCTCGAGCTCAACATGGCCATTGCCCTGCCCGATGCGGGGCGCTTCCGCGTCAACGTGTTCAAGCAGCGCGGCGAGGTCGGCATGGTGATCCGTGCGATCCGCAGCAAGATCCCCAGCATCGAAGAGCTCAACCTGCCCCAGGTCCTGAAGGACGTCATCATGACCCCGCGCGGGCTGGTGCTGGTGGTCGGCTCGACCGGCTCGGGCAAGTCGACCTCGCTGGCCTCGATGATCGACCACCGCAACACCACCACGACCGGGCACATCCTCACCATCGAGGACCCGATCGAATATTTGCACAAGCACAAGATGTCGATCGTGAACCAGCGCGAGGTCGGGCTGGACACGCACACCTTCCACGACGCGCTGAAGAACGCGATGCGTGAAGCACCCGACGTGATCCTGATCGGCGAGATCCTGGATGCGGAGACCATGGAGGCGGCGATCGCGTTCGCCGAAACCGGGCACCTGTGCCTGGCCACCCTGCACTCCAACAACGCCGACCAGACCATCGAGCGCATCCTCAACTTCTTCCCCGAGAGCGCGCACCGCAACGTGCTGATGAACCTCTCGCTGAACCTGCGCGCGGTCGTGTCCCAGCGCCTGGTCAAGGGCAAGGACGGGCGCCGCCTGCCGGCCACCGAGGTGCTGATCAACACGCCGATGATCCGCGACCTGCTGCGCCGCGGCCAGGTGCACGAGATCAAGGCGGCAATGGAAGCCTCGCTGGAGGAAGGCATGGAGAGCTTCGACCAGTGCCTGTTCCGGATGGCCAAGAACGGCATCATCGAGCAGGAGGAAGCGCTGCGCGCGGCCGACTCGCGCGATGGCCTGGCGTTGAAGTTCCGGCTGTCCGAAGGCGGCAGCGAGCACGATCCATACGCGGATTACTCGGCCAGCTCGGCGCCGGCGATCACGCACGGGTTCCAGTAGGTCCCCACCGTTGGTGGGGGCAATTGACACGGCGCATCGACCAACGGTCGATGCCTACCCGTCTCCCTGCGTCGATCGGTCGATGCCCACCGTCACCCTGCGTCGATCTGACGCTCGGGCCGCGCCGCGTCGAAGGCCGGCAGCGCCAGGCAGGCCGCTTCGATCCGCTGCAGGGTCGGGTACGGCGCCAGCGCCAGGCCGAACCGGTGCGCGTTGTACAGCTGCGGCACCAGGCAGGCATCGGCCAGGCCGGGCTGGTCGCCATGGCAGAAGGTGCCCGTCGCGGCATGGCCGGCCAGCAGGGTTTCCATCGCCGCCAACCCTTCCGCCATCCAGTGCAACGTCCATTGCGTGCGCGTCTCGGCGCTGGCCTGCAGGGTGCGTTCCAGGTACTGCATCACCCGCAGATTGTTGAGCGGGTGGATGTCGCAGGCCACCAGCTGGGCCAGTGCCCGCACGCGCGCCCGGCCCCCGGCATCGCCGGGCAGCAACGGCGTGGCCGGGAATACCTCGTCGAGGTACTCCAGGATCGCCATCGACTGCTGCAGCACGCGCTCGCCATGGCGCAGGGTCGGCACCAGTTCCTGCGGGTTGAGTGCGGCATACGCCGCGCTGTGCTGCTCGCCGCCCTCGCGGACCAGGTGCACCGGGGTGATCCGGTGCGGCAGGCCCTTGAGGTTCAGCCCGACCCGCACGCGGTACGCCGCGCTGGACCGCCAGTAACTGAACAGTTCGATCGGGTCCATGACGGTCTCCGCAGCGGCGCTCAGGGCTTGGACGCCTGCTCGATGCGCTGCTCGATCGCACCGAAGATGCTCTCGCCGGCCGCGTCGAACATCTCGATCCGCACCACGTCGCCAAAGGACATGAAGGGCGTGCTCGGCTTGCCGTCGCGCAGGGTTTCCACCGTGCGCTGTTCGGCGAAGCAGGAGGCGCCCTTGCTGGTGTCTTCGTTGGCGATGGTGCCCGAGCCGACGATCGCACCGGCGCCCAGCGGGCGGGTCTTGGCCGCGTGCGCGACCAGCTGGGCGAAGTTGAACTGCATGTCCACACCCGCTTCCGGCGCGCCAAACCAGGTGCCATTGATGTGGGTGACCAGCGGCAGGTGGACCTTGCTGTCCTGCCACGCCTCGCCGAGTTCATCGGGGGTAACGAACACCGGCGACAACGCCGAGCGCGGCTTGGACTGCAGGAAGCCGAAGCCCTTGGCCAGTTCGCCCGGGATCAGGTTGCGCAGCGAGACATCGTTGACCAGGCCGATCAGCTGGATATGGCCGGCGGCCTGCTCGGGCGTCACCGCCATCGGCACGTCGTCGGTGATCACCACCAGCTCGGCTTCCAGGTCGATGCCGTACTCCTCGCTGACCACCTTCACCGCATCGCGCGGGCCGTAGAAGCCGGCGCTGGTGGCCTGGTACATCAGCGGGTCGGTGTAGAAGCTCTCCGGCACCTCGGCGCCACGGGCGCGGCGCACCCTGGCCACGTGCGGCAGGTAGGCGCTGCCGTCGACGAACTCGTAGGAGCGCGGCAGCGGTGCGGCCAGCGCCTGCAGGTCGATGTCGAACACCCCGTCGGCATCGCCGTCGTTCAGCGACTCGTACAGGGCGTTGAGGCGCGGCGCCAGGTGGCTCCAGTCTTCCAGGGCCTGCTGCAGGGTCGCGGCGATGCCGGTGGCGCGCACGCCCTGGCGCAGATCGCGCGAGACCACGATCAGGGTGCCGTCGCGGCCGCCTTCCTTCAAAGAACCAAGCTTCATGGGTGGGTATCCGGGATCGCGAAAATAGGTTTCAAGTGTAATCAAATGGTTGGCGGGCCGACCAGCTGCACCGCCGCATCGCTTTACCGTAATGCATTGCCGACGCGCAGGAGCAGCCACGCATGGCGTGGCTCTACTGTTCCGTCCCCCTGCTCCCAAGCTGAACAGGGGGGTTTGGTATGGGTCTCAAACATCCGTTAGACTATCCGGGTCTGCAGCGGCCGTCCGTTTCCCTTCGGGATCGCCGGCGATATGGATCAAACGATCCGTCGCCCGCCCCCACTCCGACGCCATTCGTCATGCATTCCAGTCTGCGCACCGCGTCGACTGCACCCAATTCTCGCAGCGCGGTTTACGGGAACGCTCCGAGTCAGCCGATCACATTGATCTGCCTCGCGTCCGGCCATTCGGCCTGGCGTTACTTTGTCTTTGGAGCTTCCACCCGATGTCTTTTGAATCCTTGGGCCTTGCCCCGTTCCTGCTGCGCGCGTTGGCCGAGCAGGGCTACGAAACCCCCACCCCGATCCAGGAGCAGGCGATCCCGCTCGCCCTGGAAGGCCGCGACCTGCTGGCCGGCGCGCAGACCGGTACCGGCAAGACCGCCGCGTTCGGCCTGCCGCTGCTGCAGCACCTGGGCACCAACCCGCAGGCCGTCGATGGCCCGCGCCGTCCGCGTGCACTGGTGCTGACCCCGACCCGCGAGCTGGCTACCCAGGTGCATGACAGCCTGCGCGGCTACAGCAAGTACCTGCGCATCCCGAGCGCCTGCATCTACGGCGGCGTCGGCATGGGCAACCAGTTCGACGTGCTGCGCCGTGGCGTGGACCTGCTGGTCGCCTGCCCGGGCCGCCTGATCGATCACATCGAGCGTCGCAGCGTCGACCTCTCCGGCATCGAAATCCTGGTGCTGGACGAAGCCGACCGCATGCTCGACATGGGCTTCCTGCCGTCGATCAAGAAGATCCTCGCCAAGCTGCCGCGCCAGAACCGTCAGACCCTGCTGTTCTCGGCGACCTTCGAAGAGAGCATCAAGCAGCTGGCGCTGGAGTTCATGCGCAACCCGGAGCAGATCCAGGTCACGCCGAAGAACACCGTTGCCGAGAACATCAGCCACCGCGTGCACCCGGTCGATGGCCCGCGCAAGCGCGAGCTGCTGCTGCACCTGCTGGCCCAGGACAGCCGTGAGCAGACCCTGGTGTTCGGCCGTACCAAGCACGGCTGCGACAAGCTGGCCATGTTCCTGGACAAGTCCGGCATCAAGACCGCGGCGATCCACGGCAACAAGAGCCAGGGCCAGCGCCTGCGTGCGCTGGGCGACTTCAAGGCCGGCCGCGTGACCGTACTGGTCGCCACCGACATCGCCGCGCGCGGCATCGACATCAACGAGCTGCCGAAGGTCATCAACTATGACCTGCCGATGGTGGCCGAGGACTACGTGCACCGCATCGGCCGTACCGGCCGTAACGGCTCGACCGGCCAGGCGATCTCGCTGGTGGCGCAGGACGAAGCCAAGCTGCTGCGCCAGATCGTGCGCCTGCTCGACAAGGACATGGACATCCGCGACGTGCCGGGCTTCGAGCCGCAGACCCCGATCCGCTGGGGCAACAGCGCGCCGGGCAAGGCCGAGCTGCCGGGTGGCGATCGCTCGCCGCGCAAGCACGCGCGTCGTCCGCATGCCGAGGCTCCGCGCCACGCCCATGCCGGCCCGAAGAAGGCCGGTGGCGGCCAGCGTGATGGCGCCGGCCGCGGTGCACCGCGCGGTGGCCAGCCGCAGGGCCAGCGCCGTGGCGGCGGCAACGCCGGTGGCGGCCGCAGCCAGGGCGGCGGTGGCGGTCGCGCCAGCTGATTCCTTCGGGCATCGCTGAGACGCAAAAAGGGCGACGCATCTGCGTCGCCCTTTTTTGTTTTTCTGGAGCCGGCCAGCGGCCGGCACTACAACGGCCGTTGAATGGTGCGTTGCCTCAGAAGCTGTAGGCCACCGTGATCCGCGCATTGCGGCCTGGCTCGCTGTAACGGCCGATGCCCTCATCGTTGACGTAGCCGTACAGCGTGTTGGTGCCCTTGTTGATGTTGCGCACGCGCTGCCAGAGGTAGTACTCCTCGTTGGTCAGGTTGTAGATGCCAGCGCTGAGCTTCCACTGCGGGGTGACGTTCCAGGTCCCGTACAGATCCAGCACGGTGTAGCCATCGGCCTTGTCGACGAAGGCTGGCGTGGTGACCTTGCCGGTGGCGTCGGTGGTGTAGGCGTCCTTGGCCTTCTTGGCCACGGCATGGGTCACGCTGGCGGTGAGGTTCCACACCGGCGAGGGGGCATAGCGCACGCCGAGTACGGCGCTGGCCGGCACGATGCTGTCGAGCGGATCGCCATTGCGCTTCTCGCCTTCGCTGTAGGAGGCGGCCAGGCGCGAGGACCATGCATCGCTGATCTGCCAGCGGCCCTCCAGCTCCACGCCCTTGACCGTCACTTCGCCCGCGTTGGTCGGCATCGTGTAGTTGCGCGAATACAGCACCGGGCCGGTCGCGGTGGTGCGGAAGCCACCCGGTACCGACTGGACCAGGTTGGTGTACTCGATGAAGTTCTCGTAGCGGTCGCGGAACACCGACAGGCCCAGCTGCGCGCGGTCCGTGCTCCAGCGGTAGCCGAACTCGAGGTTCAGGCTCTTTTCCGCCTCCAGATCCGGATTGGACACGGTGTCGTTGAGCAGCAGCGGCTGGCCGTTCTGCGCGTTGATCACCTGGGTGGCGCTGGTCGGCGAGTACATGTCCGCCACGGTGGGCGCACGGAAGCCACGACCCACCTGGGCCCACAGCGCGTGGTCGGGCAGGAAGCGGTATTCGGCGCCCAGCTGCCAGGTCGGCGAAGCGAAGCTCACGTCACGCACGGTGCCGGTGCGGTCCACGAAGGTGGCGTCCACCTGCGGCGAGTAGTCGTAACGGTCGTAGCGCGCACCCGCGCTGAGGGTCAGGCGTTCGTCGAGCAGCTGCACGCTGTCGCGCAGGTACAGGTTCCAGGCGGTGACGTCGGTCTTGGGCACCTGGCGCGGATCGATCTCCACCGAGGCCACGGCCCCGGCCGCGTTCCAGCGCGTGTCGACCGCAGTGAAATCGATGTCGCGCTGCTGCCAGGCCAACCCGTACACCACGTCATGGCGCGCGCCCGCGGTGGCGAAGACCTTGCTGAAGTCGGCCGCGGCACGGTCCAGGGTCTGCTTGGTGGAGCGGTTCTCGCTGCGCAGGCACGGCGTGGCGCCGCCCGGGCAGCCGCTGCCGGCCACGATGGTGGTGATGCCACGGCTGTCGGTGACCTGGCGATCCACCTGCGCATCCAGGGTATCGAACAGCGCGTTGTCGGCCCGCCACTGGTAGTTCACCCCGTAGCGGTCGCGGTCGTTGGTGTCACGGCCTTTGCGCGACAGGTAGCCCGGTGCATAGACACGCGACAGGTTGTCCACGTCGTTGGTGGCGCGGCCACGCTCGTACAGAAAGCCCAGCGTATTGGCGTCGTCGAGCTGCAGGTCAAGCTTGCCAAGCAGGTTGTCGCGGGTGCTGTCGACCGGATCAGGCGTGCGGCGACCGACACCGATGCGATCATTCGTGGTGTCGTACCACGATTCGGATTCGTGGCCTTCGCGCCGGGTATAGACCAGCATCGATTCGACGATGCCGGTGCGGTTGGCAAAGGTCAGCGTGCCCATGGTTTCGTCATTGGCGCCCGAGTAGCCCGCCTTGAAACCCAGATGGGTATCGTTGCCGGTGGGCGTGAGATAGTCCGCCGGGTCCTTGGTGGTGAACACCACCGCGCCGCCCAGCGCGCCGCTGCCGGCGCTGATCGCGTCGGCGCCCTTGATCACCGCCAGGCTCTTGAGCGTATCGATGTCCACGTCGCCGCGGCCACCCCGGAAGAACTCGTAGGAACGCGCGGTTTCCACCGATTCGCCCAGGCTCAGGCCATCGACGGTGATCGCCACGCGGTCGCTTTCCAGTCCGCGGATGTTGAAGCCGTTGTCGCCGAAGCGGCCCATGTCCACGATGCTCACACCGGGGATGTAGCGGATCGCTTCTTCCATCGTATTGGCCATCTCGTTGTCGAGATCGGCTGCGGTGAGCACGGTGACGTTCTGGTTGGTCGAGCGCGTTTTCTTGGCACGTTCGGCCTGCACGCGCACGGTATCGAGCGTGCTGGCGTCGTTGAGGGTTTCGGCGTGCACGGTGGCGGACAGGCTGGCGGCAACCGCCAGGGCCAGCAGGGTGAGGGACGACGTCATGATCAGGCTCCGCAGAAGAGGAAGGGAATGGCGTGAGCGCCGCGGTTGGCGGCGGGCCGTTCCTGGCTGCGGCGATCGGTGGACCGAGCGGGGCTGGGAGGCGCAAGGACGCGCGGGGAATCGCGCGCCGGAATCATCGTTGGCTGATACGTGGGACGTGCACGGCACGTCCGGGCCGCTAGCGGTTGCCGTTGGCCGAGTGCGCGCCGGCGACCGGCTCAAGATCGCGCGCATCGACGACGCCATCAGCGTTGCTGTCGGCACGGTCGAACATGCGCTTGCCCGACAGCTGATACTCGGCGAAGGTCATGCGACCATCTTTGTCCTTGTCCAGCGAGGCGAAGCGCACGCGGGCCTGGCGCCCGGCATCGGCGCGCACACGCTGGCGTTGCTGGTCAAGGCGCCCTTCGAACTCGGTGGTGTACTCGGCCAGCGACAACGCGCCGTTGCCGTCGATATCGGTGGCGGCGAAGGCCGCCGCACGCGCCGCGTCGAACTCCGCGCGATCGACCACGCCGTCCTTGTTGCGGTCGTACAGCTCCAGCATGCCGTTGGCGGTATGCGAGGTCGGCATCTTCAACGGATCGCGCGAGGACGCGGCAGCGGTTTCCTGCGTGGCGTCCTGCGATGCCTCGTAACCGGCCCAGGTGCGTTCCCCGGCCGCATCGTATTCGGCGCGGCTGATCGCCCCGTTCCTGTCGCGGTCCAACGCCTTGAAGCGGGTGTCGGTCTGGCGCAGGTGGCCGGCGCGTGCGTCGGCCAGGCGGACATCGAAGCGCTGCAGGTATTCGTCGACGTATTCCTGCTCGTCGACATGGCCGTCGTGGTTGCGGTCGGTCTCGGCGTAGCGCTGTGTGCGGAAGGCCTCGAACTGGGCCCAGCTGACGCTGTCCGCGCCCTCGGTGGCGAACTGCGCCAGGAAAGCGGCCGCGGTCGGCGACACCGTGGCGGTCTTGGTGGCCGGCTGCGCGAGGGCGGCCGGGGTCAGCGCCAGTGCCAACACGGCAGCGGTGAGCGGGACGATCTTCATGGTGGTTCCCCTGGAGAAAGGACGGTGACGGTTCCGAGGACCCGGACGCGCAACCCGGGAGGGTTTGGCGTGGATCGGCGCGACGGTACCGGTGACGCTCGCGTCCAGCGTGAGCGGGCGCCATCCTATTCTTATTGCGAATGATTCGCAATACGGAATTTTCACAGGGGCTGTGATGGGGCGGAATGAACGCAGCCGACGGGGAGTCGGCTGCGTGGGTGGCGGTGTTCGGGGAGCCGGCCAGCGGCCGGCACTACCGGAGGCGAGAGCCGCCAGCGGGATGCCTGCGCGTCGCGGTGGAAACGATTGGGAGCCGGCCCGCGGCCGGCACTACTTGAAGCGGACGCGTCAGCCGCGCGGCTTGGCCGGGTTGAGCTGGTTGCCGAAGAAGATCGCGTTCAACAGCAGGCGCTCGGTGCCGTGCCAGTACTTGCGGTGGGCCGGGTCATCGGCGAACAGGACCACGTTGCCCTGCCCCTGCGGCGACACCACCAGCCACGCGGCACCGGCGACGCGGCTGCGGTTGCGCTCGGACAGATAGCCGTTGACCTTGGGCGCCTCATCGATGCGCACCACGGTGGAGAACGGGTTGCGGCTGGGCTGGAAGCTCAGGCCGTTCTCCTTGTTCACCGCCAGCTGCCGGCGCGGCACGCCGAAGCCCAGCGGATGGGTGTTGTCCACGTCCGCGCTGAGGATGTTGCCGCTGACGCGCTCGATCGCCGCGATGTCACGCTGGTCACCGAACGCACGTCGTGCTGCTTCCGGCTCCTTTTCCTCCGGCCCCAGCACTTCATCGCTGAGCTTCTGCTCGATCGCCCAGCGCGCGGCGGTGCCATAGGTGATCAACGAGCCACCGGCGTTGATCCAGCGCTTCAGCGCCGCGACTGCGGTGGCATCCACGCCGGTGTAGGTGCCGCCGGCCAGGACGATGGTGGTGTAGCGGTCCAGCGTGATCTTGCCCAGCTGGGCCGGGTCGGTCTTGCTGGCCGGCAGCTGCAGGTGCTGGTCGAGCAGGAACCACGCCGAGCCGATTTCGGTGGCGCTGACGCCCTCGCCCATGACCAGGGCCACTGCCGGCTTGCGCAGCGCCTTGACGCTGTCGCTGCCCAGGTCGATGCCGCCCCGGCTCTGCCCACTCGACAGCGCCTGGATGTGCACGCCACTGCTGCGCGCGGCCGCGTCGACCGCGGCGAGCAGCTCGGCGCCTGCCAGCGGCTGGCCTGCAACCGGCACCACGATGCTGCCGTAACCGAACGACTGCTCCCCCTGTGCGGTGGCCGCCGTGAACGGCTGGAACGCGGCACGGGTCAGCAGACCCTTGGCCTGCAGTGCGTACAGCGCGCGGCTGGCGTTGTAGTCGCGCCAATCGAACACATAGGCGTAGCCCGCCTGGCCACCCGCCACGCCACCGTTCGCGGCCGGCACGCTGGCCACGCGCTCGCCACCGGCGATCCGGCTGCGGCTGGCGGCGAAGGCGATGCCGTAGGCCGGCGCGATCGCGTAGGAGGTGCTGCCGTAGAACACATCGCCCTTGATCGGCGGCGTATCGGCGAAGATCGAATGCACCAGGCGGAACTGCGGTTGCGCGGCCTGGACCACGTAGGCGCTGCCCGGCTCGAAACGCTGGCCGTCCACCGTCACCGGCGCGCTCAGTGCCTGCACGGTGATCTGGTGCTGCAGCAGCAGGTCCAGCAGCCGCTGGGTCAGGCCCGGATCGGCCGCGTCGCCGAACACGAACGACTTCACCGGCTGCTGGTTGGCCTGCTTCAACGCGGACTGGAAGAAGTCCTTCTGCAGCTTCAGCAACCCGTCGCGCTCGGTCACCGCACCACGGACCGTGCCCAGGCCGGTCGCCACCTGGTTGCGGATGGTGAAGCCGAAGGTCAGCAGGCCATTGACCGATTCCTGCACGCGGCCACGCGAGCTCGCCTGCTCGACCGTCACCCCGACCGCACCGTGGAAGTCCGGGTAGGTCGAGCCATACACCGGCGAGAAGTTGTCGAAGTTTTCCCCGGTGTAGTACAGCGAGCCCAGCGCATCCAGCGACTGCGCGTGGTACCTGGCCAGGGTCTTGTTGAAGTCATACGACGATGCCGGAATCAGCGGGCTGTGCATGCTCGCCGGCGACGGTTCGAAGTAGTAGGTGCTGTCCTTGCCCATCTCGTGGAAATCGATCTGGACGTTGGGATACCACCGATGGAAATAGGCGATCTTCGGTCGCGTGTCCTGCTGGGTCAGCGCCAGCCAGTCGCGGTTGAGGTCGGTGAAGTAGTGGTTGGTGCGGCCCTGCGGGAACGGCTCGACGTGTTCCTTGTCGGCCGGATCGGGCGAGGCCGGCGACGATGCGTAGGCGTTGTGCCAGCTCGCCGCGCGGTCGCGCCCGTCCGGGTTCTGCGCCGGATCGAACAGCACCACCGCCTGCTGCAGCCACTGCGCGGTCTCCGGGCTGCGGTTGGCGACCAGGTAGTAGGCGGTCAGCATCGCCGCTTCACCGCTGGAGGTCTCGTTGCCGTGCACGCTGTAGCCCAGCCACACCACCACCGGGCTGTTGCCGGCGGCCGAGAGCGGCTGCGCCGGATCGGCCAGGGTGACATGCTGGCGGCGCAGCGTCTCCAGGTTCTGCAGGTTCTGCGCCGAGGTCACCGTGGCGATCAGCAGCGGGCGGCCCTCGTAGCTGCGGCCGATCTCCTCGACCCTGATCTTGTCCGAGTGCCTGGCCAGTTCATTGAAATAGGCCACCAGCTGATCGTGCCGCGTGTAGCGGCTGCCGATCTCATAGCCGAGGAACTGCTGGGGCGTGGGCACGGCCGGATCGAAATCACCGCCGGCCGGGAAGAAGTACGCGCTCTGCGCGGAGGCAGGCGCAGCGAACAGGCACAGCACCAGCGCCAACCAGGCGAGGGGAGACAGCAGACGACGTTGCAAAGACACAGCGATTCCCCGGGGTCAGAAGCGGTAGTCGAAGCCGACCGTGAAGTAGCGGCCGCGCAGGTCGTACTGGCTGAAGTCATACGGCGCGCGGATACCCGGGAACGAGGCGTCGTACGGCGGCTCTTCGTCGGCCAGGTTCTGGATCTTCGCGTACAGGGTCAGCTTGTCGATGCCGGTGTAGCCCACGTACAGATCGAACTGGTTGTACGCATCGACGCGATCCTGCACGGCGGTGGCCACGTCGCTGGCCTTCTGGTCGTAGCCGCTGGTGTAGTACCAGGTCAGCGCAGTGCGGAAATCGCCGTAGCTCCAGTCGAAGGTGGTGGTCGCCTTGTTCTTCGGCAGGGTGGCGCCGAGGTTGCTGCCGGCGTAATCCACCAGCGGACCACCGACCACGGTGGGGCGGCTGTAGTCGCGCACATGGGTGAAGGCGGTGCTCAGGCCGAAGTCGCCGGCACGCGCGGTCGGGAAACGCTGGCGCAGCTCGATGTCGAAGCCGGAGGTCTTCAGCTCGCTCAGGTTCTGGTAGCGGTTGTAGACCGCCAGCAGCTTGCCGCGCTCATCGCGCTGGACCGCACCGGGCACGTCATCGGTGACCAGGGTCTGGGTATTGTTGGTGCCGACCAGGTTCTCCAGCTCGATGCAGTAGTAGTCCACGCTCAGGCTGGTGTTGGACCACGGCGAGAGCACGATGCCGGCGTTGAAGCTCTTGGTGCGCTCCGGCTTGAGGTCGTTGTTGCCGACGGTGAAGAAGGTCGGGTTCTGCCGCGAACCCGGCACGTCCGGGTCGCGCGGATCGATCACGCTGCCGTAGGCGATGCTGGTGCTGTTGGAGTTCTCCGAGAGCGACGGCGCGCGGAAACCCTTGGAGGCGGCCGCACGCACCAGCAGGATGTCCCACGGCTGCCAGCGCAGGCTCAGCTTGGGCGAGAACGCATCACCGAAATCGCTGTAGTGATCGGCACGCGCCGCGGCCTGCAGTTCGAGGCGGTCGGCCAGCGGCACGTTTACTTCGGCATAGGCGGCGGTGACCTTGCGCTCGCCATGCACTTCGGCGATCGCCGGACGGATCTGCAGGCCGGCATCGATCTGCCAGGGATTGTTGGAATCGAGCTTCTCGCGGCGCCACTCGGCACCGGCGGCGAAGCCGATTTCACCGGCCCAGGTATGGCCGATCGCACCGGAGATCTTGGCGTCCACGCCCTGCAGCACCGACTCGGCCGGGCGCAGCGTGCTGATGTTGATCGCGTTGAGCACGTCCTGCGGAGTGGCCGACGGATTGAGCAGGTTGTAGCTGCCGCTGGCCAGCGCATCGGCCAGCGCGTAGCGGTTGGCGAAGCCGCCGGAGACGGTCTCGCGCTCGCTGCTGCGGGCGCCGAACGCACCGACTTCCCAATCCCAGTTCTGCAGGCTGCCGCGCAGCCCGACCAGGCCGCGGTAGGCCTGCGAGCGGTTGGTCTTGATGGTCGCGCCGAGGTTGAAGAAGGTGTATTCGATCGGCACGGCGCGGCCGTACGGGTTGTACGGGCTGCTCGCCGGTAGATTGGAGGAGACCGGCTCGGCCAGCCCGGTGTCGGCGTTGAGCGCGAAGCGGCCGCTCTCGAGGGTGAAGAACGGGCTGCTGCCGAACCAGGAGACGCCCTTGATGTCGCTGTAGAGCACTTCGCCGAACGCTTCGACGTTGTCGTTCACGCGGAAGGTGCCGTTGACGTAGGCCTGGTAGCGCTTGGTCGAGGGGATCAGCGTGGTGTACGGGGCCTGGTTGAAGCCGCAGGTGTTGCCGGCCAGGCCATCGATCGGCGCGCTGGCAACGAGCGTCGTGCCTTCGGGGCAGTTGCCGCTGGCATCCAGCATCGGCACCGAGGTGCCGTTGACCAGATAGCGTGCGCCCTTGGCCGACCAACCGTTCCAGCGGCCGCCGGGCTTGTCGGTATAGATGCCGGACTTCGTCAGGTCGCGCTGGTCCTGGTCCAGGCGCTCGCGGTTGTAGCCTTCCAGGCTGACCAGGATGTTGTAGCCGTCCGTGTCCAGGTCACCGATGCCACCGATGAACTTCAGGTTCTGCTCGTCCAAGCCGCCCTGGTCGGCGGTGCCCAGGCTGCCACCGAGTTCGGCACCTTCGAAATTCTGCCGGGTGATGATGTTGACCACACCGGCCACGGCATCAGAGCCGTACACGGCGGAGGCACCGTCCTTGAGCACTTCGATGCGTTCGACCGCAACCAGCGGCAGCGCGTTGAGGTTAACGAAGGTGTCGGACAGGCCGCCGGCCGGGAAGCCGTAGTTGGCCAGGCGGCGGCCATTGAGCAGCACCAGGGTGTTCTTCTGCGACAGGCCGCGCAGGCCGATGCCGGCCGAACCGGAGGCCCAGCCGTTGTTGGTGGTTTCGTTGGCAGCGTTGCCGGTGTTGGCCGAGATCGAGCGCAGCAGGTCGGCGACGGTGGCCTTGCCGGTCTCCTCCAGCTGCTGGCGCTCGATCACCTGCACCGGGTTGGCCGACTCGGTATCGGTGCGCTTGATGTTGGACCCGGTGACCCGCACGGCAGCGAGGGTCTTGCTGTCGCCGGTGGCGGCGGCATCGGGGGCGGCGTCGGCGAACGCGGTCAAAGGCGTTGCCAGAGCGACGGACAACGCCGCTACAAGAAGAGTGTGCTTGGGCATGAACTTCAGTGGGGTGGTGGACGACAAGTTCCGCAGTAGTCCATGCCTGGCTGAACCACGGCCAATAACATCTCTTCATACGGATATAAGAGAAACTAACATCTCTTCATCCGGATGGAAATGTTTTCGTGAGCAACAATTAACGCGCCGGGCCTGCTGGACCCCCGGCCCACCGCTACAATGCGGCCATGGAAATCTTCAAAGTCTTTACCCTCGAGGCCGCTCACCACCTCCCCAACGTGCCGCCGGGCCACAAGTGCGCGCGCCTGCACGGGCACTCGTTCCGGGTGGAACTCAAGGTGGAGGGGGAGCCTGGCGAGCAGACCGGCTGGATCATGGATTTCGGCGACGTCAAAGCCGCCTTCCAGCCGATCTACGACCGCCTGGACCACCACTACCTCAACGACATTCCCGGCCTGGAGAACCCGACCAGCGAACGGCTGGCGATCTGGATCTGGAACGAACTCAAGCCGGCCCTGCCCGAGCTGAGCGAAGTCACGGTGCACGAAACCTGCACCTCCGGCTGCCGCTATCGCGGCTGATCCGGCGGCGCAACCCATTGATCTTTAAAACATTCACCTGAAACCGGACCACAACGGGCAACGAAATGTTGCAATGCAATATTTTCGGCGTATGCTGCATTGCATCAACGTTCTCGAGCCGTCCTGACCATGGCGTCCGCGTTCACCGATTCCTTCAGCGACTACACCCGCCAGCTGGCCGCCACGGCCACGCGTGCCAACCGGCTCGCACTGGAAAATGCCGAGAGCATGTTCGGGGTGCAGTTGAAGACGCTGGAGAAGAACATCACCGCCACCAGCGGGTTCTTCGGTGAAATCGTGCAGTCACAGGATGCCGGCACGCTGCAGTCGCTGCTGCCCAAGGGCGCGCAACTGGCACGTGACAACCTCGCTCGTTGGACCAGCGCCAGCCAGGAAGTGGCCGGCCTGGGGCTGAAGGCCTCCGAAGCCTTCGGCGAACTCGCCCGGCAGCCGTTCGCGGCCGCCACGCCCAGCGCAGGCAAGACGCGCGGCTGAGCCGGACAACATCGAATTTGCGTGGGTCCCTCCCCCCACGCAATCCCAGACCCGACAGAACCCTCCCTCTGTCGGGTCTTTTTTTGTCCGGCGTTATTGCCGGGTCGTCGGCAGCGAGAACACGAACAGCGCCCCGTCACGGTGGTCCAGCAGGCGGATGTCGCGCCCGTGCAGCTGCAGGATGCGATGCACGATCAACAGGCCCAGCCCGCCGCTGTCCGGCCGCTGGCTGCCGAGTGCCGGCATCGCGGTGAACAGGGTGTCGCGCCGTTCGGGGGCGATGCCGGGGCCCGTGTCGGCCACGCTGATCTGCACCTCGCCCTCGGCCGCGCGCAGGGTCACGGTGATACGACCACCTTCCGGCGTATGCCGGATGGCGTTGTCCAGCAGGTTGGTCAGCACCCGCTCGATCAACGCCAGATCCGCGACCACCGGCGGCAGACCGGGCGGGATGTCGGCGCCCAGCGTCTGCCGGCGTGACTCGGCCGCCAGCTCGAACTTCTGGAATACATCCTGGATCAGATCCGGCAGCGAGAAGGCCTGGCGGTCGAGCACCACCCCGCCGTGCTCCAGCCGGGCCAGCTCGAACAGGGCCTGGGCCAGCCGCCCGACCTTGTGGCTCTGCGACAGAGCGATCGAGAGATAGCGCTGACGCTCGTCGGCGCTGAGCGTGGCGTCCTTGAGTGCCAGTGTTTCCAGGTAGCCGTGCAGCGACGACAGCGGCGTGCGCAGGTCATGGGAAATGTTGGCGACCAGCTCGCGCCGCTGCAGGTCCTGCTGGCGCAGCTGCTGCCACTGCTCGCCCAGTCGCTGGGCCATGTGGCCGAAGCTGTGCTGCAGGATCGCCAGCTCGTCGCGCTCACCGGCACGCAACGGGGCCGGCGGCGGCGCGGCATCCGGCGTGGCGGTATCGACATCGAAGGACTGGATGCGCCGGGTCAGCTGGCGCAGGGGGCGGGTCACCCAGCGGAACGCGACCAGGCCGGCGAGCAGGCCAACGACCGCGACGATCGCCAGCGACCACAAGGTGGTGCGCAGCGTGCTGTTGGCAGCGATGTTGGCGGCGAGTGCTTCGCGCTGCTCACCGACCAATACCACGTAGATGTACCCCGCCTGCCGTCCCTGCACCCACAGCGGCGCCGCATTGAATACCTTGCGGCCGGTCGCACTGCGTGGGTCGTCGCCGAGGATCGGCAGCGGCTCATCGCGCAGCAGCGCCTGCACCGGACCCAGATCGACCCGGGCCCGTTTCAGATGCCCCTCCGGCGCGTCGTGGCCCAGGATGCGCCCCTGATCGTCGAGCAGGTACACCTCCACGCTCGGGTTGACCGCCATCAGCTTGCCGAACAGTGCGCGCACTTCGCCATTGCGCATGCCGCGGCCATCCATCAGCTCGCCACTGCGCGCGATGTGCTCGGCCAGCCCGCGCGACAGGCGCTGCACGGTTTCCTGCTCATGCACGGCGGTGCTGCGCATCTGGATCCACAGCAGCGCGCCCCCGCACAGCAACAGCAGCGCGAAGAACACGGCGGACAGGCGTTGCGACAGCGTGAGCCGGATCATGCGCCTGCGTCCTCGCTGGCATCGACCAGTTTGTAGCCGCGCCCCCACACCGTCTGGATGCGTTGCGGGTTTGCCGCGTCGCGCTCGATCTTGTTGCGGAGCCGGTTGATGTGGGTGTTGACGGTGTGCTCGTAGCCGTCGTGCTGGTAGCCCCAGACCTGGTTGAGCAGGTCCATGCGCGAGTACACCTGGCCGGGATGGCGGGCGAAGAAGTACAGCAGGTCGAATTCGCGCGGGGTGAGTTCCAGCGCGCGGCCGTCGACCAGCGCCGTGCGCGCGACCGGATCGATACGCAGCCCGGCGACCTCGATCTCACCCGCATCGATGCGCGCGTTCTGCGCCATCGCCTCGACCCGGCGCAGCAGCGCTTTCACGCGTGCCACCAGTTCCAGCATCGAGAAGGGCTTGGCCAGGTAGTCGTCCGCGCCCAGCTCCAGGCCGAGAATGCGGTGCACTTCGCTGGCACGCGCACTGGTGATGATGATCGGCGTGTAGCGCGTCATGGCACGGGCGCGCTTGCAGATCTCCAGCCCGTCCACGCCGGGCAGCATCAGGTCGAGCACGAGGGCGCTCCAGGGCTGCGCTTCGAGCAGGGCCAGGCCTTCGTCGCCGGTGGCGGCATGGGTGACCTCATAGCCTTCATCGCGCAGGTGCATGCGCAGCAGGTTGGCGATGTGGACATCGTCTTCGACGATCAGGACGCGCTTGGCACTGCTCATCGGCTCGGGGGGCGGCAGGAGGGCATGGCGCCATTGTCGACGGATCGCGACCGGAATGTGTCACGGAAAATTTAACCCTGCGTGAGGATTCGTTGACCGGCCCGGGCGCAGCATGGCCGCATCGTTCCCGTGCCCGGAGATCGGCCATGCGTTACACACGTCGCAATGTGCTTGGAATGGGTGGCATGGCCGCCGCGGCCGGCCTGTTCGGACTGACCGCCTGCAGCGGGCCCGCCCCGGCTGCCCCCGCCGCGCCTGCGCGCCAGTTCGAGGTCATGCGCAGCGATGCGCAGTGGCGCGAACAGCTCACCCCGGCCCAGTACAGCGTGCTGCGCCGGCAGAGCACCGAACGGCCGTTCAGCAGCCCCCTCAACAAGGAGCACCGGCGCGGCACCTTCACCTGTGCCGGGTGCGCGTTGCCGCTGTTCTCCTCCTCCACCAAGTTCGACAGCGGTACCGGCTGGCCCAGCTTCTGGGCACCGCTGCACGATGCGGTCGGTGAAGACCGCGACACCACGCTGGGCATGGTGCGTGTCGAGGCGCACTGCCGGCGTTGCGGTGGCCACCTCGGCCACGTCTTCGATGATGGCCCACGCCCGACCGGCCTGCGTTACTGCATGAACGGCGTGGCCATGAATTTCGTCGCGGCCTGAGCGCCGCACTTCCCCGCGTCATAGAAGGACCTCTCCATGCTTCTGCTCGTGCTGGCCTACCTCGGTGGCGTGCTCACCATCCTCAGCCCCTGCATCCTGCCGGTGCTGCCGTTCGTGTTCGCCCGCTCGGACCGCCCCTTCCTGCGCAGCGGCCTGCCGCTGCTGATCGGCATGGCCTTGATGTTCGCCGTGGTCGCCAGCCTGGCCGCAGTGAGCAGCCAGTGGGTGGCGCAGGCCAACCAGATCGGGCGCTGGTTCGCGCTGGTGGTGATGGCGCTGTTCGCGCTGGCGCTGCTGTGGCCGGCCCTGGCCGACCGCCTGCTGTCGCCGTTCCAGCGGCTGGGCGCGCGGCTGAGCGCCTCGGCCGATGCGGCCAGTGACGCGGGGCGCGGGGGCGTCGGCACCTCGCTGCTGATCGGCATCGCTACCGGCCTGCTGTGGGCGCCGTGCGCGGGTCCGATCCTCGGCCTGATCCTGACCGGTGCGGCGCTGCAGGGCGCCAGTGTCGGCACCAGCGGATTGCTGCTGGCCTACGCGCTGGGTGCGGCGACCTCGCTGGCGCTGGCGATCTGGATCGGCGGGCGCGTGTTCGCCGCGCTCAAACGCCGCCTTGGCGTGGGCGAGTGGGTGCGGCGTGGGCTGGGCATCGCGGCGTTGCTGGCGGTGATCGCCATTGCGATGGGCTGGGATACCGGCGTGCTGACCCGGCTCTCCACGGTCAGCACCGCCAAGCTGGAACAGGGCCTGCTCGACGTGCTGCCGGCGCAGGAGCCGCCGGCCGGCGGCGCGATGAGGCGCGCCGCCACCACGCCCGGAGAACCGCTGCCGGTGGAAGGCACGTTGCCTTCGCTGGCCGGCGCCACCGGCTGGCTCAACAGCCCGCCGCTGGATGCGCAGGCGCTGCGCGGCAAGGTGGTGCTGGTCGATTTCTGGACGTACTCCTGCATCAACTGCCTGCGTGCCATGCCCTACGTGCGCGAGTGGGCCGAGCGCTACCGCGACCACGGGCTGGTGGTGATCGGGGTGCATGCGCCGGAGTTCGCCTTCGAGCGCAACCTGGCCAACGTGCAGCGCGCGGTGAAGGATCTGAAGGTCACCTACCCGGTGGCGATCGACAACGACTTCGCGATCTGGCGCGGCTTCAACAACAAGTACTGGCCGGCGCACTACTTCATCGATGCGCAAGGCAATATCCGCGCGCATCACTTCGGCGAGGGCAACTACGCGCAGTCCGAGCAGATCATCCGCCAGCTGCTGCGCGAGGCCGGCAACACGCTGCCTGGTGACGATGCACCGGTGGCGATGGCGCTGGACGGCGTGGCGCGCCAGGCCGACATGGACAACCTCAAGTCGCCCGAGACCTACCTCGGCCATGCGCGCGCCGAGAACTTCGCCTCGGCCGGTGGGCAGCGCCACGATCAGCCTGCCGACTACACCGTGCCGACCACGCTGCAGCACAACCAGTGGGCACTGGCCGGACGCTGGACCGTGGGCAACGAAGACGCCCGGCTTGAGACAAGCGGTGGCCGCATCGCCTTCCGCTTCCATGCCCGCGACCTGCACCTGGTGCTGGCCCCGGGCGCAGACGGCAAACCGGTGCGCTTCCGCGTGCGCATCGACGGCCAGCCGCCGGGCGCCGCGGCCGGCGGGGACGTCTCGGCCGATGGTGAGGGCCGGGTCGATGAGAACCGTCTGTATCAGCTGATCCGCCAGTCCGGCGCCGTGCAGGAGCGCACCTTCGAGATCGAGTTCCTCGATCCGGGCGTGCACGCCTACGCCTTTACCTTTGGTTGAGGAGCCATCGCATGAAGATCGCAATCGACAAACTCGTGGCCGGCGGCATCGCTGTCGCCATCGCCGCACTCACCGTCAGCGTGGTGGTGGGTCTTGATCGGCCGGCACACGCGGCCGCGGCCGGCACCACGACGGTGGCCGTGCCGGCGCCCACCGGCATCGCGGACCTGCGCCAGCCCGGGGTGAAGCGCGCCCAGGTGGTGTTTGCCGGCGGCTGCTTCTGGGGCGTGCAGGGCGTGTTCCAGCACATCAAGGGCGTGGACAACGCGCTCTCCGGCTACATCGGCGGCAGCGCGGCCAATGCCACCTACCCGCGCGTGGGCAGTGGCAGCACCGGCCATGCCGAGGCGGTGCAGGTCACCTACGACCCCGCGCAGGTGAGCTACGGCCAGTTGATGCAGGTGTTCTTCTCGGTGGCCCACGACCCGACCCAGCTCAACCGGCAGGGCCCGGACCGTGGCACCCAGTACCGCTCGGCGGTGTATGCCGACGACGCGGCCCAGCGGGGTGCGACCCGCGCCTACATCGCCCAGTTGCAGCAGGCCAAGACCTACGCCGCGCCGGTGGTGACCCAGGTCGAGGGCGGCAAACCGTTCTTCGCCGCCGAGGGCTACCACCAGAACTACCTCACGCTGCATCCGGAATCGCTGTACATCCGGATCAACGACCTGCCCAAGGTCGTCGCGCTGAAACAGCAGTTCCCGGCGCTCTACCGTGAGCAGCCGCGCCTGGTGAGCACCACCATTTCAGCGCGCTGACCGCGCGGGAACACAAGAAAAGACGCACGGCACACAAGATCCTGCCGTGCGTGGGGGAAGTCTGGAAGCGCATGGTAGGCTGGCGCCGGACGCGGATACAGATGCAGATGACTGGCATCCGCACGGTTACAGATTTCCATGGATGCAGCTGCCGATGGCGACCAACCTCTACCAGTCCCTGGCCGATGAAATGGCCGATGCGATCCGCAGCGGACGGCTGCCGGTCGGCACCCGCCTGCCATCGCTGCGCGGACTGGCGACGCAGCGCAGTCTCAGCCTCAACACGGTGATCGCGGCGTATCGGCAGCTCGAGGATGCCGGGCTGGTGTTGCCGCGGCCCAAGGCCGGCTTCGTGGTCAGCCCGCGCCTGCCCGAGCCCACGCAGTCGCTGCGGCAGGCGCCCTCGCCGCCGACCGCCCCTGCACAGCAGGCGATGATGGCGCGCGTGCTGGCCGCGCAGCAGCAGCCGGGCATCGTCGACCTGGCCTTCGCCGGGCCGCGCGGCAAGCGCTTCTATCCCGGTGCGCAGCTGGCCCGCAGCACCGCGCAGGTGCTGCGCCGTGCGGCCACCACCGTGGAAACCTATGCCCGCCAGAATGGCGCGGCACGCCTGCTGACGCAGATCGTGCAGCGTGGGCCGCGGCTGGGGCTGCACACCACCGCCGACCGGCTGGTGCTCACCCATGGCGCCATGGAAGCGCTGCAGCTCGCGCTGCGTGTGGTAACGAAGCCCGGCGATGCGGTCGCGATCGAGGCGCCGTCGTACTTCAACATTTATCCGCTGCTGCGCAGCCTGGGCCTGCGCGCGATCGAACTGCCGACCCATCCGCGCGACGGGCTCGATCTGGACGCGCTGGAAGCGCTGCTCGATGCCGGCGGCATTGCCGCGATCATGGCCATGCCGACCGTGCACAATCCGCTCGGCGGCAGCATGCCGGTGCCGAACAAGCAGCGCCTGGCCGCGCTGGTGAACCACTACCAGGTGCCGTTGATCGAAGACGCGGTGTACGCCGAACTGCAGTTCAAGGAGCCGCTGGAACCGCTTGCCAAGAGCTTCGACCGCGAGGGCTGGATCATGGTCTGCAGCGGATTCTCGAAAACGCTCGCGCCGGACTACCGCATCGGCTGGCTCGACGGCGGACGCTTCGCCGCCGATATCCAACTGCTCAAGTTCCACTCCTCGGGCGCCGAATCACGCCTGCTCGGCGATGCGGTGGCCGCGTTCCTGGAAGCCGGCAACTACGAGCATCACCTGCGCGGGCTGCGCCGGCTCTACAGCGATCAGGTCAGCCACGTGCGCGGCCTGATCGCGCAGCATTTCCCGCCGGGCACGTCGGCCACCCAGCCGACCGGCGGCTTCCTGCTGTGGGTGGAGCTGCCCGCGGCGATCGATGCCGGGGAGCTGTTCGAACAGGCGCTGGCCGAGGGCGTGGTGTTCATGCCGGGCCAGGTGTACTCGCGCGGTGCGCGCTACCGGCATTGCCTGCGTCTGTCCTGCTGCCAGGAGCTGGACGAGCGGTTCACCGGCGCCATCGCCACGGTCGGTCGGTTGGCCACGGCGCTGCTGGCCCGCGCGGACGGCTGACGCTCAGAACACCAGACGGTCGGCCAGGCTGGCCGGGTCCGCGCCCGGCGCATACGGCAGCCGCCCCCAGCACGGCATCGGCAGCCGCGCGGTGAGCAGCGCGATGTTCTCATCCCGTCGTGCCATGGTCGGATCCACCTCGTTGGCGATCCAGCCGATGCAGCGCGCGCCCTGGGCCGCGATCGCCTCGGCGGTGAGCCGCGCGTGGTTGAGGCAGCCCAGGCGCAGGCCGACCACCATCACCACCGGCAGCTCCAGTGCTCGCACCAGGTCGCCCTGGTCCAGCGTGGCCGACAGCGGCGCCAGCCACCCACCGACCCCCTCGACCACCACCGTATCGGCGCTGGCGCGCAGGCGTGCGAACGCCGCTTCGATCGGGGCCAGCGACAGCTGCACGCCCGCCTCCGCGGCGGCGATCTCCGGGGCCAGCGGCTGCTCCAGCGCGAACGGGTTGAGGTCGTCGTATGCCGGCGCCGGCACGCTGGCCGCCAGCAGGGCGGTGGCATCCTCGTTGCGCAGGCCTTCGGGCGTGCGCTCGCAGCCGCTGGCGACCGGCTTCATGCCCACAGCGGTGCCGCCGTGGCGGCGCAGGGCATGCAGCAGTACGCAGCTGCTGAAGGTCTTGCCGATGCCGGTATCGGTACCGGTGACGAACAGGGCGGCAGGGCGCGGCGCAGGCAGGGACATGGGGGGACGACCGGAAGCGGAAACGCGCCATTATCCGCCGTCCCGGCAGCGCCGCCACGCGGTCCGCTGCGTTCCGTCGGGCCCGGCGCAGACGGGCGTGCAGCTTGGTAGACTGCGGCCATGTTCGATACTTCCACGCTCACCGGCAGCAAGCCGGAACAGTACGGCCAGCTGCTGGCCCAGGCCCGCTCCCTGGTGCACGGCGAGCGCGACCGCATCGCGAATGCAGCCAACCTGTCGGCGCTGGTCTACCACGCCCTGCCGCACCTGAACTGGGTGGGCTTCTACTTCTTCGACGGCAAGGAACTGGTCGTCGGCCCGTTCCAGGGACTGCCGGCCTGCGTCCGCATTCCGCTCGACAAGGGCGTGTGTGGCGCCGCGGCCTCGCAGCGCGTGACCCAGCGCATCGAAGACGTCGACGCGTTCCCGGGCCACATTGCCTGCGATTCGGCCTCGCGCTCGGAACTGGTGGTGCCGCTGGTCCACAACGGTGACCTGGTCGGCGTGTTCGATCTGGACAGCCCCTCGCTGGCACGCTTCGATGCCGAGGACCAGGCCGGTCTGGAAGCGATCGCCGCCGTGTTCGTCGAGGCCCTGGGATGAGTGGCGTCAAGCTGCGCAACATCGGCCCGAAGAGCGCAGCCTGGCTGCGTCAGGTCGGTCTGCGTACGCCGGAAGACCTGGTGGCGGTCGGTGCGGTCGGTGCCTTCGTCAAGGTCCGCCGCGCCGGCTTCAAGCCGAGCTTGAACCTGCTCTACTCGCTGGAAGGCGCGCTGCAGGACTGCCACTGGCAGGAACTGCCGGAAGCACGCCGCACTGTGCTGGTGGCCGAGTACGAAGCGATCATCGCCGACCAGCCGCTGAAGAAGGCCCCCCCTGCCTCCGGTCCGGTCTATGACCGCACGGAGGAGCATCGCGACGATGACGGCGACGAAGCACCGCCGTTCGAGGTCGACGACGACAACCGCTGATCCGCGGGCACCGATACACCGTCGGTACCCGCGTGCCTCACACCTGCTGCAGCTCCAGCAGTTCGCCCCACAGCCGGTCATCCTCGCGCTCCACGCGCAGGCGCAGCCGTGTGCCGTGATCGATGCGCAGCGCCCAGCACATCGCCATCGGCAGACCGCACACCTGCGACAGCACCATCCGCAGCGGCCCGCCATGACTGACGATCAGGGTCGGCACCGGGTCCGGGTCATCCAGCAACCGATGCAGGCCACGCGCGATGCGACGCTCGAAATGGCCCCAGCTTTCCCCGTGCGGCGGTGGATTGGCGTGCGGGTCCAGATGGAAGGCCGACAGCGCGTCCATCGGCAGAGCCTCCAGTGCAAGGCCATCCCAGTCGCCGAAGTCGAGTTCCTCCCATTCTTCGTCGGCCTCCACGTCCACCGCGTGGAGAGCGGCCAGCGCCTCGGCGCTCGAGCGTGCACGCTGCCGCGGCGAGGACAGCACGCGCTGCCAGGACAGCCCGGCATAGCGCGCGCACATGGCCTCGGTCGCGCCCTCGTGCAGCGGCGGATCGGTGCGGCCATCCAGATGATCGTCGCGGCCGGTGCTGGCATGGCGGATCAGGTCGAGGATCATGCCCGCTCCCCTCTGCTGCCCGCTGCGGCCGGCCAGTGAAGGTCACGGGCGTCGGTGCCGGGGTGCTGCAACCACGTTGGGGTCATGGAGATCACATCGAAAAAGCGAGGCGCATTCTAACCGGTGCGCTCCACCGGCCCGGCCGATGGCTTAGACTGCGCCCACTTTCAGGTGACCCGGGGCTGCAAGGCCGCCAGGTTGAAACGGGAAGCCGGTGACGCGTCAGGCTCTGTGCCACGCCGCCACTCCGGCGCTGCCCCCGCAACGGTAAGCGTGGAAACACCAGGCAATACGCCACTGTGCTCCGGCATGGGAAGGCGCCTGGCACGATGGCACCGCCATCGACCCGCGAGCCCGGAGACCGGCCTGGAAGACGACTGGTTGCGATGCGGTGGGCATGGCGGCGGCAAGCCGGCGCCTGCGCGCCCGCCCACCGTCGATGGCCCCTGCAGCGCGATCATCCCCACCCCTTGCCGCGCGGGCGTGCGCGGTGCATGGAGTCATCGATGAAGCTGCAAACCCGCGTTCTTTCCCTGGCCGTGCTGTCGGCCCTGCCCCTGCTGGCGTCCGCACAGGACGATGCCACCGCACTGGACCAGGTGCTGGTCACCGCCACCCGCACCCCGATCGCCCTGCAGGACAGCATCTCGCCGGCACAAGTCATCGACCGCGCCGAGATCGAGCGCAGCCAGGCACCGTCGCTGCAGGATCTGCTGCGCGGCCGTGCCGGCATCAACCTCAACAACAGCGGTGGCCTGGGCAAGCAGAGCTCGCTGTTCCTGCGCGGCACCAATTCGGCGCACACCCTGGTGCTGGTCGATGGCGTGCGCATCAACACCGGCGACCTCGGCCTGGCCATGATCCAGGACCTGCCGCTGGCGCAGATCGAGCGCATCGAAATCGTGCGGGGTCCGCAGTCCAGTCTGTACGGCGCCGATGCGATCGGTGGCGTGATCCAGATTTTCACCCGTCGCAACGCCGGCCAGTTCGCGCCGCACCTGCAGCTCGGTGGTGGCAGCAACGGCCTGCGTGAGGCCAGCGGCGGTTTCGGCGGCAGTGGCGCGCGTGGCTGGTTCGGCACCGACATCGCCTACCAGCACACCGATGGCATCAACGCCTGCCGCGGCTCGGTGTCGCCGTTCGCCGGGTGCGGCGCCGATGAGCCCGACCGCGACGGCTACCGCAACCTGTCGATGAGCCTGCGCGGCGGCTATGCGCTGACCGACACGCTGAGCCTGGAAGGCACCGCGCTGCGCGCCGAAGGCGAAAACCATTACGACGGTTACTACAACTACTCCGAGACCCTGCAGCAGGTGCTCGGCGGCAAGCTGCGCTACACGCCCAGCGAGCGTTTCAACCTGACCGTGAATGTCGGCCGCTCCGACAACGAATCGGACAACTTCAACGGCGACACCTGGCTGGGCAACGCGCAGACCCACCGCGACAGCGCCTCGGTGCAGGCCGATATCGGCATCGCCGACGGCCAGCTGCTGAGCGCCGGGGTGGACTGGAGCCAGGACAACCTGGACGGCAGCAGCGCCGGTTACCTGGTCGACAGCCGCGACAACACCGGCGTGTTCGTGCAGTACCAGGGTCGCTTCGGCGCACACCACCTGCAGGCCAGCGTGCGCAACGACGACAACGAGCAGTTCGGCAACCACACCACCGGCAGCCTCGGCTGGGGCCTGGAGCTGGGCAGCGGGTTCCGCCTCAACGCCAGCTACGGCACCGCGTTCAAGGCGCCGACCTTCAGCGACCTCTACGACCCGTGGAGCGGCGTGCCGACCCTGGATCCGGAAACGTCCAAGAGCGCGAACGTCGGCATCGCCCAGCAGGGCGACGGCTGGCGCTGGGGCCTGGACGTGTACGAAACCCGCATCGATGACCTGATCACCTACGATGCGACCACCTTCATGATGTCGCAGGTCGAAAAGGCCCGCATCCGCGGTGCCGAACTGACCGGCGCGATCACCGTCGCCGGGTTCGACCTCAACGCACAGCTCAGCCACACCGACCCGCGCAACCGCACCGACGGCAGCGCGCAGTTCGACAACTGGCTGGCCCGCCGCGCACAGAACACCGCACGCCTGGACGTGGATCGCCGCTTCGGTGACTTCCGCGCCGGCCTCACCGCCAACGGCGCCGGCAAGCGCTACGACGACGCGGCCAACAGCGTGCGCCTGGGTGGCTACGGCACCCTCGACCTGCGTCTGGAATACGCCCTGACCCGCGACTGGTCGGTGCTGGGTCGGGTCAGCAACGTGTTCGACCGCGACTACGAAACCGTCGCCTGGTACAACCAGCCCGGCCGCGAATACCGCCTGAGCGTGCGTTACCAGCCGAAATAAGGCGTCCGGACGGCGGCACCGCCGCCGTCCCGGCCCAGGTGGGTGCGGCGGGGTGTGGGGCTCATTTTTCCGGGGTTTGGGGCCGCCGGTGGGGCGGCACACGCCTTGATGCGTCACAGCACCAGCAGTTCCCGCAGATCATCCACCACGGCAACCGCCTCAACGGTGTCCAGATCCAGCCCACGCGGATACCCATACCGCACCAGCGCCACCTGCATGCCGGCATCCACCGCGGCACGGTAATCGGTGATCGAATCACCCACCATCAGGGCCGCCTCGACGGCCACCCCGAACTGCGCGGCGATATGCCGCAATGGCGCACCACTCGGCTTGCGCTCCGGCAAGGAATCCCCACCCAGCACCAGCGCGAATGCGTCCTGCAGACCGAAGTGCTGCAGCAACGGCGCCACCAGCGCGGACGGTTTGTTGGTGCAGATCGCCAGGGTCACCGAACGTTCGCGCAAGGCAGCCACCGTTTCGGCGACACCATCGAACAGACGCGGGCTGCGCAACAGACACGCTTCGTAGTGCCGCATGAAACCCGGCATCACCTTGTCCAGATCGATATCACTGCCGGCTGCGGTAAACGCCTGCTCGACCAGCCGTCGCACGCCATCCCCGATCCACGTCAACACCGTCGCCTCCGGCACCCGCGGCAACTGCCAGTCCTGCAGTGTGCGGTTGAGCGCTTCGGCGATATCGGCAGCGCTGTCGACCAGCGTGCCATCCAGATCGAACACCACCAACGGGTACGGATAAGACAAGAGGACACTCACTTCAACGACGTGGGGAGGCCATTGTACGGGGCGGCTTGCAACGTCGGCATCACTCACGCTTGACCATGCCGCAAGGAAAAATCGAGCGTCAGGCAGTCAGCTTGTAAGCCCGTGGTAGCGCCATTGCATCACCCCATCCACATCGCAAATTTCTGCGGTCAGCCGTGCCTCGGTGGGATGGCCGTCCGAATACAGCGTGCATTCGATCCCCCAGGTCCGCGGCGCGTTACGCTCGAAGACATCAAATGGCGCCATGCCGCAGAAATTCTCGGTGAAGGCGATATCCCAACCAGGCATACGCAGCGTCATTGGGTTCAGTGCATACCTCGCCAGTTCCTCGTCGATCTCTTCAAGACTACCGGCATGCACCGCGAAACGCTGTTGCAGCTGCGCCGTGTCGCGCGCACGCAAGGCCGCAATGAATTCAGAGGTGAGTTGGTAGGCCAGCGCGGAAGTCATTGGCGCATTATCGCTGATGGGGTCGAACACATTCAGATCTGTGCAAGAAATGCTTGGCTGGCGAACCGCTCCACCAGGAAATCCAGGAAGCTGCGCATGATCGTCGGCAACTGCCGGCGAGACGCATATACCGCGTGGATGCCCAGCTCTTCGACCTCGTAATCCGGCAACACTTCGATTAGCTCGCCACTGCGCAGCAACGGGGCGATCTGGTACGTCGGCAACATCGCGATACCCGCACCGGCGCGCACCGCTTCGAGCAGCAGCGACGCCTCATTGGCACTGATGTTGCCGCCCACCGCCACCGCGATCTTCCGTCCCTCGCGCTGCAGATGCCACACGCTCTTGCCGACGTAGTGATGGGTCAGGCAGTTGTGCGCGGCAAGTGCGTCGGCCGTGGCCGGCGTGCCGCGCTCGGCCAGGTACGCCGGCGCCGCGCACAGCACCGAACGGCACGGCGCCAACGGCCGCGCGATCAGGCTCGGATCGATCGCGCGCGAGATGCGCACGGCGATATCCACGCGCTCTTCGACCAGGTTCACCACCCGATCGACGAGGAGCAGTTCGACCCGTGTCAGCGGATGCCGTTTGACGAACTCGGCTACCGCCGCGGCCAGGTGGATCTGCCCGAACGAGACACTCGCGGTGACCCGCAGCAGCCCGTGCGGCTCGGGGTTGTCGGTAGCCAGCTCGCCGCGCAGCTCATCGCCGATCGCCAGCATCTGCCGGAAGCGCAGCAGCGCCGCCTCGCCCGGCCCGGTCAGGCTGATCCGGCGCGTGGTCCGGTGCAGCAACCGCGCGCCCAGCCAGCGCTCCACCTCGGCCAGGTAGCGCGTCACCATCGCCCGCGACATCTCCAGCGCCTCGGCCGCAGCCGTCAGGCTGCCGCGCTCAGCAACCTCGACGAACACGTTCATGGCGGTCATCCGGTCCATTTGATCGATCCGTGCAACAAATTAGGCCGTTATACGCGGTTTTTCGTTCGATTCCAGAGGCATACGCTGGCCTTCCTTCCTCAACGGACCTTCCCCATGAAAATCGCGCTTGTTGGTGCCACCGGCAACATTGGCCGTGAAATCGCCCGCCAGGCTCTCGCCCGCGGCCATCAGGTCACCGCCATCGTGCGCCGTGAGACCGACCTCCCGGCCGAACTGGACGGCGCCCAGCTGGCCGTGGCCGCGCTGGACGACACCGATGCGCTGGCCGCCGTGATCGCCCGCCATGACGTCCTGGCCAGCGCCTTCGGCCCGCGCCCGGGCGATGCCCCCACCACGGTGACCACCACCAGTGCCGCACTGGTCGCCGCTGCGCGGCAGGCCGGCGTGCCCCGCTTCATCATGGTGGGTGGCGCCGGCAGCCTGGAAGTTGCCCCCGGCGTGCAGCTGGTGGACACCGAGGGCTTCCCGGACGCCTACAAGCCGGTCGCCCTGGCCGCCCGCGAGACGCTGACCCAGCTGCGGGCCGTCGACGACCTCGACTGGACGTTCTACTCCCCCGCCGCCGAAATCGGCCCCGGCCCGCAGCGCGGCGGCTTCCGCACCCAGGCCAGGAATTTCCTGGTCGGCGATGACGGCCACAGCCGGATCAGCTACGCCGACTACGCCGACGCCTTCGTCAGCGAGATCGAGACCCCGCAGTACCTCCGCCAGATCGCCACCGTCGCGTACTGAGCCCTGCCCGCCCCGGCGATTCCCGCCGGGGCCCTGGATGGAACCCACCGCATGTCAATGCTCTTCCGCGCCCCCCTCGCCCTCAGCCTGGCCCTGATCACCGGCCTCACCGCCCTCGCGCCGGCCAGCAGCCACGCCCGCCCGGCCGCGACCGCCCCGGCGCAGGCCGCTCTCCTCGCGGTGCAGCCCTACCATCCCGGCGACGACGCCCTGTTCGCGGTCTCCTCCACCCTGATCACCGGCCGCCACGACGCCATCCTCGTCGACGCCCAGTTCGCCGCCACCGACGCCGCGCAACTCGTCCAGCGCATCCGCGATTCCGGCAAACGGCTGACCACGATCTACATCAGCCACGGCGACCCCGACTACTACTTCGGCCTGGCCACCCTGCAGGACGCCTTCCCCGACGCCCGCATCGTCGCCACCCCCGCGACCGTCGCCCACATCAACGCCACCCAGGCCGCCAAACTCGCGTACTGGGGCCCACAGATGGGCGCAGGCAAACCCACCCGCATCGTCATCCCCAAACCCCTCGACGGCGAGACCCTCACCCTCGAAGGCCAACCGATCAGGATCATCGGCCTCACCGGCCCCACCCCGGACCGCACCGTCCTGTGGATCCCCGCCCTGCGCACCATCCTCGGCGGCATCCCGGTCGTCGCCGGCGAACACGTCTGGATGGCCGACACCCAGAGCGCCCCATCGCACGCGCACTGGCTGCAGACACTGGCAACCATCAAGGCGCTGAAGCCCACTCGTGTCATCCCCGGCCATTACGCAGCAGGTGCCCCCCTCGACATCAGCGCAGTGGATTTCACCGCCGACTACATCCGCGCCTTCGACGAAGAAACCGCACGCAGCAAAGACGCCAACGCACTGATCGCCGCCATGAAAAAACGCTATCCGAATCTCGCGGGCGAGAGTTCACTGGAACTGAGCGCGAAAGTAGCCAAGGGCGAAATGCAGTGGCCGTAACGATGCGGACGTAAGGCAAAGCGATGTCGATTTTCCATGCGCACCGACCCAGTGTCGGAGGGACGGCGCGGGTGGGGTATCGGGACCGTGTGTTGCCATGGATGGCAACACACGAGCTTACATGGGTGAAGGCGCATTGCTTGCGAGGCACTGCCTCGCATGCGACTGAACGCACAGCCGCCAGCGGCTGGGCCGGGCCGCGGAGCGGGACTTGCAGCGGGTCCCGATACCCCATCCGCGTCGTCCCAAACCCTCATCACCCGTACACCAGCGCATCAGCCGTTGCCGTTGCCTTTGCCTTTGCTGTTGCCATCACCCAGATGATCAAACAACCCCGGCTGGCGCACCACCTCCCGCTCCCGGAATCCCCCCAACCCCACCCCCACCAACCGATACCGCGTCTCCAGCGGCAACTCCACCCGCGCCCGCAACCCCAACGCAATCTCCCGCAGCTCCTCCAACGAATCCGGCGGCGACTCCGGCGTAAAACTGCGCGTAATGATCCGGAACTGCGACGTCTTCAACTTCAACACCACCGTATGCCCCACCCGGTCCGTCTTCCGCGTCGCCTGCCAGGTCTTCTCCGCCAACTGCACGATCGCCGGCGCCAGATCCTCCAGCAACAGATCCTCCGCGAACGTATCCTCCGACGAAATCGACTGCACCGGCTGGTCCGGCTCCACCGGCCGCTCATCCACGCCGCGCGCACGATTGAACAACCGTCCCCCGAACGTCCCGAACCGCGCCTCCAGTTCCTCCAGCGACAGCGTGCGCAGATCGCCCACCGTCGCCACGCCCAGCTCCGCCAGCTTCGCCGCCATCACCTTGCCCACGCCCGGCACACGGTTCACCGGCAACGGCGTCAGGAACTGCTCGATGCGATGCGGCGGCACCACGAACTGACCATCCGGCTTGCGCCAATCCGACGCGATCTTGGCCAGGAACTTGTTCGGCGCGATCCCCGCCGAGGCCGTCAACTGCGTCTCCTCGCGGATCTGCGCACGGATGATCTGCGCGATCTCCGTCGCCACCGTCATCCCGCCCTTGTGTTCGGTCACATCCAGATACGCCTCATCCAGCGACAGCGGCTCCACCAGGTCCGTATGCCGCAGGAAAATCTCGCGCACCTGGCGTGAGACCGCCTTGTAGCGCACGAAATCCGGCGGCACGAACACCGCATCCGGACACAGCCGCTCCGCGCGCACCGCCGGCATCGCCGAACGCACCCCGAACACCCGTGCCTCGTAGGACGCCGCGCAGACGACCGAGCGCATTCCCCGCCACGCCACCACCACCGGCTTGCCCCGCAAAGAAGGGTCGTCACGCTGCTCCACGGACGCGTAAAACGCGTCCATGTCGACGTGAATGATCTTGCGGGGGCGGGACACGGGCGTCGGCACTCGGATTCAGATGAACAAGATTACAGCCACACGCCGCAGTATGGTTGTTGGATAACAACGACATGCGTTTTTGAACCTGAAAACACTACGGCGGCGTACGGTTAAAACGTTTGATTGAATCACTTTTTCTCATGCACTCTTGAGCACTTGCTTCATGCAAGAGCAGTCGACCTGTGGTCGGCTCACCCCGATGACAACTTCTTCAGGATTGCGTTTTCCATGACTCGTCTCAACGCGTTCTCGCGCGACCAGCTGCTGGCCAGCGCCCGCGGTGAACTGTTCGGCCCGGGCAGCGGCCGCCTGCCCAATGATCCGATGCTGATGTTCGATCGCATCACCGACATCCGCGAGGACGGCGGTCCCCATGGCAAAGGCATGGTACGCGCGGAACTGGATATCCGCCCTGACCTGTGGTTCTTCGACTGTCACTTCCTCGGCGACCCGGTCATGCCCGGTTGCCTCGGCCTGGATGCCATGTGGCAGCTGACCGGCTTCTTCCTGACCTGGATCGGTGCGCCCGGCCGTGGCCGCGCCCTGGGCTGCGGCGAAGTCAAATTCACCGGCCAGGTGCTGCCGAGCGCCAAGCGCGTTACCTACGAAATCGACATCTCGCGCGTCATCAACCGCAAGCTGGTGATGGCACAGTCCGATGCCCGCATGCTGGTGGACGGTCGCGAAATCTATTCTGCCAAGGACCTGCGTGTAGGTCTGTTCACTTCCACTGAGAACTTCTGATGCGTCGCGTCGTCATTACCGGAATGGGCATCACTTCGTGCCTGGGCAACGATCTGGACACCGTGTCCTCGGCACTGCGTGAAGGCCGCGCCGGCATCCGCCACCTGCCCGATCACGCCGAAGCCGGCCTGCGCAGCCACGTGGGCGGCAATATCGAGCTGGACCTGGACGCGCAGATCGACCGCAAGGTGAAGCGCTTCATGAGCGATGCCTCGGCCTACGCCTACATCGCCATGCGCGACGCCATCGCCGACGCCGGCCTGGACGAGGCGCAGGTCGCCAATCCGCGTACCGGCCTGATCGCCGGTTCCGGCGGTGGCTCCAGCCAGTGGCAGGTGGAATCGGCCGACATCCTGCGTGCGCGTGGCGTGCGCAAGGTCGGCCCGTACATGGTGCCGCGCACGATGTGCTCCACCGTGTCGGCCTGCCTGGCCACCGCGTTCCAGATCAAAGGCCTGAGCTATTCGCTGTCGGCCGCCTGCGCCACCTCGGCGCATTGCATCGGCGCCGCCGCGGACCTGATCCGTCATGGCGCGCAGGACGTGATGTTCGCCGGTGGCGGTGAAGACCTGCACTGGTCGATGAGCGTGATGTTCGATGCGATGGGCGCGCTGTCGACCCGTTTCAACGAGACGCCGGCGTCCGCCTCGCGCCCGTACGACAAGGACCGCGACGGCTTCGTCATCGCCGGTGGCGGCGGCATGCTGGTGCTGGAAGACTACGACCACGCCGTGGCCCGTGGTGCGCGCATCTATGCCGAGCTGGTCGGCTACGGTGTCACCTCCGATGGTGCCGACATGGTCGCCCCGTCCGGTGAAGGCGCGGTGCGCTGCATGAACATGGCGATGGAGCACATCACCGCCCCGATCGACTACCTCAACACGCACGGCACCTCGACCCCGCTGGGCGACGTCACCGAGCTGAAGGCCGTCCGCGAAGTGTTCGGCGAGAGCATTCCGCCGCTGTCCTCGACCAAGGCGCTGTCCGGCCACTCGCTGGGCGCCGCAAGCGTGCACGAAGCGATCTACTGCCTGCTGATGATGCGCGACGGCTTCATCGCCGGCTCGGCCAACATCGGCGAGCTGGATCCGCTGGTGGAAGGCTTCCCGATCGTGCAGCAGACCCAGCCGGCACAGCTGAACACCGTGATGTCCAACAGCTTCGGCTTTGGCGGCACGAATGCGGCGCTGGTGTTCAGCCGCATCTGAGTACCGCCTGGATCGACATGAAAAAGCCCGGCCATGTGCCGGGCTTTTTCGTGGTCCAGACGGGCGACGCCGTTCGTTACCGCGCGCCGGTCACCGGCAACAACGGCACCAGCAACTGCCGCGCATCCAGCAACGAATCGACGATGCGATGCCCCAGCGCGCGCAGTTCCTCGTCCGGATGCACCAGGTCCGGCACCTGGATCGCGGTCATGCCCGCACCCACCGCCGCGCGGATGCCGGCGGGGGAATCCTCCAGCGCCAGGCAGCGCGCCGGGTCCTTGCCCAGCTTCTGCGCCGCCAGCAGATAGATGTCCGGGGCCGGCTTGGGATGCGACACGTCGCTGCTGGTCACCACCACCTCGAAGAACGGCAGCAGCCCGGCCGCCGCCAGCTTGCGCGAGGCACGCGGCTGCCGCGTCGAGGTCGCTACCGCACGCGGAATGCCGTGTTCGTGCAGCAGCTGCAGGATTTCCAGGATGCCCGGACGCAGCGGCAGCCCCTGCTGTGTCCGCGCCTCGTACAGGTCATGACAGCGCGCGAACAGCGCAGCGACCTGCGCGGCATCCACCGTCTGCAGCAGCAGGCGTTCGCAATCGCGATCACCCAGGCCCACCATGCGCAGCCAGAACCCCTCCGGGAACGGCAGCGCCAGTTCCTGCGCCGCCTGCGACCAGCACGCGACCGAGACCCGCTCGCTGTCGATCATCAGGCCGTCCATGTCGAAGATGACGGCGTCGGGCAGGAACGGCAGCGCGGCAAAGGCGGTCATGGGACGTTGAACAGCGTCTCGAGATCGGCCGCATCCAGCATGCGCCACTCGCCTTCCGGCAGCCCGCCGAGCGACAGCCCGCCGATGCGGCTGCGATGCAGTGCCTCGACGTGGTTGCCGACCGCCGCGAACATGCGGCGGGCCTGGTGGTAGCGGCCTTCATGCAGCACCAGCTGCGCCTGGCGCGGCCCGTTGACGTGCAGCTCGGCCGGCAGCAGCGGCTTGTCATCCGATTCCAGCAGCAGCGTGCCGCTGGCGAAGCGCGCGGTTTCATCGCCGCGCAGGTCTTCAGCCAAGGTGACCTCGTAGGCCTTGTCCAGGCGCGACTTCGGCGACACGATCCGGTGCAGCAGCGCGCCGTCGTCGGTCATCAGCAGCATCCCGCTGGTATCGCGGTCAAGCCGCCCCACCGAGGACAGCACCGGCGCACGGTCGCGATAGCGCGGCGGCAGCAGGTCGTAGATCAGCCGGCCCTTGTCCTTGGTCGAGCAGGTATAGCCGCGCGGCTTGTGCAGCAGCAGGGTCAGGCCCTGCGGCGGGTCCAGCGGCTCGCCCTCGACCCGGATCGCCTCATGCGCCACCGCATCGTCGGCGTACAGCACCTCGCCCTCGGCATCGGTGATCAGGCCGGCGCGGAACATCCCCTGCACCTGCTTTCGGCTGCCATAGCCGAGGTTGGCCAACAGCTTGACCAGCTTCATGCGCGGCCTCCGCGGCCCCACTTCGGCTCGGTGCTGCGCGGCGTCCGGACCGGCGTGGCGTTCTTGCTGGCCTTGGTCGCTTCGATCAGCTTGAAGCCATCGCGCTCGGCGGCCACGCGGACCTGGCCGAAGCTCTCGTTGAGGATCTGCTCGTACGGCAGGTGGCGGTTGGCCACCAGCCACATCCGGCCGCCCGGGCGCAGCGCCTGCGCGGCCACGGCGATGAAGCGCTGGCCGATGTCGGGACGGTCGGCGCGGGACGGGGTGTGGAACGGCGGGTTGGTCACGATGAAGTCGTACTCGCCGTCGATCCCGGCGGTGACGTCCTGCCAGTGGTAGGCCAGCGCCGCCGGCTTGCCGAGCGCGCCGAGGTTCTCGCGGGCCAGCGCCAGCGCGCGGCCTTCGGCCTCGTACAGGTCCAGCGCAGTCACGTTCGGGCAGCGCGCCAGCACTTCGGCGGACAGATAGCCGAAGCCGGCGCCCAGGTCGGCGCCACGGCCGGCCAGATCGGCCGGCAGCTGCTCGACCAGCAGGGCCGAGGCCGGGTCGATGCGGTCCCAGGCGAAGATGCCCGGGCGGCTCTGGAAGCGGCCGCCCAGGATCGCGCGCGGCGCGTCCAGCGACGCCCAGCGCTGCGCCAGCGCGGCGTCGTGCTGGCCGTTGAGCGGGGCGGTCCAGTAGGCGCGGCAGTGGTTCTTGGTCAGCTTGCCGCCCAGGCCGGCCAGCTGCTGCAGGTCGCCTTCGCCGGAGCGGGCGCCTTCGTTGTTGTGCTGGCAGGCCACCACGATGCCGCCCGGGGCGGCCAGGGCCAGCGCGCGGGCGAACAGCGCCTTGGCTTCCTCACGCTGGCGCGGCGGCAGCACCAGCACCACCGCGTAGCGGGTGGCATCGGTGGCCAGCTGCTGTTCGTCGCGCACCGTCCAGCCACTGGCTTCCAGCGCATCGGCGAACGGGCGGAAGCTCTGCTCGCAGACCAGCTGGGCCGGCTGGGCATGCTCGCGCAGCGGGGCGCCATCGCGGGCGCGCAGGAACAGCACGGGGCCGGCGGGCCAGGACAGCACGCCACTGGCGAACGGCAGGAACAGGGTTTCCAGGGGAGCGTCGTGCTGGGCAGCCATGCGGGGGGCACATCTTGAAAGAGGCCGCCATTCTACCGGTTCGCTCCGCCCCACCCGGATTTGCGTTTATTCAACGTCCTGTTGATGCCCTGACAACATCCAAACCGGCAGGGTGGAGCCTCACTTCCCGTGGAGATGGCTCATGCGTGCATTGTTCGTCGGTGGCGTAGTCGACAACAGCGAGATGGACATGGAGGGCAGCCAACCACCGGTGCATTACCCCGAAGACACCGGCGGCGGCCATTCGCGCTACCGGCTCCACCAGGTCGGCAAAACGGCCGACGGCAGCGTGGCCTATGCGGTCTATGGCGCCCCGGACCTGGCCGATGAAGAAGTGGCCCGGATCGCCGATGAGCGGGCCTACGCGCGCCGTTTCGAGGCCGAACCCAGCGAATTCATTCACTGATCCCGTCTCTGGCGGCGCGCCTGCCCACCGCGATCACTCGCGGTAGGGCAGCTGCCGGATGGCCTTGATCTGGTCCAGCCACACCACGTGCTGCTGCACCGGGGTGTCCAGATCGTCCAGCCGCAGCTGGCCATTGCTGCCTTCGTTCTCCTCGGCGTCGCGGTACTGCTGCAGCGTCGGCTGCACGGCCACGGTACCGAGCAGGCGGCTGCCATCATCAAGCGTGAGTTCGACCTGGGTCTGGCCATGCAGCTGCGGCAGCAGCGCTTCCAGAGCCGCGATGGCGGCCGGATCGGTGTGGATGCGGGGGGCGTAACGGGACATGGCAACTCCTGTGGCGTACGCCTCAGTGTGCCCGTGGCGGCGTCAACACACCGCCAACGGCGGACGCTCAGCGCCCGCCAAGCACGCCGCGCACAGCGGCGACCAGCTGGGCCACCGAATACGGCTTGGCCACATGTTCCTGGAAGCCCGAGGCGAGCGCGCGCTTGCGATCGTCGGCACGCGCCAGCGCGGTCACCGCCACGGCCGGCAGCGCGTCGGGTTCCACCCCCATGTTGTCGCGAAGCGTGCGGACCAACCCGTAGCCATCCATGCCCGGCATGCCGATATCGGTCAGCAGCGCGTCGATGCCCTCATGCCCGTTCTCGTTGAGCAGGGCCAGCGCTTCCCCGGCCGAGGAGGCCGTGGTGACCGAGGCACCCTGTTCCTCCAGCAGCCGCCGCAGGTACTCCAGCACTTCGGGCTGGTCTTCCACGGCCAGCAGGTGCAGGCCCTTGAGCGGATACGGTTCGATGATCTGCTCGGTGATCGGGCCACTGAACACTTCGCGCAGCGGACGACCGTCAGCCTGTGGCTGATAGCGCGGCAGGCGCACGTTGAAGCTCGCCCCCTGCCCGTGGCCCTCGCTGCTGGCCGCGACCACGCCGCCATGCAGTTCGACCAGTTGCTGCACGATCGCCAGCCCAAGCCCCAGGCCGCCGTGGCGGCGCGTGGTAGTGCCGTCGGCTTGGCGGAAGCGGCTGAACAGATGGCGCAGGAATTCCGGTGCGATACCGTCGCCGGAATCGGTCACGGTGATCGACCACTGCCCGCCGTCGGCGGCCAGGGTCAGGATCACGCGCCCTTCCGCGGGGGTGAATTTGATCGCGTTGGAGAGCAGGTTCCACAGAACCTGCTGCAGGCGCGTGGCATCGCCGAGCACCAGGCAAGGCTCGTCGGGCATCACCAGTTCCATCGACAGCGCTTTGCCTTCGGCGACCAGCTCCTGCGCGCGCATCGCTTCTTCCAGCTGCCCACGCAGATCCAGCATCTCCACTTCCAGCTGGACCTTGCCCAGCAGCATGCTGCTCAGGTCCAGCATGTCCGAGATCAGGCGTTTCTGCGCCATCGCACTGTTGGCGATCACGCCCAGGCCCTTGTACATCGGGCTGGTGTTGTCGATGCGCTGCAGCAGCAGTTCGCTCCAGCCCAGGATGGTGGTCAGCGGCGTGCGCAGCTCGTGCGACAGCGTGGCCAGGAACTCATCCTTCAAGCGCGCCATGTTTTCGGCAGCGCTGCGTGCGGCACGCTCGGACTGCAGCAGTTCCTCGCGCGCCATTTCGATCTCGCGGCGCTCGGTCACGTCCGGACTGCTGCCGGCCAGGCCGATGAAACGGCCCATCCGCGAGAAGCGCGGACGCGCATTCATTTCCAGCCAGCGCCACTGGCCGTCGGCGCGGCGGCCGCGGACCAGCGCATGCATGGAGCGCTGCGACTTCAGCGCTTCCTGCAGTTCGTAATCGAACACCGACGCATCATCGGGATGCACCAGCCCACGCCAGACGTCATCCGGCACGCGCTGCTCATCGCCACCGAAGAACTCACTGAAGGCGCTGTTGACGAAGCGCGAATGGCCGCGCTCATCCAGCACCCAGACCGGCATCGGCAGGCCATCGGCCAGCGCACTGAAGCGCGCCTCGCTTTCGGCCAGCTCCACTTCGATGTGCTTGCGGTTAGTGATGTCGAAGAACACCACGGCCACCAGATGCTCGCCGGGCTCGCCCACGCTGACCGCCTCGACCGAGTACCACCGGTTCAAGGCGCGTGCTTCCATCTCGAACTGCCTGGCCTGGCCGCTCAGTGCCACCTCGCCATAGACACGGTACCAATCCTGCTCATGCCCGGGCTGCAGGCTGCTCATCCGCTGGCCACAGGCGTTGTCGAGCCCGGTGTTACGGGCAAACGCCTCGTTTACCTCGACGAACCGGTAGTCAACGCCGACACCCGCGTCATCGAAGATCACTTCGATGATGCAGAACCCCGCATTCAGGCGTTCAAGTACCGTGCGATACAGGGCCGGATCCGGCGATGAAGCCAGGAAAGAGGCGCGTTCCAACGTCGAAGTGGGCAGGCTGGGCAAGGGCTTCAATGAGGCAACTGGCGAAACAGAGGAGGACAGGATCGGCCAACGCGCGTATTCGCAGCGTCAAGCGCCGAGGGTCGGGGGCGGGCCTGGGTGAATTGGCGCCAACCGCAGAGGCGGAGCATACACGCCTGCATTGTGGGCCACCCGGATCGGGATCACACTGGGCACCTGATCCCACTTGTGATCGCGACCCAGGAGTTGTCATGAACCGCACATCCCTGATCGCCGGCGCGCTGGCTGGCCTGCTGCTCATCGGCAGTGCCTCCGCCGCCCCGCGCACCGTGACCGACCCGCAGGCCCCGCGCGCGCTCCAGGCCGATGGCCCGGTCCAGGTGACCTGGACCGACCCGGCGCAGTTCACCGAGATCCGCCAGAGCAACAACCGCTTCGAAGCCGAACGCGGCGACTGGGTGCAGCAGCTGGCCAAGTACGTCCAGACCACCGCCGGCAAGGAGCTGCAGCCTGGCCAGACGCTGGACGTGACGTTTACCGACATCAAACGCGCCGGTGATTACGAGCCGTGGCACGGCCCGCGCTCCAACGACATCCGGGTGATGCGCGACATCTATCCGCCGCGCGTGTCGCTGACCTACACCCTCAAGGATGCGCAGGGCCAGGTGATCGGCGAAGGCGAGCGCAAGCTGCAGGACACCGGCTACCTGCACAACATCGGCCGGCAGAGCGACACCGATCCGCTGCGCTACGAGAAGCGTCTGCTGGATGACTGGATCCGGCGCGAGCTGCGCAACCAGGCCACCGCCCGTTCCTGAGCCCTGCCTCAGCCGCCGACGTACTCGCGCACGACCCGCTTCACGCCGCACGGCAGCTGGTAGGCACTGACGCCGCACAGCGGTGCCAGCGACTCGATGCGCGGGGCATCGCCCCACAGCGTCACCGTGCTGCCGATACCCGCCTGCGGCAGGTGGGTGAGGTCGACGGTGAGCATGTCCATCGAGACCCGACCGATCACGATGCCGGGCTGGTCATCGATGCGCACGGGCGTGCCGTTCGGCGCGAACTGCGGGTAACCATCGGCATAGCCCAGGGCGACCACGCCGACCCGGGTCGGCCGCTGCGCGACGAACCGCGCGCCATAGCCGACCGGCTCGCCCACCGCGATATCGCGCACCGCGAAAATTTTCGAGCGCATCGTCATGGCCGGGCGCAGGCGCTGGGTCAGCGCGGTATGCGCGGGCATCGGGTTGATCCCGTACAACATCAGGCCCGGACGGACCCAGTCGCTGCGCACGTCCGGCCAGCCCAGCAGCGCCGGCGAGTTGCAGAGGCTGGTCTGCCCGGCCAGACCCTCGATGGCGGCCGCAAACACATCGGCCTGCTCGCGGGTGCGCGGGCTGTCCAGTTCGTCGGCGCGCGCCATGTGGGTCATCAGCACCATCGGTCCGACATGCGCCAGCGTGCTCAGCGTGGCATGCGCGGCGCGGAACTCGTCCGGCCACAGGCCCAGGCGGTGCATGCCGCTGTCCAGCTTCAACCACACGGTGAGCGTGGCGGTGGTCTGGAAGGCGACGACCGCTTCGACCTGCCACGGCGCGCCGACCGCGAACCACAGATCGTGTTCGACGATCAGCGGCAGCTCATCGGCGTCGAAGAAGCCTTCCAGCAGCAGGATCGGACCGGTGATGCCGGCGGCCCGCAATTCCAGCGCTTCCTCGATGCAGGCCACGCCGAACGCATCGGCCTCGGCCTGCAGCGCGCGGGCGCAGCGCACCGCACCGTGGCCGTAGGCATCGGCCTTCATCACCGCAACGGCCTTGCCGCCCCCCAGTTCGCGTGCCAGCCGGTAATTGCTGCGCAGCGCCTCCAGATCAATCAACGCACGGGCTGGGCGCATGAACTCGACTCACGGTGACGGACGGACGCGGCATGGTGGGTGTAACGGAAAATATCCAGGCCTTCGGTGCTGATCTGCGGCTGGCGGGCATCCATCAGGTCGGCCAGGTAGCGGCCGGAGCCGCACGCCATGGTCCAGCCCAGAGTGCCGTGGCCGGTATTGAGGAACAGGTTGCGGTACGGCGTGGCGCCGACCACGGGCGTGCCATCCGGCGTGGCCGGGCGCAGGCCGGTCCAGAACTCGGCGCGCGACAGATCGCCGCCGTGCGGGTACAGATCGCGCACGACCTTCTCGAGCGTGGCGCGGCGGCGAGGCGAGAGCGACAGGTCGAACCCGCCCACTTCGGCCATGCCACCCACGCGGATGCGGTCGTCGAAGCGGGTCACGGCCACCTTGTAGCTTTCGTCCAGGATGGTTGAGGTCGGGGCCATCGCCGGGTCGGTGATCGGCAGCGTCAGCGAGTAACCCTTGAGCGGGTACACCGGCAGCTGCATGCCCAGCGGCGCGACCAGCGACGGCGAATAGCTGCCGAGCGCGACCACGTAACGATCGGCGGTTTCCAGCTTGCCGTCGATGCGCACACCGGTGATGCGGTCGCCGTCGCTCTGCAGGCCGGCGATGTCCTGGTCGAAGCGGAATTCGACCCCGGCATCGACACACATCTGCGCCAGGCGGCGGGTGAACAGCTGGCAGTCGCCGGTCTGGTCGCGCGGCAGGCGCAGCGCGCCGACCAGCGTGTCGGCCACGCCGGCCAAGGCCGGTTCGTGGGCGATGATGCCATCGCGGTCGAGCACCTGATAGGGCACGCCGTACTGCGCCAGCACCTCGATGTCCTGCGCGGAGGCATCCAGCTGCTGCTGGGTACGGAACAGCTGGGTGGTGCCCAGGTCGCGGCCCTCGAACTCAATGCCGGTCTCGCGGCGCAGTTCGTTGAGGCAGTCGCGGCTGTACTCGGACATGCGCACCATGCGCGCCTTGTTGATCGCGTAACGCTCGTGCGTGCAGTTGCGCAGCATCTGCGCCAGCCAGCGGTACTGGTGCCAGTCCAGACCCGGACGGATTGCCAGCGGTGCATGTTCGGAGAACAGCCACTTGACCGCCTTGAGCGGCACGCCCGGGGCGGCCCACGGCGAGGTATAGCCGAACGACAGCTGGCCCGCGTTGGCGAAACTGGTTTCCAGCGCCGGACCGGGCTGGCGGTCGACGACCGTGACTTCAAAGCCGGCCTGCCGCAGGTACCAGGCACTGGTCGTGCCGATCACACCGCTGCCAAGGACTAGAACGCGCATGACACCTCTCCAACCCGATCATTCCCTGCGCAGGAGCACGCCGGGACCATAATTGAGGAAGTATAGTCAGCCACAACCAAGCAATTCGCCTGTTTTTAGAGCCGCAGGCAGGGTATTGTCCTGCCAACACCCTTGAGAGGCTGACGCCGATGGCCGCGCGTGCCCGCGAACTGGACAAGATCGACCGCAAGATCCTGCGCATCCTGCAGGACGAGGGCCGGATTTCCTTCACCGAGCTGGGCGAGCGCGTCGGCCTGTCGACCACGCCCTGCACCGAGCGCGTCCGCCGGCTCGAGCGCGACGGCGCCATCACCGGCTACTACGCGAAGCTCGATCCGCATTATCTCAAGGCCAGCCTGCTGGTGTTCGTGGAGATCAGCCTGGCCTACAAGTCCGGTGACATCTTCGAAGAGTTCCGGCGTGCGGCGTTGAAGCTGCCCAACGTGCTGGAATGCCATCTGGTTTCGGGCGATTTCGATTACCTGCTCAAGGCGCGCATCAGCGAGATGGCCTCGTACCGCAAGCTGCTCGGCAGCACGCTGCTGACCCTGCCGCACGTGCGTGAATCCAAGAGCTATATCGTCATGGAAGAGGTGAAGGAAACGCTGACCCTGCCGATCCCGGATTGATCCGATCGCGTACCTGAGTTGCGTGGTTCAAACGCAAAAAGGCGGCGCGCATGGGCGCACCGCCTTCGTTCATTGCGTCAAGCGCATCAGCGCTGCTGCTTCTGGTCCTGATGCTTCTGGTCCTGCTGCTTGCCGCCCTTCTGATTCTGCTGGTCCCACTGCTGCTGGTCCTGCTGGCCGGGCTTCTGGTTCTGCTGCTGACTGCCCTGCTGCTCCTGCGGCATCTTGCCGGGACTGCGGTTCTGCTGGTTAGTCATGATTGCACTCTTCTCGAAAAACCTCGGGGATGCGCTGTGTTTGCGGCGCGGGGACAGGGTCTCGCCGATCCGGTTAATCACAGGCGAAAAATCAGTGAGGCCGCCCGTTGACGCCGATGACTGCGGGCAAGGCGATGTAAACCATTCATCTTGTCCGCCGGCCACGCCCGTCGTTTACGGCTTGATCTGCTGGCCGTCGCCGCTGGGGATGGAATCGTAGTAACGGCCGGTGCGGGTATCGAGCACACGGTTGGGGCTCACCTGGCGGGCCCCGGGAATGATCCGGCCGTGACGGTCGTAGACCTTGCCCTGTACCGCGGGCCCCTGCATCGGCGCGGGCTGCGAAGGGCCTTTGCTCTGGATCGGATGCGTGCGCAGCTGCTGCTGGGTCTGCGCGGACGACTTCACCGGCGCCATCTGCCCGGACAGGCTGTCGACCGGTGCCGGCTGGACGGGGGTGGGCAGCGGCGTGGGCGTCGGCTGCGGCGCGACCACCGGGCGCGTGGCGGTGGGCCTGGGCGGCGGGCCGATCTGCGCGGCCGCGGTCAACGGCAGCAGCACCAGCAGGGCAGCGGCGAGGCGGCGTGGGCGGTACATGGCGGTCTCCCGGCGGCGGTTCAGGTCTTCACCATGCACCCGTGCGGGTATCAGCGCCATGAACAACGGCGGCTTGGAACTCCCGGGCGGCGGCCCAATGTAGGGTGCATCGCCACGAGGACTGCCCATGACCGCTTTCGACCTTTCCCCGCCCACCGACGCCCAGCGCCAGGCCCTGGTGGCCGGGCTCAGCGCCGATGAGCAGCGCGTGCTGCTGCACCATGGCACCGAGGCGCCGTTCTGCGGGGTGTTCCTGGACAACAAGCAGGACGGGGTCTACGGCTGCCGTTTGTGCGGCCTGCCGCTGTTCCGCTCCAGCACCAAGTTCGACTCCGGCACTGGCTGGCCGAGCTTCTTCGCGCCCTTCGACCCGGCCCATGTCCGTGAGATCCGCGACGCCAGCCATGGCATGGTCCGCACCGAAATCGTCTGCGCGCGGTGTGACAGCCATCTCGGCCATGTGTTCCCCGATGGCCCGCCGCCGACCCACGAGCGCCACTGTCTGAATTCGGTCTCGCTGTCGTTCACGCCCAACGGGCAGGCCTATCCGGATCCCCTGCAGCGCGGTGGTGCCGAAGCCGGCGCGGCGGCCTAGGCACGACCGGTCGGCCCGCACGCCTGAGGCCTGCCTGTGGCTTGGCCCGCACGCGCCAGCTCAAAAGTGTGACATTGGTCGAACGCCCCCCTTCAGAAATGGTGTGAAGGGGCCGACATGGAGGTATCCCCTTCCCGCGTCGGCCCCATGCTCATCATCGTTGGACTTCTCGTCGTCATCCTCAGCGTGCTCGGCGGTTATGTGGGCGCGCACGGCAAACTCGGCGCGCTGTGGCAGCCCTATGAACTGGTGATCATCGGCGGCGCCGCGCTGGGCGCGTTCCTGGTCGGCACCCCGGTCAAAACCGTGAAGCAGACCCTGCAGGCCACCGTCGGCGTGTTCAAGGGCCCGCGCTACAAGCAGCAGGACTACATCGACGTCCTCAGCCTGCTCTACGAACTGCTCAACAAGGCCCGTCGCGAAGGCTTCATGGCGCTGGAAGACCACGTCGAGCGCCCGGCCGAGAGCAGCATCTTCGCCAACTACCCCAAGGTGCAGGCCGACCACCACCTGGTCGACTTCATCACCGACTGCCTGCGCCTGATGATCGGCAGCAACATCGAGCCGCATGAGCTGGAGCCGCTGCTGGAGATGGAGCTGGAGAAGCATCACGGCGAGGCGATGCAGCCGGCGGCGGTGCTCAACAAGGTCGCCGACGGCCTGCCGGGCTTCGGCATCGTCGCTGCGGTGCTCGGCATCGTGATCACCATGGGCTCGATCGGCGGCGAGATCACCGAAGTCGGCGCGCACGTCGCCGGCGCACTGGTCGGCACCTTCCTGGGCATCCTGCTGGCCTACGGCTTCGTCGGCCCGCTGGCCTCGGCCGTGGAAGCCCGCGCCGAACAGGACGCGCGCATCTACGAATCGGTGAAGACCGCCCTGCTGGCCTGCCTGCGCGGCTACAACCCGAAGATCGCCCTCGAATTCGCCCGCAAGACCCTGCCGTCCAACGTGCGCCCGGGCTTCAGCGCGTTCGAACAGCACCTCAAGACGGTCAAGTAAGGCAGCGCCATGGCCGAGAACAAACCCACCGTCATCGTCCGCCGGGTCAAGAAGGCCGGCCACGCCGCGCACCATGGCGGTGCCTGGAAGGTGGCCTATGCCGACTTCGTGACCGCGATGATGGCCTTCTTCCTGGTGCTGTGGCTGATGGCCGCCACCACCAAGCCCGAGCGCGCGGCGATCTCCGAATACTTCCGCAACCCCAGCCCGCTGGCCGGCAGCAGTTCCACTCCGGCCCCCGGCATGGCCGGTCCGGGCGGCGCCAGCACCTCGATGATCAAACTGGGTGGCGCCACCGACATCTCGCGCGGCAACAGCAACGATCCCTTCCAGAGCCAGCAGGCCACCAAGCCGGTGCCGCAGACCGATCGCGAGCGGGAGAAGCAGCAGCTCGAAGCGCTCAAGCAGGAGCTGGAAGAAGCGATCAGCAAGAGCCAGGCGCTGGAGCCGTTCAAGGACCAGCTGCTGCTCGACCTCACCCCGGAAGGCCTGCGCATCCAGATCGTGGACAAGCAGAACCGCCCGATGTTCGACATGGGCAGCGCCACGCTCAAGCCTTACACGCGCGAGATCCTGCGGGAGCTGTCGCAGTTCATCAACCACGTGCCGAACCGGATCAGCATCACCGGGCATACCGACACCACCGCGTACAACGCCGTGCATGGCTACAGCAACTGGGAGCTCAGCGCCGACCGCGCCAACGCCGCCCGGCGTGCGCTGCTTGATGGCGGGATGACCGAAGACAAGGTGACCCGTGTGGTCGGCCTGTCCTCCTCGGTGCTGTTCGACCGGACCCAGCCGGACAACCCGATCAACCGCCGGATCAGCATCGTGGTGATGACCAAGGCCGCCGAGGCCGCCGCTCTGGCCGGTGCCGGCCAGGAAGTGGCGCTGTCGCCCACGGCGGCCGACGCGGATATCCAGGCCGCGCTGGCGCCGGCTGTCGCGCCGTAAGGGGCGCGGCGGCGGGAGCTGCAGGGGGGGAATTCAGGGAATCCGTGGAGCCGGCCAGCGGCCGGAGCTGCTGGATGCTTCAAGGAATCCGTGGAGCCGGCCAGCGGCCGGCACTACAATGGGTCTTTCCTTTTGTAGATAGACCGTTCTCATGTCCAAGCAGTCCAAGGCCAAGCGCGACAAGCGCAAGAAGCAGCAGCCCAAGCGTCCGATCAACCGCCTCAACGCCCAGCAGCCGGTGCAGAACCATGCCGTGCTGACCAACGAAGAAGGCCAGGTCGTCGCCGCGATCGGCCTGCAGGGCACCGAGTGGCTGCTGGCCATCGGCGGCCAGACCATGGGCAACGCCGACAACCCGGTGCCGATGCTGGCCATGCTCAAGCACCTGTCCAACGTCCAGGAAAAGGAAGGCCGCAAGGTCAACCTGGAGTACTCGACCCAGCTGCAGCAGCTGATCGACGACCTGGCCGCCGACGAAGGCAAGACCGCCGACGAGTACCTGTCGCAGCTGGTTTCCGAGTTCGAAGGCGTGGAAGGTGACGACGAAGCCGACGCCGAAGAGGCCGCGATCGTGGCCGACGACGCCGCCGCTGCCCCGGCCGATGCCGAGCCGGCCCCGGCCGCCAGCGACGACAAGCCGCAGGCCTGAGCCACGGCGATCCGGTGACGGTCTATATCGACGATGCGGTACACCCCTGGCGCGGCGAGCGCTGGGCGCATCTGATGGCCGACACCCTGCCCGAGCTGCACGCCATGGCGGCGCAGCTCGGGATTCCGCTGCGGGCGTTCCAGAACCGCCGCAGCGGCGCGCACTACGACGTGCCCGCCCCGCTGCGCCTGCAGGCGATCGCCCTGGGCGCACAGGCCATCTCACGGCATACGGACCGCGCGCTGGTCAAAGCGGTCATCGCCAATGCGAGAAGCCAATACCGGTAGGTGCCGACCGTTGGTCGGCACACGCAGACCGCAGTCACGCCGTCAGAACGGATCGCTGCCCGGCCGCACTTCCACGCCCAGCAGCGAGCACAGCGCCAGCATCGCGTCGTCATCGCGGTTGAGCGCCATCCAGCCGGCCAGGGTGTCATTGCCGGTATCCACGCTCCACAGCGCGTAGTTGTGCTCGCGCAGGCGGTCGTGGGCGGTGGCCATCAGCATCGGCGCATCCACCCCGGCGGCGAAATCCTCATCGTCCAGGTCGCCACCCCAGTCGATCTGCAGATTCCAGCGCGCGGACAGCTCGTTGACGGCCGACATCAGCGCATCGGCATCGCTGCGCTCGACCTCGAAGCCGGACTGCCAGGCGATCGCGGCCATCATCGGCGGCAGCCAGTCGGCGTCTTCATCGATGCCTTCACCGCTTTCCAGCAGCGCCTCGCGCCAGCGGTTGAACTGCTGCAGGGCCAGTTCTTCATCGCCCGGGTTGATCAGCACGAACAGGTTCCAGATCCGCGCCTCGAAATCGTCCTCGTCGAAATCGCGTTCCTCTTCTTCGAAGTCGAAATAATCGCTGTTGTCGGGCATGACCGGTATTCCTGGAGACAGGGGCGCATTCTGCCGTGCAAGGGCGTTGGCAGGAAGCGAAATTCGGCGCGGGGCCCGCTGCGGTTTATCCTGTACGCCAGAAGACGGCCTTGGTGGTCGTCAGCATCCTGTGACCATGAGCGATACCCCTCCCGATCACCTGGCGATCAACCCGACCAGCCCCTTCCACGATGCCGCTGCGCTGGAGCGCGGCGTGGGCATCCGCTTCAACGATGTCGAGCGCGACAACGTCGAGGAGTATTCGGTCAGCGAAGGCTGGATCCGCGTGCAGGCCGGCAAGGCCCGTGACCGCCGCGGCAACCCGATGACGATCAAGATCAAGGGCACCGTGGTGGCCTACTTCCTGGATCAGAAGCCGGACGCCTGATCCCACGTCTGCCGGAGACGCTTGATCCCACGTGTGCCGGGGTAGAGCCACCCCATGGGTGGCTGCCCTTCATCCCGGGCGCGGGAATCCCGCCGGGTCCGCGCAGCCACCCATGGGGTGGCTCTACCCTTGGCACGGTGCGGCCTCAATCGCGTTGCCGCGTTTCCAGCAGGTCCAGGTTGCGGATCAGCCGGCGCGAGATCTCATCGGAGATCTTCCCGCGCCGGGTCAGCCGGAACAGCTCTTCGCGCTCGGCGGTGAGCCCGGCGGTGCGCAGCTGGCGATAGCCCTGCTCCATCCGCTTCACCTTTTCCGGATCGGCATCCGGCCCCGCGTCCTTCTCCAGATTGCGCTGGTACAGCAGGCTCACCCGTGAGGCGGCGTCGTTGTAGAGCTGCACGTTCTCGGTGGTCTGGTTCTGCACCAGCTGCTGGCGCGTACGCTCCACCCCGGCCAGCGCGGCCTTGGCGGCGAGCTTGCGGGCCAGGTCTTCTTCCTTGCGCTCGCCCGAATCGGCCGGCAGTTCCAGCCCCTTGAGCAGGCGCGGCAGCGCGATGCTGGCCCCGACCAGCGAGATCAGAATCACCGCCGCGGCCAGGAAGATCACCAGATCGCGCGCCGGGAACGCACTGCCATCGGGCAGGAACAGCGGCAGGGTCAGCACGCCGGCCAGGGTGATCGCACCGCGCACGCCGGCCAGCGAGGTCGCCACCACGATCCGCCACGACGTGCCCGGGCGTGCTTCACCCCGGTGCCGCGCGCGCAGCAGGCTCCAGCGCAGCGACAGCCACACCCAGGCCAGGCGCAGCAGCACCAGCGCCAGGTTGATCACCACCACGTAGACCAGCAGCCACCACGCACTGTGGTGCCCGCTCTCGCTGACCGTCTTGATCGCGCGCTCGACGATGCCGGGCAGCTGCTCGCCAAGCAGCACGAACATGATGCCGTTGAAGCTAAACTGCAGCATGTTCCACACGGCCGTGCGCTGCACGCGCATGCTGCCCGAGACACGGCCGCTCAGTTCCACGTAGCTCATCGTGATGCCCGCGGCGACCGCGGAGAGGATGCCCGAGGCGTTGAACTCTTCGGCCAGCAGGTAGGCGGCGAACGGGATCAGCAGATTCACCAGCAGCGCCGCACCGGGCTCCTCGCCGAAGCGCCGCCACAGCCAGCGCTGGAAGGTCGACACGCCCAGCGTCACCGCCACGCCGATCGCCAACCCGGCCACCGCCACCCACAGGAAGGTCAGCGAGGCCGTCGCCAGCGAGAAGGTGCCGGTCATCACCGCCGCCACCGCGAAGCGGAAGCAGACCAGCCCGGAGGCATCGTTGAGCAGCGACTCGCCTTCCAGGATGTGCATCAGCCGCTTGGGGATCGGCGCGCGCGAGGCGATCGAACTGACCGCCACCGGATCGGTCGGCGAGATGATCGCCGCCAGCGCGAAGGCCACGGCCAGCGGCATCACCGGGATCATCCAGTGGATCAGGAAGCCGGCCCCGATCACGGTGAACACCACCAGCCCGAACGCCAGCTCCAGGATCACGCCTTTATCGCGGAACAGGCCCTGCTTGGGGATGCGCCAGCCATCCAGGAACAGCAGCGGCGGCAGGAACAGCAGGAAGAACATCTCCGGCTCCAGCGCGTGGCCGCGGTTGAACACCCCGGCAATGACCGCGCCCAGCCCGATCTGCACCAGCGGCAGTGGCAGGGACAACGGCAGGACGCGGACCAGGTAGCCGCTGGCGACCACCGCCACCAGCATCGCCAGGACGACTTCAATGGTATGCATGCATTTTCCAGTAAGCAGCGCGGGGGAGGCTGCGGGCAGCCGGCGCCGGAAACAGGAAAAAACGTACCACACGTGCGCCGCCACGCGAATGCGCGGGGCGCACCAGGCTCAGTCGGCGGACAGCAGCTGCGCGTCGGCGCCGTCGAAGCGATAGATGTCCATCGCCAGGAACCCCGCATCGATGCCGGCATCGATACGCTGCGCGCCGAGCGCATCGCCACCGGCCGCACCCATCGCGAAGTGCAGCGGCTGCAGGTGCTCGTCGCTCGGGTGCGCCTGCGCCGCGTGCGGGGCCTGACGGCGGTAGTCCAGGAGTGCGGCGCTGTCATCGGCCTGCAGGCGCTGCTCCACCCACTCGATGAAGGGCCGCACATAGGGCGCCTCCTTGCCGTCCTGATAGCTGCGCCAATCGTGCAGGTTGTGGGTGATGCTGCCCGAGCCGATCAACAGCACGCCCTGCTCGCGCAGCGGTGCCAGCGCGCGCCCCAGCGCGAACTGATGGGCCGGCCCAAGCAGTGGCTGGATCGCCAGCGGCACGACCGGGATCTCCGCCTGCGGGTATAGGAAGCGCAGCGGCACCCAGGCACCGTGGTCGAGGCCGCGCTGCGGATCGATCGCCGTCGGCAGGCCGGCCGCGGTCAGCCGCTGCGCGATCTCCAGGGCCAGTGCGGGGTCGCCCGGCGCCGGGTACTGCAGATCGAACAGCGCCTGTGGAAAACCGCCGAAATCGTGGATCGTGGGCGGCTGGGCATGCCCACCTACCACCGGCTGGTGGGTCAGCCAGTGCGCCGAGGCCATCACGATCGCGCGCGGCCGCGGCAGGCGCGCCGCCAGCGCGGCCAGGCGCTCGCCGACCAGGCCGGGATTCAGCGCGGTCATCGGCGAGCCGTGCGAGATGTAGAGGGAAGGCAAGCGGGACATTACGGACTCCAATAGCGGCACGCCCACCGGGGCGGTTGCTGGATCTCAGACTATTGCGTACGGATCGGCCAATAAATACGATGCATCGACGCTGTTTATTCCGGAAAAAGAAACAATGGACACTCTGGACGCCATGCGTGTGTTTGTCGCCGTGGTCGAGCGCAACGGCTTCAGTGCCGCCGCGCAGGCCCTGGACCTGTCCACGGCGGGGGTCACCCGGCAGATCGCCGCGCTGGAAAAGCGCCTGTCGACCCGCCTGCTCAACCGTACGACCCGCCGCGTGAGCCCCACCAGCACGGGCGCGGCCTATTACGCCGAGTGCGTGCGTCTGCTGGCCGAGTTCGATGCGCTGGAGGCCGGCATCAGCGCGCAGGCGCTGGAGCCCTCCGGACGGCTGCGGATCAACGCGCCGGTCAGCTATGGCATCGCGCGGCTCGGTCCGCTGCTGGCCGGCTATCGCGCGCGCTACCCGCAGGTGGAACTGGACCTGTCGTTGTCCGACCGCCTGGTGGACATGGTCGAAGAAGGCTACGACGTGGCGATCCGCATCACCCGCCAGCCCAGCCCGACCCTGATCGCGCGCAAGCTCGCCGACGTGCAGATCAGCCTGTGCGCGGCGCCGTCGTATCTGGATGCGCATGGCCGCCCGCAGCAGCCTGAAGATCTGTCGGCACACGAGTGCCTGAGTTACAGCTACTGGGCCGGTGGCGATGCCTGGCAGCTGCACGGCCCGCGCGGCGAGGTCTCCGTGCCGGTGCACGGCAGCGTCCGCGCCAACAATGGCGATGTGCTGCGGGAGGCCGCGATCGCCGGCATGGGCATCATCGTGCAGCCGGACTTCCTGGTCGCCGAGGCGATCGCCGATGGCCGATTGGAACGCGTGCTGCCCACGTGGGCGGTGCCCGGCATCGGCATCCATGCGGTGTACACCAGCCGCAGCCATCTGGCGCCCAAGGTCCGCAGCTTCATCGATTACCTGGTCGAAGCACTGGGCTGACCACGCGTGGCGGCGGCCGGGCAGCCCCCGGCGTTACGCCTCCACCGCGTCCAGCTGCGCGATCACCTTGGCCAGCGGCATCGGCCGGCCGAGCAGATAGCCCTGCACCTGGTCGCAGCCGTGCGCGGCCAACCATTGATGCTGGCCCGGGGTCTCCACGCCTTCGGCGATGATGGTCAGGCCCATGCTGTGGCCCAGCGACAGCAGCGCGCGGCAGATCGAGGCATTGCGCGGATTGGTTTCCACGTCCGCCACGAAGCTGCGGTCGATCTTCAGGATGTCCAGCGGCAGATGCTGCAGATAGGACATGTTCGAGTAACCGGTGCCGAAATCATCCAGCGAAATGATGATGCCCTGTTCGTGCAGGCGCTGCATGGTCTGCTTGGCCTGGCCCGGCTTGCGCATCAGGCTGCTCTCGGTCAGCTCGACCTGCAGCGCACCGCGGGCCAGCCCGAACTCCTGGCTGGCGCGGGTGAACTCGGCGACCAGGTCACTGTTGAAGAACTGCACCGCCGAGACGTTCACCGCGATCGGCAGGTCCCAGCCGGCATCGACCAGCTGCCGCTGTGCCTGTGCCGCAGCGCGGATCACCCAGCGGCCAAGCGCGAGGATCAGCCCGGTGTCTTCGCACAGCTGGATGAACTCGCCCGGCGGAATGAAGCTGCCATCCGCCTGCGGCCAGCGCAGCAGGGCTTCCAGCGCGGCCGGGCTGCTGTCGCCGGCGTGGCAGATCGGCTGGTAGTACAGCTCGAACTCGGTATCGATCGCACTGTGGATGCGCCCGGCCAGGCGCAGCCGCTCGGCAAAACGGGAACTCACGGTGGTGTCGTACCACGCGATGACATTGCCTTCGTCGCGCGCCGCATGCGCGGCCTGCGCGGCCATGCCGATGACCTGCTCGGCCGTGCTTGCATCGCCGTCGAACTTCACGGCGACGCCGATGCGCGGCTCGAACTGGTGCAGCCAATCCTGCCCGCGCACCGGTTCGGACACCGTCTGCACCAGCGTATCCAGCGCGGTCTGGCGCTGATGGTCGTCGCGGATGGCGAAGATGAAATCCTCGGCAGGCTGGAAGGCCAGCAGGCCGTAGCGCACGCCGAGCCCGCCCAGGCGCTTGGCCATCGCCTGCAGCACCACGTCGCCGACTTCGCGGCCCAGCGTGTCCGACACCAGCTGCAGGCCGCGGAACTGCACGTACGCGATCGTGTACGCCCCGCCCTCCTCGTCCAGCTGCGCGGCCAGTGCGCGCGTGTTGAGCAGGCCGGTCGCCGGGTTGTGGGTGGCGTGGTAGGCCAGGTCGCGCTCATAGGCCAGCCGCTCGCTGACGTCCTCGGCCAGCACCAGGCAGGCCTGGCGGCCATCGAAATCCAGCCGCGCCAGATGCGCACGCACCTCGAAGACGCTGCCGTCCTTGCGCTGGTGCAGGCGCACCTGCGCGTCCTGCACATCGCCGATGCGGGCCTGCGCGATCGCCCCGCGGATTTCCTCCCAGCCCTCACGCGGGCGGATGTCGAGGATGCTCATCGACAGGAATTCATCGCGGCTGTAGCCGTACTGGCGCACCGCCGCTTCGTTGACCTCGAGGAAGCGCAGCGTGTCCGGATCGAACACCCAGAACGGCGCCGGATTGCGATCGAACAACAGGCGGAACTGGCGCTCGGCCTGCTGCACGCGGGCCAGCGCGTCGACCCGCTCGCTGACATCGGTCAGCGCGCCGATCATGCGCCGCTCGCGGTCCACCACCGCCACCCGCTGGCCGCGCGCGGAGACCCAGCGGATCGCCCCGCCCGGCAACACCAGGCGGAACATTTCATCGAGCACGCCGCTGCCGGCGAACGCGGCGTCGAAGGCCTGCTGCATGCGCGCCGTGTCATCGTGGTGCACCCGCGCGAAGAAATCGGCGAGCGGCAGGCTCTCGATATCGATGCCGAAGATCTCGCGGGCCAGCGGTGACCAGCGCAGCAGGCAGGCATCCTCGTCCACGTACCAGGTGCAGACCTTGCCGACCTGATGGGCCATATGCAGTTCCGCATGGCCGGTACGCAGCTCCTCGCTCAGGCTGTCCTGGTCGCGCGTGGCGCGGCGCAGGCTGACATAGACCGCGCCAAACAGCGCCCAGTACAGCAGGTAGACCGCGACCGAGGCCTGCACATACGGCCACCAGGCCGCCAGCACGTCGCGCCGGCCCAACCCGGCGTACACCGCCAGCGGGTACTGGGCCAGCGTGCTGAGGCTGGAGATGCGTTCGATGCCATCGACTGCGCTGGTCTCGGTCCCCAATGGGGTCAGGGCGTCGCGACGCAGCAGCTCGCGTTTGCCCAGGCCGAAGCGGCGCCCCACCACGCCCACCGGATCGGGGCTGCGCGCCAGCACATAGCCCTGCGGGTCGGTGATCGAAATCACCCCGGCCCCGCCGGTATCCATGCCGCCGATGACCGACTGCAGCTCCGACGTGCGCAGCCGTGCGAGCAGCCAGCGGTCTCCGCCCATGGGCAACGCCAGCGGCAGGATCCAGTGCGCGCTGTCCAGCGCCTGCGGCGGACCGAGGAACAGCTGGCTGCCCCGGCCGCGGTTGTCATCCACTGCCCAGAGCGGCAACTGCAGGTCGCCGCTGCCGCTGGTCAGGGCGCGCCCGTACTGATCGACCACGACGATGCTGTGCAGCTCGGCATGCCGCTGCAGGGTGCCTGCGATGCCCGCATCGAGCAGGTCCGGGGCCTGCGCGGGCACGCGCTGGAACAGCAGCGCGCCGTCCCGGGAAATGCCCTGCATGGCCCGCTCCAGATTGCGCAGCTCCAGCCGCAGCAGGCGCTGGGCACCGGTCGCCAGCGCCGAGCTCTGGCGCTGCGCGGCCTCCTGCCTGCGTTGGCCATCATTGACCAGCATCGCCACCAGCCCGGCGGCCAGCAGCACGCCCAGGCAGACCCCGAGCCACACGAAGGTCCGCAGCGGCCGCGCCAGGGCACGGTTCAACGCGGGCATCGCAACCCTTTTTCCGCACGACAGGCTGACTTCATCTGTAAACGCTTCCTGGTTTCCCCAAACCTGAGCGGCCGCTGCCCGGGATTCTTGACGCCTTGATCGCCACGCGGGCGCCCAGCAGGCGCGCGCGGAATCCGTGCCGCTCCAGCATGCACCAGCGCGCGCGGCACGGGAAGCACCCCGGCGGCGGTTCACCTCGGTGAACCCGGGGGACGGGCACATCCGGTACCCGATGCCGCCGCAGCCGGCATAACCGGGCGCCGGGGACAGGATTAGACTTGGACGTTTCCGTTGCCGAGAAGCTCAATGTCCAAGCTGCGCCGCCCCACCCTGATGCTCGCCATTGCCGCCAGCCTGTCGCTGAGCCTGGCCGCCTGCGACCGCGAGGCCACTGCACCGGCCACTGCCGCGCCTGAGTCCGCTCCGGCGCAACCGGCCGCGCCCACGCCGCAGCTGGGCAGCTTCGGCTTCGATGCCGCCGGCATGGACCGCAGCGTCGCCGCCGGTGATGACTTCTTCGGCTTCGCCAACGGCACCTGGGTCAAGAACACCGAGATTCCGGCCGACCGCTCCAGCTACGGCAGCTTCAACGTCATTTCCGAAAAGACCCTGGCCGACACCCGCGCGATCCTCGAGGGCGCCGCGGCCGATACCAAGGCCGAGGGCGAGACCAAGCTGATCGGCGATTACTACGCCGCCTTCATGGACGAGACCGGCATCGAGTCGCGCGGCACCGCCCCGGTCAAGCCCGAGCTGGACGCCATCGCCGGGATCGGCGACAAGGCCGCGCTCGCCACCGCCCTGGGCGGCACCCTGCGCGCCGACGTCGACCTGCTCAACGCCACCAACTTCTACACCGACCGCCTGTTCGGCGTGTGGGTGTCGGTGGATCTGCTGCAGCCCGACCGCACCGCGCCGTACCTGGTGCAGGGTGGCCTGGGCCTGCCGGACCGCGACTTCTACCTGCAGGGCGGCCGCATGGCCGAGATCCGCAAGCAGTACCAGGCCTACATCGCGCAGGTGCTGCAGCTGGCCGGCGTCGCCGATCCGGCGGGCAAGGCGCAGCGCATCGTCGCGCTGGAGACCAAGATCGCCCAGGCGCATGCCACGCAGGAAGCCACCAACGACGTCGCCAAGGGCGCCAACGCCTGGAAGCAGGCCGACCTGAGCGCGAAGGCGCCGGGCATGGACTGGAGCGCCTTCCTGGCCTCGGCCGGCCTGGACGCCCAGCAGGACTTCATCGTGTGGCAGCCCAAGGCCGTGGCCGGCATTTCGCGCCTGGTCGCCACCGAGCCGCTGGAGGTCTGGAAGGACTACCTGGCCTTCCACGCGCTGGACCGCGCCGCACCGTACCTGCCCAAGTCGTTCGCGGATGCGCGCTTCGCCTTCCACGGCACCACGCTCAACGGGACGCCGCAGCAGAGCGAGCGCTGGAAGCGTGCCGTCGATGACAGCAACCATGCGGTCGGCGAAGCGATCGGCAAGCTGTACGTCGAGCGTCATTTCGACCCGGCCACCAAGGCCCGTGCCGATGAGATGGCCAAGAACATCATCGCCGCGTTCGCCAAGCGCATCGATGCACTGGAGTGGATGTCGCCGCAGACCAAGGCGCGTGCCAAGGCCAAGGTCGAGGGCCTGACCGTCGGTATGGGCTACCCGGACAAGTGGCGCGACTACACCGGCCTGGAGATCAAGCGCGATGACGCGCTGGGCAACGCCGAGCGGGCGGAGCTGTTCGAGTACCGCCGCAACATCGCCAAGCTGGGCAAGCCGGTCGACCACAGCGAGTGGGCGATGCTGCCGCAGACCATCAATGCGATGAACGTGCCGCTGGAGAACCGCCTGGTGTTCCCGGCCGCGATCCTGCAGCCGCCGTTCTTCGATGGTGCGGCCGATGATGCGGTGAACTACGGTGCGATCGGCGCGGTGATCGGCCATGAGATCAGCCATGGGTTCGACAATGCCGGTGCGCTGTTCGATGAGACGGGCAAGCTGCAGAACTGGTGGACGGCGGAGGACCTGAAGCAGTTCAACGCGGCAGGCGACGCGCTGGCGGCGCAGTTCAGCAGCTACAGTCCGTTCCCGGGGGTCTCGGTGAATGGTCGTCTGACGCTGGGCGAGAACATCGCCGATGTGGCGGGTCTGTCGACGGCCTACGATGCGTATCAGTTGTCGCTGCAGGGCAAGCCGGGGCAGACGCTGGAGGGCTTCACGCCGGATCAGCGGTTCTTCCTGGGCTTCGCGCAGGCGTGGCGCAGCAAGGCGCGTGAGCAGGCGTTGCGCAATTCGCTGTTGACCAATGTGCATGCACCGGGCCAGTTCCGTGCGTTGACGGTGCGGAATCTGGATGCGTGGTATCCGGCCTTCGAGGTGAAGGAAGGCCAGAAGCTGTATCTGGCGCCGGAGAAGCGGGTCAAGGTGTGGTGAGGTGGTTCATCGCACTTTGTTGAGATGAAAGAACGGGCGCTTCGGCGCCCGTTTTTCTTTTTTGCCCTGCAAAGCTGCAGAGCTGGAAAGCTGGAAAGCTGGAAAGCTGGAAAGCTACAAAGCTACAAAGCTGGAGCGGAGCAACGGCTGGGGTTTGCGTTTGCGCTGGTTTGGGCAGGCATGGGTGGGGTGTCGGGACCCGCTGCAAGTACGTCCATGTAAGCTCGTATGCCGCCATCCATGGCGGCATACGGTCCCGCCACCCCACCCATGCCCACCCTTTGACAGTGGGCTGGTGCGCAAGGGGAAGAGCAGGCGCGGGCTCTGCGGCTCCGACAGTGATGGTGGGGGCTTTGCTCTGTGGCTTTGCTCTGTGGCTTTGCTCTGTGGCTTTGCTCTGTGGCTTTGCTACTCGGCTGCACGGCATCGCCTTGCTGCTCTGAACTTCCGCTCTGAACAGCTGCGTACTTCGCTGCTCAGCATCCGCACAGCGGACTGGCACTTGGACGTGCACCCTGGCGCTACCACTCAGCCTTGCCGCTCAGCGCCGCTCGCTGGCTTTTGACCTCAGCATGGCCACCGGCCAATTGTCAGGGGGCGGGCACGTGCAGGCTGGAGGGACCGTATGCCGCCATGGATGGCGGCATACGAGCTTACATGGACGTACTTGCAGCGGGTCCCGGAAGCCTGCACGTGTCCGACCCAACCATCAGACACAGGCACTCGCGATTCACCGCTTTAAACCCACTCTGCCAGCACGCTGGCAGGAAGACCCATCCGCGTGCATGCCCGCGTCGCCAGGCCATCCTGCAGTGCACGCCGGAACAGTGGCGCCATGCCCTTCAGCATCGCCGCAGACGCGCGCGACTGGGCACGCTGCATCGGTGTTCGCACCAGCATCGACGTTGCCCAGTCCGGCAACAGCGCCGCGCCGGCGCCGAGGAACACCTCGCGTGACAGCCCGGCCATCGGCACCGGCAGGCGGATGTCCGACAGCACCGCCAACACTTCGCGCGAACGCGCGTCGAACACCAACGCCGATTGCTGCTGCGCGAAGTACGCGTCCACCTCCGCTTCCGAAGCGGGCACATCGGCAGCCCCGAGCGCTTCGGCCACGCGCTTGTACTCACGGTAATACTGATCGGCGATGTCGCCTGGGACGTCGCGGCAATAGCGCCGGCAGCCCTGCAGGAAACCGTAGGCCTCGGTCACATGTACCCAGGTCAGCAAGGCGGGATCGTCGGCGGAATACGCGCGCCCGTCGGCGGTCTGCCCGCGCACCTGCGCGTGGATGCGCGCCACTTTGCTGATCAGCGCCTCGACTTCCGCGGTCGGTGCGTAGGTGGTGCCGGCGACGAACGCGGTGGTGCGGCGCAGGCGGCCAACGAGGTCAGCGCGGAAGTTCGAATGGTCGTAGACGCCGGCCAGGGCGAGCGGATGCAGGGTCTGCAGCATCAGCGCGCACAGGCCGCCGGCGAGCATGCCGGGAAACTCCGAATGCACGCGCCAGGTGATGCTGTCCGGGCCGAACCAGCCGGGGTCGCCCAGCGGCTGGTCGTAATCGATCCCGCTCTGGCCGCGGGGAAAAGCACCCAATACCCAGCGGCGGATCGGGGCGGTGGCGGGGCGGGCAAGCGAACGCAGCAGGGAGGACATCAACAGTACCGAGGGCGGAGCGGACCGGCGTTTTGCGCGGATGCGTCAATTCTGCGTGATACCGGCGGGGCTGGCGAGGACGCTACCGCCAGCGGGCTCTACATTGTGCACGTGCAGCATGAACACCCCCACGTAACGCCTGTTTACCCGGTGATTTACGTGCCGCAATGCGCAAATCCGCTGCGGGTTTCCCCATTCATGCAGGATTGACGCCGGATCTTTGCGCTTTGCCCATTGCCAAGCGCCGTGAAAGTGCTAGAACTGGACCTGCCACAACGTCGTCCAATGCGCTGCCGCACGTTCCAGAAGGAGCTCGTCATGATCGCTTTGTTCAAAGGTTTGGGTTTGCTGTTGCAGGACAACGAGCTGTACAACAGCCCGTTCGAAAAACAGGTCGCGCATTGGCGTAACAAGAGTGAACAGCAGATCCGCGAGGAAGTCGCGGTGCTCGCCAAGGCCAAGGGCCAATGGCTGATGGCCTCGATCGTAGGCTGGCAGGCGTCCTCGCTGCTCATCCTCGGCCTGATCAGCAACTACCTGTGGAAGGATGACTTCCATATCACCTTCACCCGCGTGGTGATCGTGTTCGGTTCGTGGGTCTCGATCCTGTTCGTGATCTGGTTCATGGCCAACATGTTCGATCACACCGCCGGCTTTGAGCGTTGGATGAAGGCCTTCAACAGCCGCGCCCGGATCACCTCCGATGCCGATACGGTGGAGTGCGTGGCCGAAGCACTGGACATGGCCCAGCACTACCCGGAAGTCCTGGATTACAAGCAGGCGGTGAGCGCGAAGCGCGAGCTGCGCCACGAGGACATCCGCATCATGCGCGAGATCGGCCGGATGAAGCAGCACACCGAACTGGTCGGCCAGCTCAACCACGTCGGCGAGCAGCCCAACGGCACCAATCTGCATCTGCAGCCCGCGTTCTGACCCTACTGCAAAGCGGGGGGAGCCACGATGCCACCGTGATCACTCACGGTGGCATCGTTCTTTCTGGACCGCGCTGACGCAGTGCTGGAAGCCGGCCGGCAAGCCCGCCATCTGCTCCGTCTTGCCGACCGCCACGGCCAGCCGGTGCAGCGGCGGGTAAGCACAGTCCTTGTCCTTGGCGCAGCGCGCATCCAGCACCAGGTAATGGCATTGGCCGCTGCTGCTGGCGATGCAGGCGAAGCTGGCCACGCCGTTGTCCACGGTGGTCCTGCTGTGCAGCGTATCCACGCCATTGGCGCGGATGCGGGTGACGGAGGTGTTGCTCGATTGCTGGCAGGCGGCCAGCATCACGACGCAGAGACTGGCGACAACGGCGATACGCATGGGAGGCTCCAGAAGAAGGCGGTTACATCCCGCGGAACAGACTCATGAAGGGCTGGCTGACGTTGAGCACTTCGGTCCGGTGCTTCAAGCGCAGCTGGCCGCGGCCGGTGTCATCGCGGGTGACCGCGGCGACCGCTTTCATGTTCACGATGGTGGAGCGGTGGATCTGGCGGAAACGCTGCGGATCGAGCGCGTCGAGCAGTTCGCGCAACGAGGTGCGCAGCAGGCTTTCACCCTGTTCGGTGACCACGGTGGTGTATTTGCTGTCGGCCCGGAAGTAGATCACGTCTTCGAGCATGATCAGCTGCGTGTCGCGCCCGTTGCTGGCGGTGATCCAGGCCAACGGTGGCGTGCTTGATGCGGCGGCGGGCTGCTGGCCGAGACGCTGCAGCAGCTGCTCGAGCATGCCACTGTCCGGGCGGCCGAGCTGCATGCGCGCCAGGATGCGCTCGCGCGTGGCCAGCAGGCGCTCATCGCTGACCGGCTTGAGCAGGTAGTCGATCGCGCCCTGTTCGAACGCATCAATGGCGTACTGGTCGTAGGCGGTGACGAACACCACCTGGGTGCGCGGGCTGATCTCCGGCAGCGCGCGGGCCACTTCGATGCCGGTGATGCCGGGCATGCGGATGTCGAGCAGGGCCAGATCCGGCTTCAGCTCGGCCAGGCGCTCCAGCGCGCTGGCACCGTCCTCGCATTCGGCCACCAGCCGCAGTTCCGGCCACAACCGCTGCAGCTGGGCGACCAGCGACTGCCGCAGCAGGTCTTCGTCTTCGGCAATGAGCGCATCAAGCTGCATGGATCGCCTCACGGGCATCGCGCGGCAGGGTGATCGTCGCCGCCACACCGCTGGGGAAATTGGACACGATCGCCACGCCGGCGCGTTCGCCACAGGTCAGGCGCAGGCGTTCGCGCAGGTTCTTCAGGCCGATGCCGGAACCGCTGGTGCCCTGGCCGAAGCCGAGGCCATCGTCGGCCACGGTGAGGGTGACATGGTCCTCGAAGGCGCGCGCGATGATCCACACCGTGCCGCCGCCGGGCTTGGGCTCCAGGCCGTGCTTGATCGCGTTCTCGACCAGGGTCTGCAGCGCCATCGAGGGCAGTGCCAGCCCGAGCAGCGCCGGCGGTACGTCCACCTGCAGGGCCAGGCGCGCCCCCATGCGGATCTTGAGAATCTCCAGGTAGGCCTGGGTGCGCTCCAGCTCCACGCCCAGGGTCGACATCGATTCCTCCACGCTGGGCAGCGAGCTGCGCAGGTACTGGATCAGGTGCCCGAGCATCTGGTCGGCGCGGGGCGGATCGGTGCGGGTCAGCACCTGCGCGTTGGCCAGCGTGTTGTAGAGGAAGTGCGGCTCGACCTGGGCATGCAGCAGGTTGAGCTTGGCGACGGACAGCTCCTTCTCGGTGGCGGTCTGCTCGGCAGCGGCCTGCTCGTCGCGGCGCTGTTCGGCGACGCGACGGGTGATCGCGCGGCTGACGGCCTCGGCATTTTCATGATTGCTGCCTTCGTCGACCGCGAGCAGGTCCGCCCAGACCCCGGCATCGGGTTCGAACAGCAGGGTGACGCTGCTGGTGCCCTGCCCCGGGGTGACCGTGGCGAGCACGCTGTTGCGCCGGATCGCCACCCGCGCGGGCAGATTCCAGCGCGACGGCGGGCGGCCGTTGTAGGCGTCCACGCGGCGCACGTACGCCCGCACCTGCAGGCTGCCGGGCGCGCTTTCGATGTCCTCTACGCGGGGCAGCTCTGCAATGGCGGCTTCGAGCAGGGCGAACGCCGGGCCGGCATCCATCGGCAGCTCGATCTGGCGGCGCTGGCGGCTGGACAGCGTGGTGGCATCCAGCCGCCCGGCGACCAGCCAGACCCGGCGGATATGGGTAATGCAGCTGCCCACCGCCGTCACCATCACGAACAGGGCCAGCAGGCCGAAGACCCAGCCGGGACCATCGTTCATGCCGCTGAAGATGCCACTCCAGACGAATCCCGCCACCACGATGGCGGCGGCCCAGGCCAACAGGATGCGGAGGATCAGAGCGAGGCTGGCGAACACGGCGGCGTCATCACATAGGGAGTGAGGCGAGCATAGCCCTGCCGGCAGCGGGAACAAGCGGCATGCGACGAAGGCGGGGAATGGTGGGACGAAGCGGTGTAGAGCCACCCCATGGGTGGCTGGTTTTGGTTCCGGGACCGCGAAGCCACGCATGGCGTGGCTCTACGTCGGGGTTCGGGACCGCGAAGCCACGCATGGCGTGGCTCTACAGCGGGGTCCGGCCGGCGTGCCGGCCGGACGCGGTCTTATTTCCGCTCGGCGGCGCTGGCATCGCGCGGGGCGCGGAACTGGGAGTCGTCGCTCCAGTTCGGCCAGGCACGCGAGTTGGCCAGCTGGTTGCCCAGCGTGTACAGCACTTCCAGATCGCGCGAGGCACCGGCGAAGGTCCAGTCCGGCTGCCACTCGTCGCCCTGCTGGTGGTAGCGCTTGGCGGTGTAGTCATCAGAGGCCGCCTTGCCGGCCGCGACGCCACCCTCCACCCAGTCCTGGCCCGCCGAGTACGACACCGCCGGCACGCCGCGCTTGGCGAACGGGAAGTGATCGGAGCGGAAGAACAGGCCGGCTTCCGGCTTGGGATCCGGGGTGTAGCGGATGTCCCAGCCCTTGGCGACGTCCTTGAGCTGGTCCAGCAGTTCCAGCTTGGCCGAGCCGTAGATGCCGAAGTCACGCGACGGGCTGAAGGGCGCCATGCCGTCCATGTTGATCAGCGCCACGGTCTTGCCGAGCGGGTACAGCGGGTGGCTGGCGTAGTACTCCGAGCCCAGCAGCCCCTTTTCCTCGGCGGTGACGGCCAGGAACAGCACCGAACGTTCCGGACGCTTGGCCTTGGCGAAGCCGCGGGCCAGCTCGACCAGCGAGGCGGTGCCACTGGCGTTGTCCAGCGCGCCGTTGAAGATGGTGTCACCGTTCGCGTCCGGCTTGCCGACGCCGATGTGATCCCAGTGCGCGCTGTAGATCACGGTCTCGTCCGGATGCTTGCTGCCTTCCAGGCGCGCGGCCACGTTGTGCGAGGTGATCACCTCGGTCTTGACCGCGTACTTGGCCGAGAAGGTCTCGCCCTTCAGCTCGACCGGCTTGAAGTCACGGGTCTGCGCCTGCTTCTTGAGCGCCTCGAAATCCAGGCCCGAGCGCTTGAACAGTTCCACCGCCAGATCGCGCTGGATCCAGCCTTCCAGCAGCGGATGCGCTTCGGCCGGATTGTCGCGGACCACGTCGAACATGGTGTTGGTATTGGAACCGGCCACGGTGGCCCAGCCGTACGAGGCCGGTGCGGTTTCGTGCACGATCAGCACGCCGAGGGCACCCTGGCGTGCGCCTTCTTCGTACTTGTAGGTCCAGCGACCGTAGTAGGTCATGCCCTTGCCGTCGAAGTCGCCCTGGCCGGTCTCGAAGTCCGGGTCGTTGATCAGCACGACGGCGATCTTGCCCTTCAGGTCGACGCCCTTGAAGTCGTCCCAGTTGCGCTCACCGGCCTTGACGCCGTAGCCGAGGAAGACCAGCGGGGCGTTCTTGATGTCGACTTCGCTGGCACCGTTCATCGCGGCGCGCACGGCGATTTCCTTGCCCTGGCTCAGCGTCTGCGGCTTGCCCTTGCTGCTCAGCGACAGGCTCGGGGTGCCGACGACATCGCCCTTGAGCAGCGGCACGGCCTGGGTCCACAGGCGCTTGCCGTCCTTGAGGTCGCCGCCCGGCTGCAGGCCGGCCGCCGCGAACTGCCTGCTCAGGAAGGCGATGGTCTTTTCTTCACCGGCCGTGGCCGGCGAGCGGCCCTCGTAGGCATCCGAGGCCAGTTCCTTGACGTCGGCGGAGATCCGCGCGCCATCGAATTTGGGGGTGGCGGCCATCAAGGCCGACGACACCGACAACGCCAACAGGCTGATTACCACACGCTTCACGCTGCACCTCATGACTGACCGACAATCGCCCGAGTGTAGGCCAGAGCCGCCGCCCGGTGCAGTGCCGGTCTACACAGCCGCCGCGCGTGCCAACAGCAGCGCCTTCTCGCGCGCGTTGGCGGTCAGCGTGGCCGCGCGCTCGAACGCCGCCCGCGCGTCCTCGCTGCGACCCAGCCGGGCAAGGAGGTCGCCCTGGACCGCGGCCAGCGGCGCGTAGTCGCGCAGCCGTGCGTCGCCAGCGAGCGCATCGACCAGGGGCCAAGCCGCGGCCGCCCCCTCCGCGCGCGACAGGGCGACCGCATGGTTCAAGGCGATCACCGGCGACGGCTGGCGCTGGGCCAGGCGTGCATAGAGCGCCGTCATTCGCGCCCAATCGGTGTCTTCGGCACGGCGCGCGCGCGCATGGCACTCGGCGATGGCCGCCTGCAGGACGTACGGATCCTCGCTGCCCCCCAGTGCCACCGCCTGCTGCAGCGCCGCCTGTCCACGGCCGATCTGCAGCCAGTCCCAGCGCGCGCGGTCCTGCTCGGGCAGCAGGATCGGCGTGCCGGTGGCATCCGTGCGCGCGGCGGTGCGCGAGGCCTGCAGTTCCATCAGGGCGAGCAGCCCCTGCACCTGCGGCCAGGTCGGCAACCGACTGGCCAGCACGCGGCCCAGCCGCAGCGCTTCATCGCACAGCGCCGGACGCATCCAGTCATCGCCGGCACTCGCGGCGTAGCCTTCGTTGAAGATGAGATAGACCACCTCCAGCACCGACGCCAACCGCTCCGGCAACGCCGCCTGGCGCGGTACTTCGAACGGCACCTGCTTCTGCGCCAGCGTGCGTTTGGCGCGCACGATGCGCTGGGCGATGGTCGGCTCGGGTGCGAGGAAGGCCCGTGCGATCTCGTCGGTGGTCAGCCCGCCCAGCAGGCGCAGGGTGAGTGCCACCCGCGCGTCGGCCGCCAGTACCGGATGACAGGCCACGAACATCAGCCGCAGCAGGTCATCGCCGATGTCGTCTTCCAGCGCGTCGCTGTCATCCGGCGCAGGCAACGCCAGCGGCTCCAGTTCACTGCCGTACTGCGCGTGCTGCCCGGCGACGCGCTGGTGCTGGCGCAGCACATCGATGGCGCGGTTGCGCGCGGTGGTCATCAGCCACGCTCCGGGATTGTCCGGTACGCCCTGGCTGGGCCAGCGCTCCAGCGCGGCCAGCCAGGTGTCCTGGACCAGCTCTTCGGCACGGCCGACATCGCCGCCAAGCAGGCGGGTCAGGCGGGCGGTCAGCACTGGCGCCTCCATGCGCCAGATCGTGTCCAGTCGTTGCGTCAGTGCCGTGTCCATGCGGCCGATCAAAGCACCGGTGCGGCCGGGGCACAAGCCGCACCGCGCCGTGCCATCACCCCGGTTCGCCGTCCATGTGTGCGATTTCCCACAGATGGCCGTCCAGGTCCTGGAAGCCGCGCTGGTACATGAAGCCGTAATCGCGCGCCGGCTGCGGTTCGCGGGCACCCGCCTTCAGCGCCGTGTCCACCAGCGCATCGACTGCCTTGCGGCTCTCGGCCGACAGGCAGGTGATCACCTCGGTCTGCCGCCGCGCATCGCTGATCGGCTGGGTCGTGAACTGGGCGAAGAAGGACTCCACCAGCAGCATCACGAAGATACTGTCGCTGATGATCATGCAGGCCGCGTTCTCATCGGTGAAGGTCGGGTTGAAGCTGTAGCCGAGCGCGGCGAAGAACGCCTTGGAGGCCTCCAGGTCGCGCACCGGGAGATTGACGAAGATCATCTGTTGCGTCGCGTTGGACATGCGTGCGTTTCCTGTTGGACGTGGGAATCAGGGCTGCTTCATGCAATTGACCATCCACGGCTTGCCGTAGCGGTCGATCAGAAAGCCCCAACGATGGGCCCAGAACGTTTCGGTGATCGGCATCTTGATCTCGCCGCCGTCGGCCAGGGCCTTGAACACGCGCTCGGCCTCCTCGATCGAGTCGACATCGATGTTGATCGTGGTGCCGCCCTGCCCTTCCGGGGACGGACCGTCGGCGGCCATCAGGATCGCCGGACCGACCTCCAGCTGGCTGTGAGCGACATGGTCCAGTGTCTCCGGCGGCATCTCGCCACAGCCTTCCTGGCTTTCCATCGGTGGCATGTCGCGGTACTTCATTTCCGAGGTGACCTCGCCGCCGAGTACCTGCGCGTAGAAGGCCATGGCTTCATGGGTCTTGCCGTTGAAGCCGAGGAACGGAATCAGTTTCATGGGAATGCTCCAGGGGTGAGGGGTGGGTCAATCGGCCGCGCCGATCTGGTCGCGCAGACGCTGTTCCTGCGCCTGTAATTCGGGGGTGAAGGCCGCGCCGAAATCCTCGGCGCTGAGAATCGGGCGGAGCTCGACCACGTCACCCGGCGCGAACGGCGCACGCTTCAGCCATTCGGTGGCTTCGTCCAGCGAACGGACCTGCCAGAGCCAGAAGCCGCAGACCAGCTCGCGGGTTTCCGCGAACGGGCCATCGATCACGCACGGCGGTTCGCTGCCGAACGCCACCCGGCGCGCACGCGAGGTCGGGTGCAGGCCCTCGCCGGCCAGCATGATCCCGGCCTGGACCAGTTGCTCGTTGTAGGCGCCCATGGCGCGGATCTCCTGCTCGGTCGGCAGCTGTCCGGCCTCGGTGGCCGCGGTGGCCTTGACCAGTACCATGACTTTCATCGGTGTCTCCTTCGGGGCCGGCCCGTATCCGGGCCGTTCAAGGGATACAACGTTGCAGTGAGCCGGAAATCGACACGCCCGCCAAAAAAAATGTCGATGCCGTCGGCCAGCCGTCGCAGACAGCCTGAACAGGCGCGTCCTGTCGCGCTGCAACACGGCTGCCGCGTGGCCTGGGGCATGATGATGGCCCTGCCCATTCCCTGGCCTGGCCATGCAATTCCTGCTGCTGATCTACATCGACGAGGGCCTGTTGCAGGCCCTGCCAGGCGAGGAGTACGACCGCCTGATGCACGACTGCCTGCGCCACGCTGATGCGTTGCAGGCCGAGGGCACGCTGGTGCTCGCGCAGAAACTGGAGCCGGTGGACAGCGCGCGCACGGTGCGCGTGCGCCAGGGCCAGGCCCGCATCACCGATGGCCCGTTCGCCGAGACCCATGAACTGCTGGCCGGCTTCAACCTGATCAACGCCCCCGACCCCGCCGAGGCGATGCGCATCGCCCAGCAGTTTCCGTGGTCGCGCTTCGGCAGCATCGAGGTACGGCCGCTGGCCGACATGGACGCCGAGCGCGTGCGCGTCGGCGCCTGATACCGCTCAGGGCAGCAGCGTGATCTTCAGATCGCGCGGACCGATCGCTTCATTGCCGCTGTAGTCGCGTGCACTGCCACGCAGGATGTAGTCACCGGCCGGCAACGCATCGGGCTGCCAGCGTGCGGTCTCGACCAGGCCATCGCGCACGGTGTTGGTGACCAGATAGCGGAACCGCGTGATCGCGCTGCCATGCACGGTGATGCCACTGTCCGGTGCATAGGCCACGCGGGTGGCGCTGTCTTCGCGCGGCATCCGGTTGAACACGATGTTGAAGCGCGGCTGCTCGTAGCCCGCCAGCGGCCGGCCCTGTGCATCCAGCACCTGGTAGCCGACCTGATACAGGCCCAGCCGACGCCGCGGCAGGTTGCGGTCGACCTGGTCCCAGGCCTCCACCACGATCTGCACTCCCGGGCCTTGGCGCGGTATCGCAACGCGGCCGTCGGCACCGGCCGTGATCGGCTGGTCGAGATCGTCCAGTACGGCCACGTCGGTGATGCGCGGCGCGAAGGCATCGGCGTAACCGGTAAAGCCCAGCGCCACCGCATTGCGTTCGAAGCCGCTGGCACCCACGCTCAGGTGCACGTGCGCCATGCGGTTGATGGTGCCGAGCGCTTCACCTGCGGCGAAGCGGGTGCCGCGGCGCACGCGGATGCGCTGCAACCTGCCGTCCTCACCGGACAGCTGCTGCCAGCGCGCATCGAACTGGCGGTCGCGCGGATCGCGGCCGACCTTCATGTGAATGTACCTGAGCGACCCCAGCGACAGGCCCTCGGCCTGCCCGCCCACCGACCACGCCGCGAACGGGGTGTCGACCTTGCCATCGGCGATCGCCAGCACCGGCTGGCCGACATCGCCGCGGATATCAAAGCCGCCGTGCAGGTGATGGCGGCTCTCCCCCTTGAAGTCGCCGCGCACTTCACCCAGCGTGCCGGCCACTTCATGCCACCCCTCCTGCGGGGCCAGCGGCCAACGGCCGGCGGTGGCGGGCAGCGGGGCGTCCGGCGCCGGGCCGATCAGGGCCGGCGGTGCGGTCTGGCCTGCGGCCAACGGACTCAGGCGATGCACACGGTAGGACGCGGCATCGGCCAGATACAGCCCACCGCCCGCATCCAGCGCGAGCGCGGTGGGGCGGGCGAAACGTGGTTGCGGCGGCACCCCGGCCAGCGCGAGCTGGTGGCCCTGCGCCGAAATCTGCACCACCTTGCCATTGATGTCGCTGGCATAGATCACCCCGTCGTGGGTCACCGCCAGGGACAGCGGACCGCTGAGCAGCCCTCCATCGGCAACGCGGGTACTGAGCGTGCCATCCGGGGCGAGCTGGCGGATCGCGTTGTTGAACAGGTCGGCGATCAGCAGGTTGCCGTGCGCATCCAGCGCCAGCGCCACCGGTGTATCCAGCCGCGTGAGCGCACCGCTCCCATCGGCGTTGCCCGGGCGTTCGCCGCCGGCCACGGTATGCACCCGCCCATCGGGCTCGATCACGCGGATGCGATCGTTGTAGCTATCGGCCACGTAGACACGGCCCCCCGCGTCCACCGCCACGCCCATCGGCCCATCGAAACGCGCCTGCGCGGCCGGCCCATCGACGAACCCCCGCTGGCCATCGCCGGCGAGCGTGCTCACCGTGCCATCCACCGCGATGCGCCGGATGACATGGTTGCCGGTGTCGGCGACGAAGACAGTGCCGGCGGCATCCACTGCGATACCGGACGGCGTGTTGAACTGCGCCTGCATCGCAGCGCCGTCGCGCCAGCCTTCGCCCTGCCCGGCCAGGGTGTCCACGCGACCGTCGGGATGTACGCGACGGATGCGGTTGTTGTCGCCGGCATCGGCGATGTAGACCACGCGGTGGGCGTCGACGGCCAGCCCATACGGATCGGCGAAGCGTGCCTGGGTGGCGGGGCCGTCTGCAGCGCCGCCGACGCCGTCGCCGGCCAGCACGCGGATCTCCGGCGTCCACCCCAGCACGGTCGCCACCGGGCCTGGCGGCGGCGATGGCGGCGATGGCTCACGCAGGAAGGTCCATGCGAGCACCGCAGCGGTAGCCGCCGCGATCATTCCTGCCCATGCGTTGCGTCCCATTGCGATCCCTGCATTCCAAAGGGCACTGACGATACGGCCTGCGCGCGGATCTGCAAACCCTGACACAGGTCGCTTGTGCCGCCACGGCCCGCCGGGTTCCAATCAGGATTCACGCCATGGAAGGAAGCGCCGCATGCCGCATCTGCGACCACACCGCATCGCCCTGTTGATCGCCCTGGTCCAAGCCATTGCCGTACCGGTGCAGGCATCGGTCGATACCCGCGCGCCAGCCGACAGCGCTCACGTACAAGCACTGCAGGACGCGCTGGGCGACGCCGCGCAGCAAGGCGAGCAGGGGGACACGCTGGGCGCATTGATCACGTTCGAGCGGCTGCTGGCGGATCCCGGCCTGGCGGACATTCCCGATGCTGATCGGGTCAACGCCTACGTCGTGGCCGGCTGGGTGGCATTGCAGGCTCGCCAGCATGCTCCAGCGCGCAGCTATCTTGAGCTCGCCCGACACGCGACACCCGATGAACCGCGCGCGCTCTATCTGTTGGGCGTGCTGGATGCGGAGGATGGCCGTCACCTCGAGGGCACGCGCCTGATCACCCGCTCGCTGCAGCTGTCCGATCAGTTCCTGCCCGACATCAGCATGTCCATGGCCGGATCGCTGGGCCAGCAGCTGCAGGGCCACGAGAGCGACTACCGGGACTTCCTGCAGGCGCTGTTCGACCGGGGCTGGAAACCCGAGGCTATCGAGCCGACCGATTTCTGGAAGCGGCTGGCGGTGTTGCAGGTCGACAGCGGCCAGGACGACCGGGTCGCAGCGACACTGGAACGGATCGACAGCCCGATGGCCATCCTCGCCCTGCGGGCGGACAAGCGGTTCGACCGCTTCATTGATCGCGACAGTCCGCGCTTCGACCCGCTGCAGTCCGCACAGCGCGAGCTCGATGCATTGCGCGTGGGTAACCTGCTGGCACCCGAGGAAATCCGCAATCTCGTGGAGATGAGCTATGCGCTGCTGGCACTCGGGCGCCATGACGAGGTGGTCGCCATGACCGGGAACGTCGCTGGAGCGGCGGCCGATCCCAGCCTGCCGCGCAGCTTCGAGCACTCCGGGGATATTGCGTGGCTGCTCAACAACCGCGCCATCGCACAGCGCCGCCTGGGCGATGCGCAGGCCGGGCTGGCGACCCTGGAAACCGCCGCCGCGTTCCACGAGGAAGGCGCGGCCAACGTCAGCCAGCAGTTGAACCTGGCGACGTGGCAGGCGTCGCTGCTACGGCCGCGCGAGGCGCTGGAGACGCTCGACAAAACCGGCAGCAACCTGAGCCCGTACGGTGAGGCCGTGCAACAGTGGGTGCGCTTCTACGCCTACCGCCAGCTGGGCGATACGGCGCAGGCCGCCACCGCCCAGCGCTGGCTGGCGGATCACAAGGACATCGCCGAAGACTACGTGGTGGAAGCCCTGCTGGAAGACAATGCGCTGGACCAGGCCGCCGCACAACTGATCGCACGGCTGCGCTCGACCGAGCACCGCAGCGAAGCACTGATGTCCATGCAGCAGCTGCTGACCGTACCCTCGCTGCCCGGTGACGCCGAGCGCGATCGCCGATGGCGGCAGGTCGTCGCGCGCGCCGACGTGCAGGCGGCATTGGACGCCGTCGGACGCAGCGAGCACCATCCGTTGTTCAATACAGGTTCCTCGCGCTGAGGCACCGGCCTACTTCGCCGGCGTCTCCACCTTGAAGCCCATCGCCTCGCGATACCGCACATACAGCGCGCTGACCTTCTCCACGTAGGCCAGCGTCTCGGCATACGGGGGCACGCCCTTGTACCGCGTCACCGCCCCGATCCCCGCGTTGTAGGCGGCGGCGGCCAGCACGCGGTCGCCTTTGTAACGGCGCAGCAGCGCCTTCATGTAACGCGCACCGCCACCGATGGACTGCTCGGCCGAGAGCGGATCGGCCACGCCGTATTCGGTGGCGGTATCGGGCATCAGCTGCATCACGCCCTGCGCGCCCTTGGGCGAGATCGCGCCGGCGTCGAAGCCACTCTCGGCATGGGCGATCGCCCGCAGCCAGGCATCGTCCACCCCGGTGGCTTTCGCCGCCGCCTTGAACTGCTTGGCATGCCGGTTCAACTGTGGCGTACCGACCTTGCCCAGGCCTTCATGCGCCGGTTCGCCCGGCGGCGTGGCGACAGTGAACTTCAGGAACACGCGCGAGCCCGGCAGGTTGCGGGTCGAGTAGACCAGCGCACCGTCCTGCTCGCGTTCGTACAGGGTGCCGCTGAAGACGCCCATGTTGCCCCACAGGTTGGGCGTCTGCACGGCGGTGTCGTCGATCTGCTGCGGGGTGCAGCGGGACCCCGGCTCGGGCGCGGTGGCCAGGCTGACCGTGTTGCTCTGCACGCAGCGATAGACCGTGCGCGCCGATGCCAGGCCAGGCAGCAGCAACGACAACAGGGCCAACGCAGCGGGCAGGGTCGGGTTCATCGGCTCGGATCGGGGGCACGGAAGGGTGCGGCGCGATCATCCGGCCGACGGCGCGAACCGAAGGTGAATACCGAGCCGGTCCCGGCGGGCTCATGACGGGATCAGCCCGTTCGGTCCGTGATCATCCCCCTGCCCGCGCCGGCTCGGCGGGCGACCCTGGACGCGCTGGTTTCAAATCGACCGCACTGATGGTCATATAGCGACTGGGGCCGCGACCGCCCTGGCCCGCCGGGCTGCCATGAAACCCCCTTTCGACGAGGCATCGAGATTCGCTTGAACCGCGCCAGGATCATCGCCGTCACCGTCCTGCTGGCCCTGCTCGGCGCCCTGGTGCCGATTGCTACCGTGTTCTATTTCACCTGGAGCCGCGCCAGCGAGTCCGAGCAGGTACGCCTGCAGACCACCGCGGAGCGTACCCTGCAGCGCGCGCACCGCGCTTACGAGGGTGCGTTGAACGCCCTGCGCCAACTCGACCAAAGCACATTGGCGCCCTGCTCTCCCGAGCATCTCCACTTGATGCGCAGCCTGGTGATGAGCACCCATTCGGCCGAGCAGATCGGCTACTTCGAGAACGGTCGGCTGGCCTGCACCTCGTGGGGGCCGATGGACGCCGAGGTCGCGCAGCCGACACCCGCCTACGTCACCGCGGAAGGCGCAGGGATCACGCTGGGCGTGCACGCACTGGCCGGCAGTGGCCGGCAATCTCTGCTGGCCTTGGGCTACGGCCGTTACGACATCCTGATGGACCCGGCACGGCTGATCGACGTGATCGTCGATCCCAACGTGCGGCTGGCCGTGGCCAGCCCTGATGGACGGCTGATCGCCCAGCAGGACATCCAGGACCAGGCATTGCTGCAGCGGCTGCTGCGCGAGCCGGCCACCGGCATGGAAGGCCAGACCCTGTATGCCACTGCGCAGGACCAGGAATGGCTGGCGATCGCCACGGCGCCGCGCACCGATCTGGTCGCCGCATTCCGCCACCAGATCGGCCAGTTCATTCCGCTGGGCGTGCTCGGCGCGATGGCGGTGATCGGCGGCGTGGTCTGGCTGTCGCGGCGGCGGCTGTCGCTGCGCGGCGAACTGGCCACCGCGGTGCGCAAGCGTGAGTTCTTCATGCACTACCAGCCGATCATCGAGCTGGCGACCGGCATCTGCGTGGGCGCCGAATCGCTGGTGCGCTGGCGCCGTCCCGATGGCAGCCTGGTGCGCCCGGACCTGTTCATTCCGCTGGCCGAGGAGGCCGGGCTGATCGATGCGCTGACCGACCAGGTCATCGACCACGTGATCGCCGACATGCGCGCCCTGCTGGTGCAGGATCGCAGCGCGCACATCGCGATCAACCTGGCCGCCGAAGACGTCAGCAGTGGGCGGGCGCTGAAGGTACTGGCGGCCAAGCTGCACGGCACCGGCATCCACCCCCAGCAGATCTGGCTGGAAGCCACCGAGCGCGGCTTCATCGATGTCCGCCGCGCGCGCACCAACCTGGCCAATGCACGGCGCATGGGCCACAGCGTGGCGATCGACGACTTCGGTGTCGGCTATTCCAGCCTGCAGTACCTGCAGCAGCTCCCGCTGGATGCGTTGAAGATCGACAAGTCGTTCATCGATGCGATCGGCACCGACAGCGCGACCAGCCCGGTCACCTCGCACATCATCGAGATGGCCAAGACGCTGGGGCTGTTCACCGTCGCCGAGGGCGTTGAAACCCCTGCGCAGCTGGCCTATCTGCAGGCACGCCAGGTGGAGTTCGGCCAGGGCTGGCTGTTCTCCAAGGCGCTGCCGCCGGCCGAGTTCGTCGCGTTCCACGAACACCGCAAGCAGCAGTACGGGCAGGCCCCCGAAGATATGCAGAACCCCAACGGCGACACATCCGACTGAGCGGCCTGCCTACTCCGCATCGAGCCCGGCCAGCGTCATCACCCACGCCGGCACCTGGGGTTCGCCCGCGTAGAAGGCCTTGGGCCTGTTCTCGGCCATGGCCCAGCGCTGGATCCAGCTGATGCCGCCCGCACCGTTGTAGCCATCGGCATGCTGGTAGGCCGGATCCTGCAGGGCGGCCTCCAGCGAAACGAAGCGATAGCCGCGCCGACGGGTGGCCGCGACCAATTCCTCTACGCAATCGGCGCTGAGCGCATTGGCGTGGATCAACCACACCTGCGCCGGGAGCCGGCCCAGCAGCTGCTGGCCCTGCTGTTCGTAATAGTCCAGCTTGTTGAGCATGTACGGCACATAGCCGCGGCGCAGCTGGCGCAGGCGGGCCTCGCGCGCGATGGGATCGGTCTCGGTATCGCGCACGTGGTCGTAGGCGAACGCCCAGATCCACTCGCTGTTGTCGACCGTGACCGGCGCCACCCGATACCCGTGCTGCTGCAGGAACACACCGAGCGCGGCACGTTCCTGCGGCGACTGCCCGGCCCGCAGATACGGATGCCGGAACCAGCGCGGCGCCTGCCCGGTCTCGGCCAGCAGCGGGCGCAACGTCGCCTCACCGCGCAGGATGTCCTGCTCATACGCGGCCAGCCCGATCGCATGCAGATCGACATGGCCGAAGGTGTGGTTGCCGAGCTCGAACCCGGCATCGCGCCAGTCGCGCAGCATCTGCACGCGCGCCGGCTGTATCCGGCCATCCACCTCGAGCTTGACCTCGTTGACGAAGCCCACCACCGGCACGTCCGCGTGCTTCAGGGCCGCGATCAGCTGCGCATGGCGGGCAGCAAGCTCGGGCTCGGCGCGTTCGTCCAGACGCTGCCAGGGCAGATCGTCGATGGTCAGCGCGATGCGCCGATCCGGCGCCGCCGCGTGGGCGATGCCGGCCAGGCACAGCAGTGCCAGCACAGCACTTCGAAGAACTCCCTTGCGCACCCGCTGCTCCCATCGCGATACCCGGCTCCAGCATAGCGCCGGGTATCGCAGCCCACCTTGCCGTGTGCGGCGGCTGGGCTCAGTGCGCGATCGGTTCCCATGCCCGCGGCTGGCGCAGCACCACGACCAGCGTGGCCAGCAGCAGCACCAGCAGGATCGCCGGCAGCCAGCGTTCGCCGACGGTTTCCAGCATCACGCCGCCGAGGATGCCGGCCAGCGCGATCGCCAGGTTCCAACCGGTCACCACGAACGACTGCGCGATGTCACCGGCCTCGTCGGCGCGGCGCGCCACGGCGGTCTGGAACTGGGTGGCGACGCCACCGAAGGACACGCCCCACACCACGGTGCCAGCCACCAGCACCCACGTCGAGCCCGGCCACAGGCCGAACGCCACCGCCGAGAGCGCAAAGGCCACCGTGCTGGCGATCACCAGTTCGCGCAGCCAGCGGTCCACCAGCAGGCCGGTGATCCAGATGCCGACCAGGGCGGCCACGCCGAACACCAGCAGCAGGCGATCCAGCCATGCGGCCGCGCCGGACAACGCCGCGAACGGTTCGATGTAGGTGTAGAGCACGTTATGCGCCAGCACGTACAGGAACATCGTCAGCAACGCGGTGCGCATGCCACGCAGGCGCAGCACGCTGCCCAGTGGCTGCTGCGCCGCCGCGCCCGGGGCCGGCAGCGGCGGCAAGGCCAGCCGCGCCCACACCAGCAGGCCCACGCTGAGGATCGACATCAGCGCGAACGCCCAGCGCCAGCCGATGGTCTGGCCCAGCAGGGTGCCGGCCGGAATGCCCAGCGACAGTGCCAGCGGCGTACCCACCATCGCCACTGCGATCGCCCGGCCCTGCAGTTGCGGCACCACCATGCGGCTGGCATAGCCGGCCACCAGCGACCACAGCAGGCCGGCGCTGATCCCGGCGCAGAAACGCGCGACCAGCATCACCCCGTAGTGGTGGCTCATCGCGGTGATCGTGTTGACCACCACGAAGCCGGCGATGGCGGTGAGCAGCAGCGGACGCCGCGGCCAGCGCCGGGTCAGCGCGGTCATCGGCAGTGCCGCGACCAGCGAGCCCAGCGCGTAGATCGTGACCAGCTGTCCCACCAGCGCGCGGCTGACGCCGAGATCGGCGCTCATCGGCGACAGTAGCCCGGCCGGCAGTGCCTCGGTGAGGATGGTGATGAAGCCCGCGCAGGCCAGCGCCAGCAGGCCGCCGAGCGGCAACCGGGTGGCGGCGTCGGCCACGGGGACGGCGGTGGGATCGAGCACGTGCCCGCTCATGGGGAGGCCACCGTGCACGCAGTGGTACGGGGGGCGGAGAGCGAGGCAGGGGCGTGGCGAGCAGACATGGGCAGCGGCCGGAAAGAGGGGAGCGCCACCGTAGGCGCTGCGCGGCCGGCGAAACAGCGGGGCGGCGCTCCGCACATTCCGGACTGCGGTGGCGGCAATCGGCAAGGTGCCCGCCCTGCAAGGTCCTGCGCCCGAACCCACCGATGGCGCACCGCAGTGTTGCGGGCCGATGCGTGCGCCCGTGCTCCTGCGCACCCCGATGGCCGCTAGAGTGGCCGCTTTCCTCCTCTGTGGCCGCCCATGTCAGCCCTGGACAACCTCGGCAATCTGCAGACCTTCGTGCAGGTGGCCGATACCCGCAGCTTCGTCGAGACCGGCCGCGTGCTCGGCATCTCCGCCTCGGCCGCCGGCAAGACCGTATCGCGGCTGGAGCAGGCGCTGGGCGTGCGGCTGTTCCATCGCAGCACCCGCAGCGTCACCCTCACCGCCGAGGGCGAGCGCTTCCTGGTGCGCTGCCGGCGCATCCTTGACGAGCGCGATGCCGCCCGCGACGAGCTGGTCCAGCAGACCGAGGCGCCGACCGGCGTGCTGCGGGTCAGCCTGCCGCTGGTCGGCGACATCTCGCTGCCGCTGCTGACCGAATTCATGGCCGCTTACCCGGGCATCCGGCTGGAACTGGATTTCGACGACCGCCTGGTCGATGTGATCGAGGAAGGCTTCGACGCCGTGCTGCGGGTCAGCGAACCGGCCGACTCGCGCCTGAGCGCGCGGCAGCTGGGCGAATTCCCACGCTATCTGGTGGCCTCGCCGGACTACCTGGCCCGCCGCGGCACCCCGCTTGTTCCGGAGGACCTGCTGCAGCACGACTGCCTGCACTACCGCTTCCCCAGCAGCGGCAAGCTGGAGTGTTGGCCGCTACCGCAGACCCCGGGCGCCGCGCCGCTGGTCCTGCCGATCTCAATGGTCAGCAATACGATCGAGGCGCGGCTTGCCTTCGCCCTGGCCGGACGCGGCATTGCTTACCTTCCCGAGCACTCGGTGCGCGACGCGCTGGCCGATGGCCGCCTGCAGCGGGTGCTGGCCAACCGCATCCACGCCTGCGGCAGCTTCTACCTGCTGTGGCCCTCGGGCCGCCATGTGCTGCCCAAGCTGCGCGTTTTCATCGATTTCATCAGCGCGCGGCTGACCGGGGTGAGCTGCTGAGCAGGCCGCGTTCATCGCCCGGCCGCCGGGCGGTTTTATACTGGTCACGCGACAGCCAGTCGCCTTTGTTGCCGAGGTAGGCCTACATGCGCCATTGATGCCGCCGTCGTCTGACGGCCTGTCTCCACCCGCCTGTCCTGCAGGAGGGGAGTCCTTGGCATCCATGGAGGTCGCATGACCGCATTCGCTCTCACGCTCGATCGCGTGACGCATACCCTGCCCGACGGCCGGGTCCTGTTTTCCGAACTGTCCGCCGCGTTCGACGGCACCCCGACCGGCCTGGTCGGGCGCAACGGCGTGGGCAAAAGCGTGCTCGCCCGCCTGCTCAGCGGGGATCTCACACCCACGTCCGGCCGCATCCAGCGCAGTGGCCCCGTGCACCTTCTCGCGCAGCACAGCGGCGTGCCCGCAGGTCGCATTGCCGATCTGGCCGGTGTCGGCCCGGTGCTCGATGCACTGCACCGCATCGAGGCCGGCAGCGTCGACCCGGACGACTTCACCTGCGTCGGGGAGCGCTGGGACCTGCGCGAACAACTGCAGGCGCAGTGGCACCTGCTGGGCCTGCCAGCGCTGGATCCCCTGCTGCCGGCCGCCACGCTCAGCGGTGGCCAGGCGGTGCAGGTGGCGCTGGCCGGCGCGTTCCTCTCCGGTGCCGAGGGTCTGATCCTGGATGAGCCCAGCAACCATCTCGACGCCGCGCATCGCGAGCGCCTGATCGCGGCGCTGCAGCGCTGGCACGGCGGCCTGATCGTGATCAGCCATGACCGTGCCTTGTTGAACAGCATGGCGCGCATCGTGGAGCTGTCACCGGCCGGACTCCGTCACTACGGCGGCAACTACGCGCTCTATGCCGCGCAGAAACAGGACGAACGTCGCAGTGCGGACGCGCAGCTTGCCCTGCGTAAACGCGAGCGCCGCCAGCAGCAGACCGAGCTGCGCTACCAGCGCGAACGGATGGAGCACCGCCAGGCGCGGGCGACGCGCGATGCACGCACCGCCAACCAGGCGCCGATCCTGCTCGGTGGCATGAAGAACCGCAGCGAGCACAGCGCGGGCCGCTGGCAGGCGCAGCATAGCGAGCGCCGTACCGAACTGGACGCGCGCGTGCGCGAGGCCGCCAGCGAGGTGGAGCAGGACATCGAGATCGCCCTGCTTGCCCCGGTGATCAGCCAGCCGGGCCCCCAGCGCGTGGCCGAGCTCGTCGCTGCCGGGCTGCCGTGGGTGCAGGCGCCGTGGAAGACCCTCGATCTCACCCTGCAGCGTGGGCAGCGGATCGGCGTGCAGGGCCGCAATGGCAGCGGCAAATCGACGCTGCTGCGATTGTTGGCCGGCACGCTGGCGCCGGTGTCGGGGCAGGTGGAGGTGGCGGCCAGCGTCGCCCTGCTCGACCAGTCGCTGACGATGCTGCCGGGCGATGCCTCGGCGCTGTCACTGCTGCAGCACGCGCATCCGATTGCCAGCGAAGGCACGTTGCGCACGCAGTTGGCGCTGCTCGGGCTCGATGCCGAGCGCAGCCTGCGGCCGTTGGCCACGCTCAGCGGTGGTGAACGGCTGAAGGCCGCACTGGCCTCGGTGCTGTACGCGCAGACGCCACCGCAGCTGCTGTTGCTGGACGAGCCGGGCAATCACCTCGACCTGCCCTCGCTGACCGCACTCGAGCAGATGCTCAGCCAGTACACCGGCACGCTGATGATCGTCTCGCACGATAGCGCGCTGCTGGAGGCGGTCGGCTTAAATGACGTTCTCAACGCGACGAGTGGCGGGTGGCAACTGACGGGCTGGCTTAAATCCTCATGATCGAGAGGATTACTCCTGCGTCGACACGCGTTTAATAGAAATCCTCACGCCAAAGAGGATTTAGGCGTATCCTCGCAGTACTACCGCAAAATCCACACGATCGTAAGGATAATGCATGAAAGTCACGCTCAAGCACCATGAAGAACTCGGTCCCTTGGTCCGGGCCACACGCAAGTGCCAGGGAATGCGTCAGGACGACACCGCCGAAGGCATCGGGGTCAGCGAGAACTTCCTTGCGAAGGTCGAGCGAGGCGGCGGCACTGTGCAATGGCAGAAGCTGTTCCAGGTTCTAACGGAACTGGGCCTGCGCGTGGAGATCGATGTGCCCGACGCGGCCGTAGCACTGCTGCAGGAGCAGGACAGAACGCGCGGAGCGAAACGATGAATCCGTCATCCATCAACGCTGCCCAACCTGCGTTGGGCGACGTGTTCCTGGAAGGGCTGCACTATCCAGAGCGCTCGTTGCTGGCCACCCTGGATAGCCAGCCCGTTGGCACCTTGCACGAGCATCGAAACCTATGGCGGTTCGAGTACGCGCCCACCTGGCGTGATCATCCAGAAAGCTTCGACCTCTCGCCTTGGCTGCCGCGCAGCCAAAGCACCCTTCTGGACGGCAGTACTTCGCGCCCCGTGCAATGGTACTTCGACAATCTGCTCCCAGAAGATCAGCAGCGCACACGCATGGCGCAGGACGCTGGACTCCGCGGCAGCGATGACTTCGCCCTGCTGACCTACTACGGTGCAGAATCCGCGGGTGCGCTGACCCTGCTGCCCCCGCATGTAGCACTGGCGCGGGGGAGCCGGGTGCCGTTGCCGGATGCCCAACTCTCCCGGCGCATCCGGAACCTGCCGCGCCACTCACTGGCCGGCGCCGCGGAAAAGCGAATGTCGCTGGCCGGCGCACAACACAAATTGGCCGTCATCGAAGACCATGACCTGCTGTACCAGCCCGTCGGTACTGAAACGTCCACCCATGTTCTGAAGCCGGACAGCACAGACCCTGATTATCCGCACACGGTCATCAACGAGTACTTTGTCATGCGGCTGGCCCGCGCAATGGGACTGATGGTGCCCGAGGTGCAACGACGCTATGTGCCTGAGCCGGTCTTTCTGATCGAACGGTTTGATCGTGTAACGTACGACGGCAGGACACGCCGCGTCCATGCCATCGACGCCTGCCAACTGTTGAATCTCCAGCGCGGCGACAAATACAGTGCGGGAAGCCTTCGGACGTTGGGTGCGGCAATCCACTACTGCCGCGAGAGACTGAACACGCGCAGGCGACTTTTCGACTGGTTGGTGTTCAATGTGCTGACTGGCAACGACGATGCCCATCTGAAGAACCTGAGCTTTCTCGTCGGCACAGGTGGCACCGACCTGGCCCCACACTACGATCTGCTCAGCACCGTCGCGGGCCGCAGCCGCGCCTATAAAGAGGACAGTCCGAGCTGGCCGCAAGCTTCTACGCTTGCCTGGGATCTGTTGGGCGTGCAGCGTTTCGCCGACATCACGCCAGCCTTGCTGGTCGATGCCGGAAGACAGCTGGGCTTACCGCCTCGCTTGGCGCAGCGGCGCCTTGCCGAGATGATATCCAGTGTCGTTCCGTTGGCTGAGTCGGTGAAGGCGGAGATCGAGACGGAGAATTCATACTGGGCCGATGTCGCCGGAGTGACGCTGTACGGCGAGATGCGCATGGTACGAACGATCATCGAAGTGGTCATCAAGGAGATGGCAAGGCAACTGGCCACCTGAACCCCGGCATCCGTTTGCTCAGGCCCGCGCCCACGCCGGAAACGCATCCGGCAACAGCTGCCACAGCAGCGGCCCGGCACGCAGTTCCTCATCGTTGAGCAGGCAGGCATCCAGCTCGGCGCGGACCGCGTGCTCGTCCATCGCCACCCCGATCACCGCCAGCTCCTGGCGGCGGTCGCCCCACCAGGGATGCCACAGCCTGCGCATGGCCTGGTACTCACCGGCATCGCCGACCTGCTCGACGCTGGGCATCGGCGCGGTCCAGCAACCTGCCTGCTGGCGGGCCCAGCCCATATCGGTATACGGCACGCGCGTGGGCGGCAGCGTCGGCGCGGTGTTGTCCAGCCCGGCCTCCATGCGCTCGCGCGAGGCGTACCAGAACCCAGCCACCGATGTCTGCGTCGCCGCACCGACGCTGGAAAGCTCCCCGACCGAGTCCATGCGGTTGGCCAGCCAGAAAAAGCCCTTGCTGCGGATCACGCTGCCCAGCCCGGTGTCGAGCAGCTGTGCGAAACGCTGCGGATGGAACGGCCGGCGCGAGCGGTAGACGAAACTGGTGATGCCGTATTCCTCGGTCTCCGGCGTGTGCTGGCCGCGCAGCGCCTGCATCCAGCCCGGCGCCAGCTGCGCTTTGACGAAGTCGTAGCGGCCGGTATCGAGCACCTCGTGCAGCGGCACGTTGCCGTGTTCGGCCAGGACCAGCCGCGCATCGCGGTTCATGGCGCGCAGCACGGCCAGCGTCGACTGCAGGGTGTCGTCGTCGATCAGATCGCACTTGCTCACCACGATCACGTTGGCGAACTCGATCTGCTCGGCAAGCAGGGTGACCACACCGCGGTCGTCGTCTTCACCAGCCTGCTGGCCGCGGTCGATCAGCCGATCGCTGGAGCCGAAATCGTGCAGGAAACGCACGCCATCGACCACCGTCACAAGCGTATCCAGCCGCGCGATGTCGCTGAGGCTGAAGCCGTCTTCATCGCGCACCGAGAAGGTCGCCGCGACCGGCATCGGTTCGGCGATCCCGGTCGACTCGATCAACAGGTAGTCGTAGCGTCCCTCGGCCGCGAGCCGGCGCACCTCCTGCAGCAGGTCATCGCGCAGCGTGCAGCAGATGCAGCCGTTGCTGAACTCCACCAGCGTCTCCTCGGTGCGGCTCAGCGCAGCGCCGCCGTCGCGGACCAGCTGCGCGTCGACATTGATCTCGCTCATGTCGTTGACGATCACCGCCACCCGGCGGCCCTCGCGGTTGCGCAGCAGCTGATTGAGCAGGGTGGTCTTGCCGGCGCCGAGGAAGCCGGACAGCACCGTCACCGGCAGGCGGGAATCACGAAGGGCAGGAGAGGCAGTCATGGCGGAGCAGGTCAGGACGGGGAATGAAATGTTACTATATAACATTCACGGACCAAGACCCCTACGCCCCATGAAGCGATCCTCTGCCCTGTTGGATGCCGGCGCCATCGCGCTGTCCGGCCTGTGCCTGCTGCACTGCCTGGCCCTGCCGCTTCTCGCGGCGATGCTCCCGCTGATGGGCGTGTGGGCCGAAGCCGAGTGGGTGCATGCCTTGTTCGTGGCGATCGCCGCGCCCCTGACCGGCTTCGCGCTGTGGCGCGCGCACCGCCAGCACCCGCTGCCCGCGTGGGCGATGGCCGGCGCTGCGGCCGGGCTGTTGTTGCTGTTGGTCGGCGCACTGGGCTGGCCGAGCCACGAGGCCGAGACCCCGATGACCGTGGTCGGCAGCCTGCTGCTGGCCAGCACGCATGTGTGGAATGCGTGGCGGCGGCACCGCCACTGAGCGCACGGCTCAGTGCTTGAACATCATCCCGACCAGGAACAGCACCAGCGGTGCTGCACTGAGCACCGCGCCGATGATGCCCAGCCACGGCCAGCGTTCCTGGCGCACGCGCGAGCCGACGGTGGCGATCAGACCCACCGCAGCCGAGGCGAGCACGCCGATGGACACGCCGGTGGTGCTGGCGCCCGCGGTGACACCGTGATTGGCGGCGGTGGCGATGTGTGCGGCGAAGGCCCCGATGGGGAGGCCGAGGAAACTGACGAGGCCGAGCAGCGGGAGTCGCTGGCTACGCGATTCAATCCGTGCCATGGAGCGAGCAGGGTTGGTTTTTTCTTCTTGCACGCGCATGTCTCGTGGAGTTCACCAACAACGTACACCTTTCGGTGCGCCATGCCGAGCACCGGCCACGCCTTGGTCAGCACGACATCCCGCTGCCATGGTCATTGACCAAGCTGAGTGGACGAACGGATTCGATGAGCAATGCCAACAGGTGGGAGCGCGGAAGCCAGAGGTAGCGCACAGCCGGAAAATACCGGAGCGTGGAAGCTGGGCGCTTCTGCCGGCCCCCACATCGAGTTCGTCATGCGCCCCCCCTTCGTGCTTTTCCTGACCACGTTGCCATTCTCGTCAGCGCTTCATGCCCAGGAGCCTCATGACAGCATCGAGTTCACCGCCGACGGCCACCGCATCGTCATACGCACGAGCTGCTGGCCGGATCAGAATGGCGGCACGGTGCCGGTCCAGCAGCGTTTGCAAGTCACTGCCGACGGATATCTGCGGTATGACTTCCACGACCAGCGCGCAGAAACCCGGGCCTACCATGAGGCGCTCTGCGCAACATCAGGCATGGAGCCCATGAGAGACGGAGAAGCTCTCATGGTCGGCAACAGCTCAGGCTGGGGCTGCCACCGCAGTCACGAGTACACGCCGGATGCACCTCTTCCTGAGCTCGATGTAAGCGCGGGCGTGGTCCCGCTGGCAGACTGCTTCATCAGAGATGCGCCGGGCAGGACGAAGTAGGCGCTGACGGAGGTTGCCATCTGAGGGGCAGCTTTCGGATCGACAGACCGGGCCGGCTTTACACGGGCTTGCGCCGCGCGGTGCCTACAATGCCCTCACCACCCGCCGTCAGGATCCGCCATGCGCTTGTTGCCCAGCCTGCTCCTCCTGGCCCCGCTCCTGCTGACCGGCTGCGGCAGCGACAACAGCGCCGGCGTGTTCTCCTCCGATCCGATGCTGGGCTGCTATGCCACCCACGCACGCAAGCCGGCCGAGTTCCGCATCGAGCAGCAGAGCGGCCAGTACTACGTGTCCTTCAACCGCGATGAGCAATGGCAGCGCGACGCCACGCCGCTGCAGGAATCCAGCCGCGCCGAGATCGCACAGTTCTTCCGCGACGATGCGGATCAGATCGACAAAGCGCTGGTCCGCCCCGGTGGCGGCTTCGGCATCTTCAAGTTCAATCCGGGTGCCACGCTCAAGGGCAAGGCCAAGGACAGCGACTACATGGCCCTGGTCCTGATCGGCGCCGGCCCGGTGTTCCCGGTGAAATGCCCCTGACCCTCCGCGTTGGATACCCCCACCCGCCGGACCACCGGCGGCAGGCAGCGATCACCGCCCGCCCGCACCGGTAGCCCGGCCCGCAACACCCATCCCCGACACCGCCCCACCCGCAGGCCTACACAGGCGGGCATCCCCTCCCCGTACTTCAACATGGCGTCTCCGGATCACGGCGACCGCGATGGATCGAGCTGTACGGCCACTGCGTCGCATCGCGCACATGCCCGTGCTTGACCGGGTTGTGGTGGACATAGGCCACATGCCGCTGCAGGTCGTCGGCGTCCACGATCCGATGCTCGCGGAAACCGTTGTGCCACAGCGGCCGCAGACTGCGATCCCGGCGCAGCTGCAGGCGCGGCTCGGCCACCGGCAGCTGGCGGTCGAAGATCGCCTGGATCTGCGACCAGCGACGATGGCCCTCCTCATCGCCCTCCGGCAGCGTCCACACCCCATGCAGGTGGTCCGGCAGCACCACGATTGCGTTGATCCGGAACGGCCGCGCCTGCTGCGCCACCCGGAACGCCAGCCGCAGCACCTGTGCCTGCTCCACCAGCAGGCTGCTGCTGCGATCGCGGAGGTGGGCGCTGAAGAAATACGCCGTACCGGTCGGCCAGAGGAGGTGGTCGTAGGACATGACCCAAGTATCCAAAGTCTCCGGCCCGCTACGATCAGCGCACTCCCTGCCAGCGCCTCGGACACCCGCGCACGCAAGCGTCGGATTCCCGCCCTGGGGGAGTGCACCAGGGCCCGCGACGGCCTTCTCAGGTACGATGCCCACCCCTGACTGACAGACCGCCTGGCGCCCGCGCCGCGGCCCCGATCCCGTGCCCCATTACACCGGCCCCCTGCTGACCCGCCCGCTCGCCGAGACCCTGACCCGCGCCCGCGATGCCGGCGCCGGGGAATGGACGGGCTCGCTCGACCTCGGTCGCTCCACCGGTACCGCCACGCTGGCGGCCGAGCACTGGCAATGGAAGGGCGAGACCTATGCCTATCCCGGCAAGACCAAGGACCGCACCCTGTACTACTGGGACGGCGAGGAGTTCCTGGCGATCTCGCGCTTCGGTTCGGCGCTGATCAAGCTGGTGCCGACCGACTGGGACGCGCCGACCTTCGAGATCGACGGCATCAAGATGCTGCCCAGCGCGCAGGTGTCTCCGTTCGAGGATGCCCGCCGCAAGGTCGCGCTGATCGCCCCGGCCGGCAAGACCGTGCTCGATACCTGCGGCGGCCTGGGCTATTTCGCCGCGTGCTGCCTGGAAGGCGGCGTCACCCGCGTCCGCTCGTTCGAGAAGAATCCGGACGTGCTGTGGCTGCGCACGCTCAACCCGTGGTCGCCGGACCCGGAGGCGGAGAGCAGCGGCGGCCGGCTGTCACTGAGCCAGGGCGATGTGTCGCAGGAGATCGAAGGGCTGGAGAGCGCGTCGGTCGACGCGATCCTGCACGACCCGCCGCGCTTCGGCATCGCCGGCGAGCTGTATTCACAGGTGTTCTATGACCAGCTCGCACGCGTCATCCGCAAGGGCGGCCGGATGTTCCATTACACCGGTGCGCCGAACAAACTGACCAGCGGCCGCGATGTGCCGCGCGAGGTCGCCAAGCGGCTGGAGAAGGCGGGGTTCAAGGCCGAGCTGGCGATGGATGGGGTGCTCGCGGTCAAGCGCTGAGCCGGGGTCCGATCAACTGCCGCGTGGCAGTTTGGTCGCCCACATGTTGTCGACCAGATTGGGATAGCGTCGCCCGTTTTCCTCGGCGCGCTGACGGGCCGCATCCTTCTGTGCCTGGGAGAGCGGCTGCGACTTTTTCTTCCCATTGGGACTGGGCTTCTTCCAGGGCGGTGTCTGGGACTGGGCCATGTGCGGTCTCGACTGGATTAACGCTGCATTTCCGCTCAGCGAGTGCAGCTTACAAGAACGCCCGACACGTGATCGCAACGTGCCGGGCGCTATCTGCGGATGTCCTGCGACTTACTTCTTCAGGAAGTCCAGCAGCGCCCTGTTGAACGCCTCGGCATGGCTGGCATTGCACCCGTGCGGCGCATCCTTCAGCACCACCACCTCACTGCCCGCGATGGCCTCATGCGTGCGCTTGCCCGAGCCTTCGAACGGCACCGTGCCGTCGCTGTCGCCGTGCAGGACGAGGGTCGGCACCGTGACTTTCTTCAGGTCGCCACGGAAGTCGGTCGTGCCGAACGCCTTCATGCATCCCAGCGCCGCGGTCTGGTCGGACTGCCTGCAGAGCGTGATCGCGGCCTGGCGCTCTTCCTCGCTCACCTTCAGCTCGCCGTTGGCGCTGAAGAAATCCTTGGTGAAGCCGTCGAAGAACGTATCGCGATCCTTCTCCAGGCCCGCGCGCATTTCATCGGCTTTTTCCTTCGTCAGCGGGCCCTCGGGGTTGTCGCTGGTCTTGAGCATGTACGGCGGCACCGCCGAGGCGAACACCACGCTATGCAGGCGCGATTCGCCATGTCTGGCGACATAGCGCGCCACTTCACCACCGCCCATCGAGAAGCCGACCAGAGTGGCATCCTTCAGGTCCAGATCCTCGATCACACCGGCCAGATCATCAGCGAGCGTGTCGTACTCGTAGCCATCGGCCGGCTTGTCCGAGCGCCCGAAGCCCCGGCGGTCATAGGCCACCACGCGGTAGCCCGCATCGCGCAGCGCGGGAACCTGCGCCTTCCACGATTCGGCCGAGAGCGGCCAGCCGTGGATCAGCACCACCGGGCGGCCGGTGCCACCGGAATCTTCAACGTGCAGGCGAACGCGGGAAGCAGCCATGGGAACTCCTTGGAGCGATGGGGAAGGAAGAATCGATCCTAGGCAGCGGAGGTTGCGCGGGCCGTGAACGATTCCGCGGCATCACTGACGTGACGTGCACAGGCCTGACTGACATCCGCCGATGGGTTCAGCGAAACGACGACGGGATGACGCGGCGCGATCTCAGCTTCTGAGACGGCGCCCGACCATAGTCGCGGTGGGGCATCGTCGACGCTGGGAACCGGTACATGGACTGTCATGAGATCACGCCGGACGTTGCCACCCGCGCGGCGCCCATGCCGCCCGACGCAGCCTGTTGCGGGCTCGCCATTACGTTGCTGCTGCATGGGCTCGGTGCACACCCCGCGTCCCGCGCAGCGTTGAGCGCCGCACTACGGCAGATCCCGTTGACCGAACGGTGTGCCAGCTGTGCGCTGCTGCGTCGCCACGCAGACCCGTAGAGGGCTGCCAGCGACCCATTACTAATTACATAGTTGACACCGCCGATCCGGCGGGCGCACGATGCGGCCATCAACTAACGAACCAGTAGACAGCCATGGCCCGCCCCGTCTCGCCCGCCCTGACCGACGCCGAACGCCGCATTCTGGAGGTGCTCTGGAAGAAGAAGGAGGCGTCCGTGCGTGAGGTCACCGATGAGCTGTCCAGGAAGAAGCCGGTCGCGTATACGACCGTGCTGACCATGTTCAAGGTGCTGGACAAGAAGGGACTGGTCCACCATCGCAGCGAGGGGCGCGCCTTCATCTACAGCGCCGCCATCACCCGCAGCGAAGCGCGCAGGCAGGCGCTGGAGAATCTGCTCAAATCCTTCTTCAACGATTCGCCCAGTGTGCTGGCCCAGCACCTGATCGATGAGCACGACATGGACGCTGACGAGCTCAAGGCCCTGCAGCAGCGCGTGGATGACGCATCTCCCTGGAGGACGCCCAAATGACCGTGCATTGGACCCAGGCCCTGGCGACGATGGCCGTGCAACACCTCTGGCACAGCGCCCTGCTGTTCGCCCTGGCCGCACTCGTGCTGGGGCGAAGCCGGCTCAGTGCGGAAGCGCGCTCCTGGGCGTTGTGCGCGGCCTTCGTGCTGGCGGCGGCGTCACCGCTGCTGGTCCTGCTGCCGCGCAGTGCGCCGACGCCGATTTCCGTCGCGCAGCAGACCGTGTCGCCGCCCGCCGCGAACAGCGCGGTGCAGGTTATCGCGCCAAAGCCGGCCGACGTTGCCCACGCGATGACTACCTCCTCCACCACACCGACCCTGCTGCACGGCGTCGTCGTTATCTGGCTGCTCGGCACGCTGTGGGGGCTGGGCCGACTGGGCCAAGGCGCCTGGCAGGCGCGTCGCCTGCATCGCAGCGCGCGGCCTGCGCCCGCGTTGGAGTCACTGCTGCGCTGGGAGCTGCCGTCCGGTGCCCGCATCGCGCTGTCCGACAGTGTCCCCGGCCCGATGGTGGTCGGCCTGTGGTCGCCGCGCATTCTGGTGCCGACCACAATGTCATCGACCCTGCCCCCGGCCGCGCTGCGCGATCTGCTGCTGCATGAAGCCGCGCATATCCGTCGGCACGATCTGTGGATCTGCGCCGCACAGCGCGCACTGCTCGCCGTCTACTGGTGGAGCCCGTTCCTGCGCCTGCTGTGCCGCCGCCTGGATCTCGCCCGCGAGATGGCGTGCGACGAGCGTGCCGCACTGCGCAGCGGCAGTGGCCGTGGCTATGCCGACTCCCTGCTGACCGGCATCGCCGGACTGATCCAGCAGCGCGATAGCAGCAGGCCCCTGGCCGTGACCATGTCCGCGACCCGCAACGGGCTGCGCCAGCGCATCGATGGGCTGCTCACCCTGGATACACGCCCTGCCCGCTGGACGACGCGCCTCGGCTGGGGCGCCTTGTGTGCACTTGCATTGGTCGCGCACGTTGGCGTCACTGTTGCGGCCACGCCGCGGTTGGGCAAGGCCGTCATCCTTGTCGAGGACACGCCCGCCGCCGCGCCGCGTACCGCCTCGCCGCAGGCCGAGCAGCTGCTCCGCGCTGCCGGCACGGGCGACATCTCCCGCGTGCAGCAGCTGGTCAAGACGGGTATCGCCGTGGATACGCAGGTCAGTGGCGACGGCACCGCGCTGATCATCGCCGCCAAGCAAGGCGAACTCGCGATGGTCGACGCCCTGCTCGTCCTCGGCGCGCAGCCCGACCTGGCCTCGCGCGGCGATGGCAATCCGCTCATCGCTGCGGCACGTCGCGGTCATCTGCCGGTGGTCGAGCGTCTCGTCGGCGCCGGGGCCGACGTCAACCGCATCGTCGCGTACGACGAAACCCCGCTGATCAACGCGGCTCGCTCCGGCGACGTCGACACCGTCGCTTATCTGGTCGAGCACGGCGCCGACGTCAACCTGGGCGTAGTCGCCGATCAGGGACAGTGGCGCTCGCCGCTGAACCAGGCGCGCAACGATCGCGTCCGCGACTACCTCACCCAGCGTGGTGCGGTCGCCGGCAGACGCTGACCGGCCGCGACACCCTCGGGGGACGCTGATCCGTGGGCTGGCCCCCGCCGCCCACGCACGCCGCGGACGGGCGGCCGTCGCGGCCCCCGATCGCCCCGCCCTGCGGCGGGCCCCCGCCCGCC
>NZ_JBDJMB010000008.1:0-146777 GCF_039673645.1 Stenotrophomonas sp. TWI700 | reverse complement strand
GCCTGGAGCCGGCCAGCGGCCGGCGCTGGTCGGCTGCCATCAGCCACGCATGGCGTGGCTCTACCGGTTGCCGCGGTCTCCGGGGGTAGAGCCACGCCATGCGTGGCTGCCCCTGCCCGGTTGCCGGATCAGGCGTCCAGCTCTTCCCAGCGCGCGTACGCGGCATCCAGTTCGGCCTGGACCTTGCCCAGCTGCTGGGTGTGCGCCGCCATGTCGGCAGCGCTGCGCTGATAGAACGCGGGGTCGTTCATCGCGGCGGTGAGGCCTTCGACGTCCTTCTCCAGCCTTTCGATCTTCAGCGGCAACTGCTCCAGCTCACGCGCGTCCTTGTAGCTCAGCTTGCGCTTCGGCTCGGCCGGTGCCGCCGCGGCAGCGGTCGCCGCAACGGGCTTGGCGGTCACCACCGGGGCGGACGCCGCCGCGGCGGCCACGCGTGCGGCATGGCGCTGCCAGTCGGTATAGCCGCCGACGTATTCGCCGACCACGCCGTCGCCTTCCATCACCATCGTGGAGGTCACCACGTTGTCCAGGAAGTCACGGTCATGGCTGACCAGCAGCAACGTGCCGGTGTAATCGCTCAGCAGCTCTTCCAGCAGCTCGAGGGTTTCCACGTCCAGGTCGTTGGTCGGTTCATCCATCACCAGCAGGTTGGACGGCTGCGCGAACAGCTTGGCCAGCAGCAGGCGGTTGCGCTCACCACCGGACAAACGGGTGATCGGCGCGCGGGCGCGCTCCGGCGAGAACAGGAAGTCCTGCAGGTAGGCATGCACGTGCTTGCGCTTGCCGTTGAACTCGATGAAATCGCGGCCCTCGGCCACGTTTTCGATCGCGGTCCAGTCTTCGCGCAGCACCGCACGGTACTGATCGAAATACGCGATCTGCAGGTTGGTACCGGCACGCACCTCACCGCTCTGCGGCTGCAGGTCGCCGAGCAGCAGCTTGAGCAGCGTGGTCTTGCCGCTGCCGTTCGGCCCGATCAGGCCGATGCGGTCGCCGCGCAGGATCACGGTGCTGAAATCCTTGACCATCACGCGCTCGCCGAAGGCGAACGAGATGTCCTTGACGTCGATGACCTTCTTGCCGGAGTTCTCCGCCTGTGCGGCTTCCATGCGCACGTTGCCACCGAGTTCGCGGCGCTGCGAGCGATCGTTGCGCATCGCCTTGAGGCGGCGCACACGGCCTTCGTCGCGGGTGCGGCGGGCCTTGATGCCCTGGCGGATCCAGATTTCTTCCTGCGCGAGCAGTTTGTCGAAGCGCGCGTTTTCCTGCGCCTGCGCGTTCATGCGCTCTTCGCGGCGACGCTCGTAGTTGGCCCAGTCGCCCGGCCAGCTGGTGACCTGGCCGCGGTCGATCTCGACGATGCGGGTGGCCAGTGCACGCAGGAAGCGACGGTCATGGGTGACGAACACCACGCTGCCGTTCCAGTTCTTGAGGAACATTTCGAGCCAGTCGATGGCTTCGATGTCCAGGTGGTTGGTCGGTTCGTCGAGCAGCAGCAGATCCGGCGAGGACACCAGCGCGCGGCCGAGCAGCACGCGGCGCTTCATGCCGCCGGACAGGCGCGCGAATTCGGCCTCGCCATCCAGGTCGAGCTTGGTCAGGGTTTCGCTGACGCGCTGGTCCAGGCCCCAGCCGTTGGCGGCGTCGATCTTGGCCTGCACGGCCGACAGCGCATCGCCGTCGAAATCGTCGGCCATGCTCAGGTGATGGAATTCGGCCAGCCACTGGCCCAGTTCGCCCAGGCCGTCGGCGACCACGTCGAAGACGCTGCCGGCGGCACCGTGCGGCACCTCCTGTTCCAGGCGGGTGATGCGCACCCCCTGCTGCACGCGGACTTCGCCATCATCGGGCTTGTGATCGCCGGACAGCAGTTTGAGCAGGGTCGATTTGCCGGCGCCATTGCGCCCGATCAGGGCGATACGCTCGCCCGGCTCGATCGACAGTTCGGCTTTTTCCAGCAACAGGGGGCCGCCGACGCTGAAGTCGACGTTTTGCAGAGTAATCAGAGGCATCCGACCATTGTACGGTCTGGCGGCAACCGCGTCGCTTACTCCCGACCGAACGCGTCCGCAGGCAGCCCCAACAGTGCCCGCAGCGGCGGGGGCACCCGTTTGCCCGGATGCCGCACCACCCAGAGCTGGCGCGACATCGGCGGCACCTGCGTCTCGACGATCGTCAGGCTGCCCAGCGCGATCAGATCGGCCACGGCATGTCGCGACAGGCAGGCCAGCCCGAGGCCAGCCGCGGCGGCCTGCTTGATCGCCTCGGTGCTGCCCAGCTGCATCGAACGGGCGAAGTGGTGCAGGTGCGGCAGCAGGGCCTGTTCGACCGCCTCGCGGGTGCCCGAACCCGGCTCGCGCAGCAACCAGCGCGCCTGCGCCAGCGCAGCGAGGTCCATGCGATCGGGCACGGATCCCGCAGCGGCCACGATGACCAGGTCGTCGCGCTGCCACGGCAGCACCTGCAGGCCACTTTCGTGGCAGGGGCCTTCGATCAGGCCCAGATCCACCTCCAGGCGCTGTACCGCGGTGACCACGTCGGCGCTGTTGCCGATCCGCAGGTCGACCTGGGCCTGCGGGGTGTGGCTCATCAGTGCCGAGACGCGGGCCGGCAGCAGGTAGTTGCCGATCGTGGTGCTGGCCCCGAGCCGCAGCAGCAGGGGCAGCGGGCCGGCGTTGGCCTGCCCCACTCCCGCCACCCGCTCCAGATCGGTCGCGGCCACCAACAGCGCACGGGCCGGATCGAGCAGGGCCCGCCCCTGTGCGTTCAACACCAGCCGGCGGCCGATCCGGTCGAACAAGGGGCTGGCCAGCTGGTTCTCGAGTTCATTGAGCGCGGCGCTGGTGGCCGACTGCGACAACGCCAGCTGCGCCCCGGCGGCAGCCGTGGTGCCGGCGTCGGCGATGGACACGAACACCTGCCATTGGCGGAGGGTGAGATGCATTCAAGCCATTAACGCATCAAACGGGTTGAAATAACACACATAATGCGTTTTACAGGTTGATCAGCGGCGCGCAGGCTGGGCCTGTGAACCTACCGGAGACCTCTGTGAACACCGCTGCCGCCGCCCTGCCCTCACCCTCCATCGCACAGCGCTGGCGCGGCCGTCTGCCCGGCCTGCTGCTGACCGCGGCCGTCGCTGCCGCCGCCATGGGCCTGGCGACGTTGCCGTGGCTGCAGGCGCACGGGATCAGCGCCCTGACCCTGGCCATCGTGCTCGGCATCGCCGTGGGCAACACCCTCTACCCCCGCCTGGCCACCCAGGCCGGCGCCGGAGTCGGATTCGCCAAGCACTGGCTGCTGCGCGCGGGCATCGTGCTGTACGGGTTGCGCCTGACCTTCCAGGACATCGGCCAGGTCGGCGCCAGCGGCGTGCTGATCGATGCGCTGGTACTGACCAGCACCTTCGCGCTGGCCTGGTGGGCCGGCACGCGGTGGTTCGGCATCGACAAGGAGAGCGCCCTGCTGATCGGCGCCGGCAGCGCGATCTGCGGGGCGGCAGCGGTGATGGCGGCCGAGCCGGTGGTGCGCGGGCGCGCCGAGCAGGTGACCGTAGCCGTCTCGACGGTGGTGGTGTTCGGCACGCTGGCGATGTTCCTGTATCCGGCGCTGTACCAGCTCAACCTGGCGCACGGCTGGATTCCGATGAGCGCGCAGGCGTACGGCGTATTCACCGGCTCGACCGTGCATGAGGTGGCCCAGGTGGTCGCTGCCGGACGCGCGGTGAGCGCGCCGGCGGCCGACACCGCCGTGATCGCCAAAATGGTGCGGGTGATGATGCTGGCGCCGTTCCTGATCGGGCTGTCGATGCTGCTGGCGCGGGGCCGCAAGGGAGCCGCTGACGGCCAGCGCGCGAAGATCGTGGTGCCCTGGTTCGCGTTCGGCTTCGTGGCCGTGGCCGGGCTCAACTCGCTGCAGCTGCTGCCGGCGACCGTCGTCGGCGCGGCGGTCGATCTGGACACCGTGCTGCTGGCGATGGCGATGGCCGCGCTCGGCCTGACCACGCACGCCTCGGCACTGCGCAGGGCCGGGATGAAGCCGCTGCTGCTCGCGCTGCTGCTGTTCGGCTGGCTGCTGGCGGGCGGGCTGGGGATCAATCTCGGCGTGCACGCGCTGCTCGGCTGAGGCACGCCGGGCGGACTTCTGCGACACTACCGCATGTCTGAATTCTCCTCCCTGCCGCTGAAACCAGCGCTGCTGCCCGGCATCGATGCCATGGGCTATACCTCGCTCACCCCCGTGCAGGCCCAGAGCCTGCCGGCCATCCTCGAGCGCCGCGATGTCATCGCACAGGCCCCCACCGGCAGCGGCAAGACCGCGGCCTTCGGCCTGGGCCTGCTGCAGGCGCTGGATCCGTCCGTGACCCGCGCGCAGGCGCTGGTGCTGTGCCCGACCCGCGAGCTTGCCGACCAGGTCGGCAAGCAGATCCGCAAGCTGGCCACCGGCATCCCGAACCTGAAACTGCTGGTGCTGACCGGCGGCATGCCGCTGGGCCCGCAGCTGGCCTCGCTGGAAGCGCACGATCCGCAGGTGGTCGTCGGCACTCCCGGGCGCATCCAGGAACTGGGCCGCAAGCGCGTCCTGCACCTGGGCGGCGTGACCACCCTGGTGCTGGATGAAGCCGACCGCATGCTCGACATGGGCTTCGAGGAGCCGATCCGCGAGATCGCCGGTCGCACCAGCAAGGACCGCCAGACGCTGCTGTTCTCGGCGACCTTCCCGGATGAGATCCGCGAGATCGCCCGGGTGCTGCTGCGTGACCCGGTGGAAGTCACCGTGGAAGGCGCCGACCATGCGCCGGCGATCCGCCATCTGTTCTGCGAGACCGAGCTGGCGCTGAAGCAGAAGGCGCTGGCCGGCCTGCTGCTCAAGTACACGCCGGAATCGGCCGTGGTGTTCTGCAACACCCGTCGCGACGTGGACGATGTCGCCATTTCGCTGCAGCAGTTCGGGTTCTCCGCGCTGCCACTGCACGGCGAGATGGAACAGCGCGACCGCGACGAAGTGCTGGTGCGCTTCGCCAACCGCAGCTGCAACGTGCTGGTCGCCAGCGACGTCGCCGCGCGCGGGTTGGATGTGCAGGACCTGGCCGCGGTGATCAATTACGAGCTGCCGACCGACATCGAGACCTATGAGCATCGCGTCGGCCGTACCGGCCGCGCCGGTGCGACGGGCTTGGCGATCAGCCTGGTGACGCACCGCGAGCGCAGCCGCGCCGATGCGCTGGAAATGGCACAGGGCAAGCCGCTGGACTGGCAGAAGACGCCGCTGGCCACCGCCCGCCCGCCGGTGCTGCCGCAGGCGGCGATGACCACGCTGCGCATCGACGGCGGCAAGACCGACAAGCTGCGCCCCGGCGACATCCTTGGTGCGCTGACCGGCGACGCCGGGCTGGCGGCCAAGTACATCGGCAAAATCGATATCTACGCGACGCGCTCGTATGTGGCCATTGCACGCGAGCAGGCCGGCCGGGCGATCGCCCAGCTGGAGGCCGGCAAGATCAAGGGCCGCCGGTTCCGCGTGCGGAAGATGGATGTCTGAGCGGTAGAGCCGACCGTTGGTCGGCTGCGCCTTCGTCGGGGCGTTTGAGGTGCCGGCCAGCGGCCGGCACTACGAGATGATGCGTGGGCTGCCGGCCAGCGGCCGGGTCGCCGCGGATTCCGCGATCAATAGACCAGGTTGGCCAGCAGTGGGACGTCACTCGTCCAGCGTTCGCGGCCGCCGAGGCCGGCCAGTTCAACCAGCACGGCCGCACCGACCACCTCGACCTGCAGCTGACGGGCCAGCGACAACGCGGCCAGCAGGGTGCCGCCCGTGGCCAGCACGTCGTCGATCACCAGCACGCGCGCGTCGGCCGGCAAGGCATCGGCGTGCACTTCAATGCTGTCCGTGCGGTATTCCAGGGTGTAGTCCTGGCGCAGCACCTTGCCCGGCAGCTTGCCCGGCTTGCGTACCGGCACGAAGCCCACGCCCAGCACCCGCGCCATGGCCGCGCCCAGGATGAAGCCGCGCGATTCGATGCCCATCACCGCCTGCAGCTTGGCATCGCGCCACGGCGCGACCATCGCATCGATGGCCGCCGCGAAATCCGGACCATCGGCGAGCAGCGGCATGATGTCCTTGAACAGGATGCCCGGCTTGGGGAAATCGGCGATGTCGCGCAGGCGGCCGGCCCAGGCGGGCGTGGCGGAAGACTCGGTCATGGGTCTGGAAACGAACAGGGTGGCATAGGGTAACCGAGCCTCCTGCCGCAGCGCCTCACACGACCGGCATGCGGCAGAACGGTTCGTCCCGCCCTACCCGCCCGCGCAGGTCAGGAGCTGCAGGACAGCATCGAGCAGCCGGCCTTCTCACGCGCCCACTCGGGCCGCTTGCCCGCGAAGTGCTCGCGCCCGGGCTGCACGTCATACGGGTGGCGCAGCACCTCCAGCAACGCATGCACGCCACTGAGGTCACCCTGCTCCGCCTGTTCGATCGCCTCCTGGGCCAGCCAGTTGCGCAGCACGTAGACCGGATTGGCACGGCCCATCTGCTGCTGCCGCGCCTGCACACTCAAGTCATCGGCACGCAGGCGCGCCGCATACTGCTGCAGCCACGCCAGCAGTGACGGCAGTACCGCTTCGCGGCGTGCCGGGCTGTAGAAGGCCTCCTCCAGCACCGCCACGGAAGGCGACGCGGGATCGAGCGCCATCAGGCCGCGGAAAGCAAGGGTCATGTCCATCTCGCCCTCGTGCAGGATCTCCAGCCAGGCCGCCATCAACGCCACATCGGCATCGCGGCAGCGGTCCAGGCCCAGTTTGGCGGCGATATCGGCGCGCTCGCATTCGGCGTGCACCTGCTGGAAGCGCGCCAGCCCGTCGTGCAGCGGCGTGACATCCTCGAACAACGGCGCCAGCGCCTGTGCCAGCCGGGTGAGATTCCAGTACGCCACCTGCGGCTGCGTGCCGAAACGATAGCGTCGCCCCTGCGCGTCGGTGGTGTTGGGCGTCCACTCGGGATCGTAATCCTCGACCCAGCCATACGGGCCGTAATCGATGGTGAGCCCCAGAATGGAGAGGTTGTCGGTGTTCATCACCCCGTGCACGAAGCCGACCCGCATCCAGTGCGCGACCAGCACCGCGGTGCGCTCGCAGATCTCGCCGAACCAGCGTGCATGGCGCGCGTCGCCCAACTCGGCCAGTGCAGGAAAATCCCGCGCGATGCAGACATCGGCGAGTTGCCGCAGCAGCGCGGTGTCGCCGCGCGAGGCCGGCAGCTCGAAGGTGCCGAAGCGGATGAAAGACGGCGCGACGCGGCAGACGATCGCGCCGGGTTCGGCCTCGGGGTGGCCGTCATAGAACATGTCGCGCACGACGGCATCACCGGTCCCGACCAGGCTCAATGCGCGCGTGGTCGGCACGCCGAGATGATGCATCGCCTCGCTGCACAGGAACTCGCGGATCGACGAACGCAGCACTGCACGTCCGTCGGCACCGCGCGAGTACGGCGTGCGCCCGGCGCCCTTCAACTGCAGCTCCCAGTGCGCACCGTCCGGCGTGAGCAGTTCGCCCAGCGAGATCGCGCGGCCATCGCCGAGCTGCCCCGCCCAATGCCCGAACTGATGGCCACCGTAGTTGGCCGCCCACGGCGCCATGCCGGCGTACAGCGCATTGCCGCCGAACACCCGCGCGAAATCGGCGCTCTCGATCAGGTCCTCGCCCATGCCGAGCAGTGCGGCCACCTCCGGCGAGTACGCCAGCAGTTGGGGCGCCGCGACCGGGGTCGGCATCACCGACGACCACGCGGCCTCGCGCACTTCACGCACGCGCGGGCCGGTTTCCGGGTCGCCGGGCAGGTCACGGATGAAGCGATTGTCGAAACGCAGGGGCTGGGTGCTCATCGGTATGAAATGGGGGCAGCCAGGCTGCCCCGCAAGCTCAGCGCGAACCGCCGCCGAGGTTCAACGGACCACCGCGTTCCACCGCACGCTGGTACGCCGGGCGCTGCTCGATCCGCGCCAGGTACGCCTGCAGCCGCGGATAGGCGGCCATGTCGCCACCGCGCGCGGCGGCGGCCTGGATCGGGAAACTCATCTGGATATCGGCGGCAGTGAAGCGCTCACCCGCGAACCACGGCGACTGGGCAAGCTCGCGCTCCATCCAGTCCATGTGCAGCTTCACCTGCGGACCGACGAAGCCCTTCATCACCTTGTCGGCGATCGAGCGCGCGATCGGCTTGGCGAAGAACGGCATCGGCGCCTTGCGCAGCCGCGCGAACACCAGCGTCATCACCAGCGGTGGCATCGCCGAGCCTTCGGCGTAGTGCATCCAGTAGCGGTAGCGCACGCGCTCGGGCGCCTGCGCCGGCATCGGCTCGGGCGAGAACTGGCGGCCACTGTCGTAGCGATCGGCCAGGTATTCCAGGATTGCGCCGGATTCGGCGAGGACCAGCGCGTCGTCCTGCAGCACCGGGGACTTGCCCAGCGAGTGCACATCGCGCAACGCCTGCGGCGCCAGCCAGGTCTTGGGGTCGCGCTGATAGTTGACGACCTGGTACGGCAGGCCCAGCTCTTCGAGCATCCACAGCACGCGCAGCGAGCGCGAGTGGTCCAGATGGTGCACCTTGATCATCGACGGTTCCGCAGGGTCAAAGCGGCATCGTAACCGGGCGGCCGGGAGGATGACGTCGTCAACACAGTCTGCGTCGACCAGGGCCGAATGCCGCCCAATAAAAAACGCCGGAAGCTTTCGCTTCCGGCGTTTTAGGCGACCTTACGGTGGCGGGGGGTCGATTAGACCGCCTGCACCTGGTCAGCCTGCATACCCTTCTGGCCCTGAACGGCGACGAACGTCACCTTCTGGCCTTCCTGCAGCGACTTGAAGCCGGTGCCCTGGATCGCGCGGAAATGCACGAAGAGGTCGGGGCCGCTTTCCGGGGTGATGAAGCCGAAGCCCTTGGCGTCGTTGAACCACTTCACGGTGCCCTGCTGACGATCAGACATGTACTAACTCCTGAAACAATAGTTGAAATAATCGCGGCCGCCGCGTATCGGAGCCGAGACTGAGTTGCAGGCGTTGGTAAAGCGGATCGATGAGCAGATCGTGAGATCAACTGCACCAGGCCACGATTCACGGTGACCCTAGCAAACACAGTGTGGGTGACGATACTCGTGTTTTACCGAAAAAGCGATAGCTGGTTTATTCAGCCATCCCCCCTTCTCGCCTGACAGGACAAGGGGTCGGGCGATCTTACACGAAATCCCACCCCCTATTCAGATTTTTCCTACCTTAAGATCAGCCAAATGACCGACGCCCCTGCCCCTAAAGTTCACATCTGGGTGGACGCCGACGCCTGTCCGGCGGTGATCAAGGAGATTCTGTTCCGCGCGGCCGAACGCGCCGGCATCGAGATGACCCTGGTCGCGAACCACTGGCTGCGGACGCCACCGTCCCGTTTCATCCGCTCGATCCAGGTGCCGCCGGGCCTGGACGTGGCCGACAGCGTGATCGTGGAACGGGTCCAGCCCGGCGATCTGGTCGTCACGCAGGACATCCCGCTGGCGGCGCTGGTGCTGGACAAGCACGCGGTTGCGCTGAACCCACGCGGCGAGCTGTACACCCCCGACAACATGGCGGAGCGGCTGTCGATGCGCAATTTCATGGAGGAACTGCGCGGATCGGGCATCCAGACCGGCGGGCCGGCGCCCCTGCACGCGCGCGACAAGCAGGCTTTCGCCGCGCAACTGGACCGCTGGCTGGCCAAGCGTTAAGGCTGATGAACCGTTATCACCCTGATGAACCGTCAGCAGGCGGAGGTTCCGGCGTGGAAGGGGTCCGACGTGGCTGAGGCCCGGTCCTGGTAGTGCCGGCCGCTGGCCGGCTCCTCCGTAGCACCCGGTGACCACAGGACCGACCATGGCCCCCGGCAGCCGGCCAGCGGCCGGCCCTACAGGTGAAGCGACAGGCCGCTGGAGAACGTGCGCCGCTCCCCGGTCAACGGATCATCGAACGCCAATTCCTTGGCCAGCAGCTGCAGCGGCGCGTCCGCCGGCGCGTCCGCGAGCAGCTCCGGGTACAGATCGTCGCCCAGGATCGGCGCGCCCAGTCCTGCCATGTGCACGCGCAGCTGGTGCTTGCGGCCGGTGACCGGGTGCAGCCGGTAGCGCCAGACCGGTCCGGCGCCGTCGATCACCTCGATGCGGGTCCGCGCATTGGGCTCACCGGGCACCTCGGCCATGCGGAAGAACGGCTCTCCCGGGACCAAGCGGGTCTGCCGCTCCAGCGGGAACGGAAGTTCGGGCAGTCCCGGCGCCAGCGCCTCGTACACCTTGTCGATCCGGCGCTCGCGGAACAGGCGCTGGTAGGCATCACGACTGTCCGGCCGGGTCGAGAACAGCACCAGCCCGGCGGTCAGCCGGTCCAGGCGGTGCAGCGGCACCAGGTCGCGGTTGCCGGTGCGCGCCACCAGCCGGGCCAGCAGCGTCTCGCGCACGTAGCCCCCGGCCGGGGTGACCGGCAGGAAGTGCGGCTTGTCGGCCACCAGCAGGTGCGCGTCCTGGTGGACGATGGTCTCCACGAACGGAATCACCGGCTCATCGGCCACTTCACGGAAATACACGATCTCCAGCCCGACCTGCCAGGCAGCAGCCGGCCGCAGCGCCCTGCCCTGCACATCCTGCACCCGCCCACGGGCGAAGCGGTCCACCCACTGCGCGCGGTCGATGCGAGGGAAGCGCGCGCACAGCCCGTCGAGCAGGCTGGGCCAGTCGCCGGGCGGCAACTGCAGGCGGCTGGGCGCGGGGGCAGCGAGGATCGGATCGGACGGGCTCATGGCGAACCATTATCATGGCGCTCTTTGTTTCAGGTATCCCCATGGCCCTCACCGCCACCATCCGCAAGGCCGAACTGCAGATCAGCGACATGGACCGCGGCTATTACGCCAGCCACACGCTGACGCTGGCCCAGCACCCGTCCGAGACCGATGACCGCCTGATGGTGCGCCTGCTCACCTTCGCGCTGAACGCCGATGACCGGCTGGAATTCGGCCGCGGCCTGAGCGTGGACGACGAGCCGGACCTGTGGCGCCGCGATTACACCGGCGACGTCGAACTGTGGATCGAACTGGGCCAGCCCGACGAGTCGCGCCTGCGCAAGGCCGCCGGCCGCGCGCGTGCGGTGCAGCTGGTCACCTACGGTGGCCGCGCCGCCGATATCTGGTGGGACCGCAACGCCTCCGCGCTGAAGAAGCTGTCCGCGCTGGAAGTGATGGACCTGCCGGGCGAGTTCGTCACCGAATGGGGCGCGCAGATCGAACGCACGATGCAGTGGGACGTGCAGATCCAGGACGGCGAAGTGCAGTTGACGTCCGACAAGGCGCAGCTCAGCGTCATCCCGACCTGGCGCAAGCAGAAGCCGCAGGCGTGAGTGTGATCCGCTGCGACGTGCTGGTCATCGGGGCCGGTGCGGCCGGGCTGATGTGTGCGCTCACGGCGGGCCGGCGCGGACGCATCGTGCAGGTGATCGACCACGCCAACAAGGTCGGCAAGAAGATCCTGATGTCCGGCGGCGGGCGCTGCAACTTCACCAATACCGGCACCACGGCGGCCAATTTCCTGTCGGCCAACCCGCACTTCTGCAAATCCGCGCTGGCCCGTTACACGCCCTGGCACTTCATCGAGATGGTGGAGCGGCACGGCATCGCGTATCACGAAAAAGAGCTGGGCCAGCTGTTCTGCGACATCTCCTCCAAGCAGATCGTGAAGATGCTGGTGGACGAATGCCAGGCCGCCGGCGTGCAGATCCGCACCGACTGCGGGGTGCAGAAGGTGGAGCGCGGCACGGACGGCTTCCACGTGCACACCGCGCAGGGGCATTTCCATGCCGCCTCGCTGGTGGTGGCCACGGGCGGCCTGTCGATCCCGAGCATGGGTGCGACCGGCTTCGGCTATGAGCTGGCCCGCCAGTTCGGCCATGAGGTCCTGCCGACCCGCGCCGGGCTGGTGCCGCTGACCCTGAGCGGCAAGCACCAGGAGCGCTTCAATGACCTCAGCGGGGTGGCGCTGCCGATCACGGCGCGCTGCAACGACGTCGAGTTCCGCAATTCCATGCTGATCACCCACCGCGGCATCAGCGGCCCGGCGATCCTGCAGATTTCCTCGTACTGGCAGCCCGGCGACGAGCTGCGGCTGGACCTGCTGCCCGGCCAGGACGCGCTGGAGTGGCTGCGCCGGATGAAGGCCGAGCGCGGTGCCGCCGAGCTGCGCACGGTGCTGTCCGAGGTGCTGCCGCGCCGGCTGGCGCTGCGCCTGTGCGAGCACTGGCTGCCGGACCGGCTGGTGCGCCAGATCGACGAACCGCAGCTGCGCCAGGCGGCCGATCTGCTGCAGAATTTCCCGCTGGTGGCCAGTGGCACCGAGGGATACCGTACCGCCGAGGTGACGCTGGGCGGGGTCGACACCCGCAAGGTGTCCTCCAGTACATTTGAATCCCAATTGGTTCCCGGCCTGCACTTTATTGGGGAAGTGCTGGACGTGACCGGCTGGCTGGGGGGCTACAACTTCCAGTGGGCCTGGGCCTGTGGCCATGCCGCGGGCAGCGTGGCCTGAGCCGGAACGAACGTTCCGTGATCGGCTGCCGTTTGCCGCATGGACGTAGTCACACGCATCGTGTATCAAGTTTGCAGTCCGGGGAGTAGTGAATGCAGAACGCGAATGACATGACGGTCCGCCTGCTGATCGTGGACGACAGCGGCGAGAACGCCGAGACCATCGTCAGCACGCTGCGCAACAGCGGCATCGCGGTGCGCCCGACGCGCCCGCAGCACAGCGAGGAACTGGCCCAGGTGCTGGGCACCCAGCCGATCGACCTGGTGCTGGTCACCGCCGCGCAGAGCATCCCGCTGCTGCAGGTGACCCAGCAGATCGCCGCCAGTGGCAAGGACATCCCGATGATCCTGCTGGCCGAATCGATCAACGAAAACGAGTGGGTCGAGGCCGGCGCCAACGGCATCCGCGCCATTGCCCTGCGCCACCGCCCCGAGCACCTGCTGGCGGTGGTCCGCACGGAATGGACCGATCTGCATGCGCGCCGCGGGCTGCGCCGGATTGAGGCGCAGATGCGCGAGACCGAGCGCCGCTGCGACGCGCTGATCTCCTCCTCGCGCGACCCGATCGCCTACGTCCATGAAGGCATGCACATCCGGGCCAACGAGGCCTACCTGGAGATGTTCGGCTACGAGGCCTTCGACGACGTGGAAGGCATCTCGCTGCTGGACATGGTCGCCCCGCAGCACGTGGACGGCTTCAAGCAGCTGCTCAAGTCGATGAGCAAAGGCGATGCCCCGCCCCCGCAGTACCAGGTGGATGCGCGCAACCAGGACGGCGCGGTGTTCCCAGCGACGATGGAGTTCACCCAGGCCAGCTACGAGGGTGAATCCTGCCTGCAGGTGGTGTTCCGCCGGCGCATGGAATTCGACCCGGAGCTGGCGCGCGAGGTCGAAGACCTGCGCCAGCGCGACCAGGTCACCGGCCTGCTCAACCGCCCGACCTTCATGCTGCACGTCGAGAACGCGGTCGCCCAGGCCGGCCGCAGCGAAGGCCGTTTCGGTCTGCTGCTGATCGAGCCGGACCATTACGCGCGCCTGCTGCCGGAGATCGGCCTGGACTCGGCCGATGCGCTGATCGGCGCCCTCGCCCGCGTGCTGGCCCAATCGGTTGGCGACACCGCCCAGGTGGCCCGCTTCGGCGAACACAGCTTCGCGGTGCTGACCGAGGGCGCGTATGCGCAGACTGTCGCGTTGGCCGACCAGATCCGTGACGCCTTCGCCGGGCAGGTGTTCAGCATCGGCGAGCGCTCGGCCACGGTCACGGTCAGCGTGGGCGGCGTGCAGGTCGGCGAGAAGATCGCGAGCATCGGCCAGGTGCTGGCCCGCGCCACGGAGTGCACGCAGGCCGCACTGGAGCTGGGCAACACCACGCGGGTATTCGACCCGGCCGCAGTGGACCGCGTGGAGGAAGAGCGCATCCAGCACTGGGTGGCACGCATCCGCCAGGCGCTGGAAGGCGATGGCTTCCAGCTGCATTACCAGCCCGTGCTCAACCTGCAGGGCGAGGCGCTGGAGCTGTACGAGGCGTACCTGCGCCTGGAGCACAACGGCGAGCTGCTCAGCCCGACCGCATTCCTGGGCATCGCCGAGGATCACGGCCTGCTGGCCGACATCAACCGCTGGGTGGTCACGCACGCGATCGGCATGCTCGCCGCGCGCAGGCGCGAGGGTCATGTCACCCACATGATGGTCAAGATCACGCCGGAATCGTTCAACGATCCGCAGATGATCGCCACCCTGCGCCGCGAGCTGCAGGCCCAGGGGGTGCCGGGCGAACAGCTGTGGCTGCACGCGCCGGAGGCCAAGGTGTTCACCCATCTGCGCAACGCGCAGCAGTTCCTGTCGGCGGTCGCGCCGCTGGGCTGCCGGATCGGCCTGGAGCAGTTCGGTTCGGGGCTGGATTCGTTCCAGCTGCTGGCGCATTTCCAGCCGCAGTTCCTCAAGCTGGACCGCGATTTCACCTGCGATTTCGCCAGCACCCGCGAACACAGCGAGAAGATCAGCGAGATCACCGCCCGTGCGCAGGCGGCCAATATCCAGACCATCGCCGAGTTCGTCGCCGATGCCAACTCGATGAGCCTGTTGTTCAGTGCCGGCGTGGATTACGTGCAGGGCGAGTTCGTCGGCCCCGCCGGCCCGGCGATGAATTTCGATTTCAGTTGAGGGGGAGCGTCACGACCAACGGTCGTGACCCACCGATCATGCGGCGCGGGGCGGTAGATGCCGACCGTGGGTCGGCATCGATCCTTCCGATCAGGCCATCTCGACCAGGTTCGGAATCTTCACATCGGTCGCGACGTCGGCGTCGTAATCCACGCCCTCCACGCCGAACCCGAACAGGCGCAGGAAGTCGGCCTTGTAGCCGGCCAGATCGCTGATCTCGTACAGGTTTTCGTTGGTGACCTGCGGCCACAGCGCGACCACCTCACCCTGCACTTCCGGCGCCATTTCCTTGTAGTCCGCGCGCAGGCGGCCGGCGTCATCGATCAGCGCGACCTTGCGGCCGCCGTCGGTGACCAGGTCATGGCGCAGGCGCTCGGTGGCGGTACCCGCGTCCTTGCCGCCGTAGAGTATGTCGTACAGCGTATCAAGCTGCTCGATGCAGCCTTCGTGCGTGCCCTTGGCCTTCATCACCTTGAACAGCAGCGACAGGTACAGCGGCATGGTCGGGATCGCCGAGCTGGCCTGGGTGACCACTGCCTTGAGCACGGACACGCGCGCATCGCCACCGATCGGGGCCAGCTTCTGGCGCAGGCCGACGACCTTCTCGTCCAGATCCTTCTTGGCCGCGCCGATGGAGCCGTTCCAGTAGATCGCCTGGGTGATTTCCTCACCGACGTAGGTGAACGCCGTGGTGGTCGCGCCTTCGGCCAGCACACCGGCCTCCAGCAGCGCATCGATCCACATCTGCCAGTCTTCGCCGCCCATGACGGCAACGGTGCCGGCGATCTCTTCCGGCGTCGCCGGCTCGATCGTGGTCTCGGTGATCACTTCCTTGTCGGTGTCCAGGCCACGCAGCGTGATCGGCGCACCGATCGGCTTGAGCGTGGAGCTGATCACTTCACCGGTCTTGGGGTGCTTGCGGCGCGGCGCAGCCAGGCTGTACACCACCTGGTCGACCTGGCCGAGATCCTGCTTGATCAGCTCGATGACCTTGGCCTTGACCTCGTCGGAGAAGGCATCGCCATTGACGCTCTTGGCGTACAGGCCGGCCTGCTCGGCGTACTTGTGGAACGCGGCGGTGTTGTACCAGCCAGCCGTGCCCGGCTTGCTCTCGGTGCCTGGGCGCTCGAAGAACACCCCCAGCGTCGCCGCATCGCTGCCGAAGGCGGCGGTGATGCGCGCAGCGAGTCCGTAGCCGGTGGAGGCGCCAAGCACCAGCACCTTCTTCGGGCCGTTGGCGATCTTCGGCTTGGACTGGATGTAATCGATCTGCTGCTTGACGGCCGCATCGCAGCCGACGGGATGGGTGGTGACGCAGATGAAGCCGCGCACACGCGGTTTGATGACCATGTAAACCTCGAGGGGGACTGGCGCAGGGCGGACCGGCGCGATGAAAAGGGAGGTCGCGCGCCACCTGGGCGGCTGCGCGGAACGCAAGGGATCGTAGTGCGCAGCGCTGCGGAGTACAACCGACGGGGGTGTATGTTCCTTGTGGCCTGGGACCGGTGAGGGCAGCTCGGGACGCGCCGTGAATCCGTCCTTGGAGGCTCGACACCCGCATCCATGCGGGTGACGGTCCCGCCCTGCCCTCACCGGCCCCTGCCCGACACAGGGCCGCTACGGATGGGAGAGCAGCCACGCATGCCGTGGCTCTACTCTTGATACCCCGCGTGATATGGCCTCTGACCGGGCCGCCGCCGTCGGATCGTTATCGCCCGCCTGGCAGCGCCGAAAATCTAACGCGCGGCGAACCACGCAGGATTCGACACCTAGCAGTCTTGAGAGTTTTGTCAGTTCCTGCGGAGCCGCCCACTGAAAAAGCTGATCCCGCCAGTTCTTGACGCATCTTGCACCCATATTGAAAGTCCCCCGGACAGGGGCTAGTGCCTTGAGTTAGGTTTCGGACCTGCACCTTCCGACCGCAGTAAATTTGCGGAAGCGCGAGTGCCAGACCGGACAAACACCGACAGCACAAACTGGGCCTATGAGCGAATTCGCTGATTACTTCATCAAAAGATACGGGAGCCCGGAGCTCACCGTTGCGTTGAGACCCGACGAGCTGGATCAAGCAGAACGCGTGCTTCCCCAACAGTTGATTGAGCTCTATCGGCGCTTTGGCCGATGCGTCATGCGTGGCGGGCGCATCCAACTCTGTCTCCCTGATGATCTTGGCCCCGTCCTTGACCAGACGTTCGACGGAGATGAAACGTTCTCAAGCTCAAACACACACGCATTCGCTTATACCGCGTTCGGATGTATCTACTTCTTTCACGAATCACTAGGTCTGGGGTCGGTCGACCTACTAACCGGTCATGTCGAGGTAGAAGATCTGACATCCCCACCTCCACCAGGTACGCCGATTGACACGGCTGTTCACATTCCCCTGGTCCTGAGCGACGAATCTCTGGACTTTCGGGATCTGGACGGAAACCCGCTGTTTGAGAGAGCTACCAAGGCATTGGGGACGCTGCAGATCGGCGAATGTTATGGCTTCTTCCCAGCACTCGGCCTCTGTGGCATTGCACATATCGATTACGTTCGCAGAACACCCGCTAGAGCGCATATGTCATTGATCTGCCAAATGACGGAGTTTGCGATCTTCGGCACGACAGAGACGTACAGCCTGTTTTTGCACCGAAAAGTAGGGCCTCAATGAGACCCTGCTTCGCATAGCGGCAGCGTGCGCTCCGATCCGCTGCGAAGCAGCCACACATGTCCTGGAAAGATCCGCCCGATTGCTTCCTCGTACACAACAGTTGCTAGCGGCAATGGTTGTCTGCGCCAATTGGACCTGACGCTGGCATCATGCCGGACACCGCGCACGCTCTGCCCGATCCTGCCTTGGCTTCGCTCCACCAACCGCCCTCCCGCACCCTCTCTGGAGGGCGACGGATAGCGATGTGCAGGACCGTTGGAGCGCCAAGGATGGCGCTCACGAGCCCCCAAGGATGGGTTTACGGCGGGTCCAGCACAGCGCTATCCGTCGCCCTCCAACCATGAGAACCCGAGGCGCCGCTCTGGCTCTGGCTCTTGTAAGGCTCCCGATCCAGCCGACTCGACGCACACCCAAAAGAAAGGCCGCGCAATGCGCGGCCTTCCGGATGTTGCAGGCCACCAGAAACCTTACGGACGACGCTCCAGCGCTTCCATGTCCTTGGCCTTCGGCAGCAGATCCTGCTTGCTCACCGCCAGCGCGCCCATCGTCAGCAGCGGGCAGGCAATGAAGATCGACGACAGCGTACCGATCACCGCACCAATCATCTGGCTCAGCGCCAGCCCTTCCAGCGAACCACCGCCGTACAGGTACAGCGCCAGCACCGACAGGAAGAACACCAGCGAGGTGATGATCGTGCGCGACAGCGTCTGGTTGATCGACCGGTTCATCACTTCCAGCGGCTCGACACGCAGGCTGCGGAAGTTTTCACGCACACGGTCGAACACCACGATGGTGTCGTTGATCGAGAAGCCCATCACCGACAGCAGGCCGGCCAGCACGGTTAGATCGAACTCGCGGCCACTCAGGGAGAAGTAACCGGCCACCACCAGCACGTCGAACAGCGTGGTGATGATCGCCACCGTCGCGAACTTCCACTCGAAGCGGAAACCGATGTAGATCAGGAAACCGATCAGCACGAACAGCGCCGCGTACAGGCCGTTCAGGGCCAGCTCCTTGCCGACCTGCGGGCCCACGAACTCGGCACCCACGATGGCGGCCTGGTTGCCCTCCACCGAGATCGCCTTCTGCACGGCCTGGGCGGTGCGGCTGTTGGCTTCACCGGCATTCTCGCCAGCGGCCATCTCCTGCGGCTGCAGACGGATCAGCAGGTTGCTGCCGCTGCCGAAGCTCTGCACCTGGGCACCGGCATAGCCGGCACCTTCCAGATGCTCGCGGACGGCATCGACGTCAGCGGGCTTGTCGAAGCGCACTTCGACCACGGTGCCGCCGGTGAAGTCCAGCGCGTAGTTGAAGCCCTTGAAGGCAATGCAGCCGATGGCGGCAATGAACACCAGCGCCGCCAGCGACACGGCCACCCAGCGGGTGCGCATGAAGTCGAACTTGGTGTCGTTCGGGATCAGATGCAACGGGAAAAGTTTCATGGTTTCTATTCGCTTCCCGTCAGATGGCCAGGGTCTTGAGCTTCTTGCGGCGGCTGTAAAGCAGCACGGCAAGGGCACGCGAGACGGTGATTGCAGTGAACATGGAGGCCAGGATGCCGACGATCATGGTCACGGCGAAGCCCTTCAGCGGGCCGGTACCGAACGCATACAACGCCACACCCGCCAGCATGCCAGTAAGGTTGGCGTCCAGGATGGTTCCGGAAGCCTTCTCGTAACCGGCGACGATGGCCGACTTGGGCGGCATGCCGGCCCGCAGCTCTTCACGGATACGTTCGTTGATCAGCACGTTGGCGTCGACCGACAGGCCGATCGACAGCGCCAGACCAGCAAAGCCCGGCAGCGTCATCGTCGCACCGAACAACGACATCACCGCCACCACGATCAGCAGGTTGAACAGCATGGCCACCGAGGTGATCACGCCGAACATGCGGTAGTACACCGTGAAGAAGATCAGGGTGAACAGGAACGCGAAGCCGACCGCGGTCACGCCGCGCTCGACGTTCTCCGCACCCAGGCTCGGGCCGACGATGCGCTCTTCGACGAAGTCCATCGGCGCGGCCAGCGAGCCGGATTTCAGCAGCTTGGCCAGGTTGTCCGCTTCAAGCTTGTCCAGGCCGGTGGTCTGGAAGTTCTTGCCGAACACGCCGTTGATGTTGGCGACCGAGATCACCTCCTCCTTGACGCGGAAGCTGCGCACTTCCTTGCCGTCAACCACGTTCACGGTCGGGATGCGTTCGGTGTAGACCACCGCCATCGGCTTGTTCACGTTGGCGCTGGTGAAGTCGAACATGCGCTGGCCGCCGACATTGTTCAGCGTCACGCTGACCGCCGCCGAACCGTTCTGGTCGGTGGTGGCCTGCGCGGCGACCATCTGGTCACCGGTGACGATCACGCGCTTGTTGAGCAGGATCGGGCCGCGGTTGTCGCGCTGCTGGTAGACCTTGGCCTCCGGCGGAATGCGGCCGCTGGTGATCGCATCCTGGGCATTGCCCTCGACCACGGCGCGGTATTCCAGCGTCGCGGTGGCGCCGATCATGCGCTTGGCTTCGGCGGTGTCCTGCACGCCCGGCAGCTGCACGACCACGCGGTCGGCACCCTGGCGCTGGATGATCGGCTCGGCCACGCCGAGCTGGTTGACACGGTTGCGCAGGGTATTGACGTTCTGCTCGATGGCGCCATTGGCGATCGCGGTCAGTTCGGCCTCGGGCATGCTCACGGTGATGCGGTTGCCCGCCACTTCGTAGCCCAGCGTCGGCTGCGCCTTGACCATCACTTCGCGGGCACGCGCCGCCGCATCGGCACCGGCGGACGGGCTGATGGTGGCCACGATGGTGTTGTCACCACGACGCTCGACCGACTGGTAGGCGATGCGGGCATCACGCAGGCTGGTCCGCACGTCTTCGGCGTAGGCATCCAGACGCTTGTCCAGGGCCGCCTTCTGATCGACCTGAAGCACGAAGTGCACGCCGCCCTGCAGATCCAGGCCCAGCACCATCGGCTTGGCGCCGAGGTCGCTCAGCCAGTCCGGCACGGTGGAGGCCAGGTTCAGGGCGACCACGTAGTCCTCGCCCATCTCGTCGCGCAGGGCGTCGTTGGCGGCGGTCTGCGCCTGCAGCGTCGGCAGGCGCACGATCAGGCTGTCGCCTTCCTTGGCCACCGACAGCGGCTCCACGCCGGCCTGCTTGAGGTCACCCAGCACGCGGTCGCGCAGGGCGTCGTCGATCTGCCCGCCACGGTTGGCGGTGATCTGCACGGCAGGGTCCTTCTGGTAGATGTTGGGCAGTGCATACAACGCACTGACCGCCAGCACGATCAGGATGAGGAAATACTTCCAGCGTGGAAATTCGAGCATTGCTTGGGTCCCGCGCGGTGCCCGTCCCGGCACCGCGGTTGAACGGAAAGGGAGTGGATCAGTTGGCCGACTTCAGCGTGCCGGTCGGCAGCACATTGCCCACGGCGCCCTTCTGCACGCGGATGCGCACGTTCTCGGCCACTTCGATGGTGATGAAGTTGTCGCCGATGTCGGTGACCACGCCGGCGATGCCGCCGTTGGTCAGCACTTCGTCACCGCGCTTGACCTTCTCCAGCATGGCCTTGTGTTCCTTCTGGCGCTTCATCTGCGGCCGGATCATCAGGAAGTACATGATCGCGATCAGGATGATCGGGAACAGCAGGGTGGTCAGACCCATGCCCTGCGGCTGGCCACCGGCGGCCTGTGCGTTGGCGGTGGGAATCAGGAAGGCGAGCAGGTTCATAGTGTGTCCTTGGGTTGGGAGGCGCCCTGCCCCTTTGAGGGTCAGGGAGTCGCCGCGAAACGGGGGTCAGCCTCGAAGTATGCCATGGCCCCGGGAGTTCGTCCTTGGGCCGTTTGGCAGGGTCGGCGCGCCGGAGCGGCCGGCCGGGGTCACTTTACAGCGCGGGCGTGACCGCACCACGGGCCGCGTAGAAAGACTCGCGGAAGGCGGTAAAGGTTCCCGCCGCGATCGCCTCGCGCATGTCGGCCATCAACTTCTCGTAGTAATAGAGGTTGTGGATGGTGCCCAGCATGGGCGCCAGCATCTCGTTGCAGCGGTCCAGGTGGCGCAGGTACGAGCGCGTGTAACCGCTGGTGCAGGCATGGCAGCCGCAGCCGGGCTCGATGGTGTCCATGTCGCGCTCGTAGCGGGCGTTGCGGATGCGCACCGTACCGAACGAGGTGAAATAGTGGCCGTTGCGGGCGTTGCGGGTCGGCATCACGCAGTCGAACATGTCCACCCCGCGGGCGACGCCTTCGACCAGATCTTCCGGGCGGCCCACCCCCATCAGATACCGCGGGCGGTCGGCCGGCAGAATCGGATGCATGTGGTCGAGCATGGCGTTGCGCTCGTGCTCGGGCTCGCCCACGGCCAGCCCGCCGATGGCATAGCCGTCGAAGCCGATCTGCTGCAGGCCCTCGGCCGAGCGGCTGCGCAGATCGTGATGGACACCGCCCTGGACGATGCCGAACAGCGCCGCGTCGTTGCCCAGCTCATCGTGCGCGTTGCGGCTGCGCTGGGCCCAGCGCAGGCTCAGCTCCATCGAGGTGCGCGCGACCGGCTCGGTGGCCGGGTACGGGGTGCACTCGTCGAAGATCATCACCACGTCCGAGTCGAGCACCTTCTGGATGCGCATGCTCTCTTCCGGGCCCAGGAACACGCGGGCGCCGTCGGTCGGCGAGGAGAAGGTCACGCCCTGCTCGGTGATCTTGCGGCGGTGCGCCAGCGAGAACACCTGGAAGCCGCCGGAGTCGGTCAGGATCGGGCCGTTCCAGCGCGCGAAGCCGTGCAGGCCGCCGTGGTCGGCGATCACGTCCAGGCCCGGGCGCAGGTACAGATGGAAGGTGTTGCCGAGGATGATCTCCGCACCCAGCGCGCGGATCTGCTCCGGCAGGATGCCCTTCACCGAGCCATAGGTGCCCACCGGCATGAAGGCCGGGGTTTCCACGGTCCCGCGCGGGAAGGTCAGGCGGCCGCGGCGGGCGCGACCGTCGGTGGTCTGGAGCTGGAACTGGAGTCGGGACATGGAGCGGTCATTCGGGCAAATAGTCTGCCATTGTCGCCGAAAACGGCGGCGCCTGCCCCGCCAGCCTCATTCCCCCTGCGGGAACAGCAGCATCGCATCGCCATAGCTGAAGAACCGGTACTTCTCCGCGATCGCAGCCCGGTAGGCCTCGAACACCCGGGCCTGGCCGGCAAACGCCGAGATCATCATCAGCAGCGTGCTTTCCGGCAGATGGAAGTTGGTCACCATCGCGTCCACGCTGCGGATGCGGTAGCCCGGGGTGATGAAAATCTGGGTTTCCCCGGCGTACGGCAGCAGCTCGCCCTCGCGCATGGCGCTTTCCAACGCCCGCACCACGGTGGTGCCGACCCCGATCACCCGGCCGCCGGCAGCGCGCGTGCGGCGCACCTGCTGGACCAGCTCGGCGCCGACGTTCAGCCATTCGCGGTGCATCACGTGTTCCTTCAGGTCGTCCACGCGGACCGGCTGGAACGTGCCCGCGCCCACGTGCAGGGTCACATGGCCGAAGTCGACGCCGGTGTCCTTCAAGGTGGCCAGCAGGGCCTCATCGAAGTGCAGCCCGGCGGTCGGGGCGGCCACCGCGCCGATCTCGCGGGCGAACACCGTCTGGTAGCGCTCGCGGTCGTCCACCCCCGGCTCGCGCTGGATGTAGGGCGGCAACGGCAGCCGGCCGGCGTGCAGCAGCCACTGCTCCAGCGCTTCGGGCACATGGAACTGCAGCACATAGAACTCGCCATCGCGGCCCAGCACCTCGGCCTCGCCACCCGCATCCAGGGCGATGCGGCTGCCCGGCTTGGGCGACTTGCTGGCGCCGACCTGGGCGCGCGCCTGCTGCCCGCCGAGCAGGCGCTCGATCAGGATCTCGACGCGGCCGCCGCTGGCCTTCTGGCCGAACAGGCGGGCCGGGATCACGCGGGTATCGTTGAACACCAGCAGATCGCCCGCACGCAGCAGCTGCGGCAGGTCGCGCACCTGTCGGTGCTCGAAGGGGGCCGGGGCCGGCGGGACCACCATCAGGCGGCTGGCCGAGCGCTCCGCGAGCGGGGCCTGGGCGATCAGTTCGGGCGGCAGGTCGTAGTTGAAATCGGACTTCTTCAAGGGAGCGCACGGCAACGTGTAGGCAATGTCGGCCATTGTACGACTGGCCCTCGGTGGCAATGCAGCTTTGAGCGAACGTCGCGCAAAATGCTGCTCTGCAACAGTTTTTGACGGGGTTATCGCGCGAAAAACCGCGTGCTAGCATCGAGCCGGAAGTCTGATGCACGAGCAGGAATGCCCGAAGCGCGCGCGAATAGACGCGCGTTTTGCTTTTCCGCCGTGCCGCCATCGTTTCAGGAGATCTGCAATGAGCTTCATCGAACGTCTCGCCCCGCTTCGCGCCCAGCCCGGCACCCGCCTCACCACCGGCCTGGATGACGCCACCCTCGAACGCCTGGCCGCCGGCCACCCCGCCCTGGTCGCCGCCATCGATGCCGCCGCCGCTGAATTCGAGCGTGTGCGCGCCGATCTGGGCGACCTGCTGGCCCTGGACGAGCGCGCCCAGATCGATGCGATGCAGGAGGGGTTCGTCAATTTCTATGCCGATGATGCGGTCACCCCGTATGTCGCCCTCGCCGCCCGTGGCGCGTGGGTCGTCACCCTGAAGGGTGCGGTGCTGTACGACGCCGGCGGCTACGGCATGCTCGGCTTCGGCCACACCCCCGAGGCGGTGATGGAGGCGATGGCCGCCCCGCAGGTGATGGCCAATGTGATGACCCCCAGCCTGTCCCAGCAGCGCTTCATCCAGGCGCTGCGCAAGGAGATTGGTCACCGGCGCGGCGGCTGCCCGTACAGCCACTTCATGTGCCTGAATTCCGGCTCCGAAGCGGTCGGCCTGGCCGCCCGCATCGCCGACGTCAACGCCAAGCTGCAGACCGACCCGGGCGCCCGCCACGCCGGTGCGAAGATCAAGCGCGTGGTGGTCAAGGGCAGTTTCCACGGCCGCACCGACCGTCCGGGCCTGTATTCCGACTCCAGCCGCAAGACCTACATGCAGCACCTGGCCAGCTACCGGGGCGAGGACACGGTCATCGCGATCGCGCCGTATGACGAAGACGCGCTCAAGCGCGTGTTCGCCGAGGCCGAGCAGAACCGCTGGTTCATCGAGGCCGTGTTCCTGGAGCCGGTGATGGGCGAAGGCGATCCGGGCCGTTCGGTGCCGCCATCGTTCTATGCGCTGGCCCGCGAGCTGACCCGCCAGCACGGCAGCCTCCTGCTGCTGGACTCGATCCAGGCCGGCCTGCGCGCGCACGGCGTGCTCTCGATCGTGGATTACCCGGGCTTCGAAGGCCTGGACGTGCCGGACATGGAGACGTATTCCAAGGCGCTCAACGCCGCCCAGTTCCCGCTCTCGGTGCTGGCCGTGACCGGGCATGCCGCGCAGCTGTACCGCAAGGGCATCTATGGCAACACGATGACCTCCAACCCGCGGGCGCTGGACGTGGCCTGCGCCACGCTGTCGCTGCTGACGCCGCAGGTGCGCGAGAACATCCGCGTGCGCGGTGCCGAAGCGGTGCGCAAGCTGGAGCAGCTGAAGACCGAGCTGGGCGGGCTGATCACCAAGGTGCAGGGCACCGGCCTGCTGTTCTCCTGCGAGCTGGCCCCGCAGTTCAAGTGCTACGGCACCGCTTCCACCGAGGAATGGCTGCGCAACCACGGCATCAACGTCATCCATGGGGGCGAGAACTCGCTGCGCTTCACCCCGCACTTCGGGATGGATGGCGAGGAGCTGGACCTGCTGGTCGGCCTGGTCGGCCGCGCCCTGAAGGAAGGCCCGCGCAAGGAGCAGTCGCAGGCCGCCTGAGTTCGGCGGCCGTGCGGGTGTGAGCCCGCACGGTGGGTAGCCGACCGACGGGAGGAGAAAAGGCAGCCGACCAACGGTCGGCTCTACCCCGCTGGCCGATTGGCCCCCGCGCCCGAAACACGCGATAATCCGGCACCGCACCTGCGGAACGACACCCCGTCACGAGACCAGCGCACCGGTCATCGGCGGGGCTTTTTCGTTTCCGGTTGCTACAGATACGAACAACAGGAAGATCCAATGAAGTCGATTTGCGTTTACTGTGGTTCCAACCCCGGCAGCAAGCCGGTCTATACCGAGCGCGCCATCGCGCTGGGTGACCGCATCGCCCGGGACGGCCTGCGCCTGGTCTACGGCGGGGGCAACGTCGGCCTGATGGGCACCGTGGCCAATGCCGTGCTGGAAGGCGGCGGTGAAGTCACCGGCGTGATCCCGCAGCAGCTGGCGGACTGGGAAGTGGCCCACCGCGGCCTGACCGAGCTGGAAATCGTCGGTTCGATGCACGAGCGCAAGTCGCGCATGTTCGACCTCTCCGATGCGTTCGTGGCCCTGCCCGGCGGCTTCGGCACCATGGAAGAAATCTTCGAGATGCTGACCTGGCGCCAGCTGGGGATCGGCAACAAGCCGTGCGCGTTCCTGGATGTGGACGGCTTCTACGCCCCGCTGATCGGCATGATCGATCGCATGGTCGAAGAGCGCTTCCTGCACCCGGCCCAGCGCGCGGACCTGTGGTACGGCTCGGACATCGATGAAATGCTCGCCTGGATGCGCGCCTACGAGCCGGCGCAGGCGTCCAAGTGGATCGATGAGAAGCGGGCCAACGCGCTGCGTTGATCCACCCGCTGCCGCGACGGTTCAGGCCGTCGCGGTCGCCGCCATCGGGGCCGGCCGGCCGAGCAGGTAGCCCTGGCCGTAATCGCAGCCCAGCTGCAGCAGCGTGTCGTGCTGGGCCTGGGTCTCGATGCCCTCGCCCACGGTTTCGATGCCCAGCGTGCGCGCCAGCGACAGCACGCCCTGCACCAGTGCGCGCGTGCTCTGCATGTCCTGCCCGTGCAGGCCGGCAATGAACGATTGATCGATCTTCAGCGTCGAGATCGGGAACCGGTGCAGGTAGGACAGCGCCGAGAATCCGGTGCCGAAATCATCCAGCTGCACCAGCACGCCGCGGTCACGCAGGGTCTGCAGGATACGCAGCGTACGCGGGCCATCATCGAGCAGCGCCACTTCGGTGATTTCCAGGCGCAACCGGTGCGGATCGGCGCCGGCCGCTTCGATCAGTCCGAACAGGCGGGCGCTGAAGTCGGCCGAGCGGAAGTGCCGCGGCGACACATTCACCGACAGATAACCGCGGCCGCCGCGCGCGAGCTGGGTGATCACCTGCTCGTACAGCAGCCAGTCCACCTGCTCGATCAGGCCGCTCTCCTCGCCCAGGTCCAGGAACGCACTGGGCAGCAGCAGCCCGCGACGCTCGTGCTGCCAGCGCAGCAGGGCCTCGTGGCCGACCAGCTCACCATCGCTGAGTCGCATGATCGGCTGGTAGAACGGCACGAAATCGCGGTTGATGATGGCCCGGCGCAGGTCCGCTTCCAGGTCCAGGCTGCGCAGCGCCTGCTCGCGCATCGCCTCATCGAACACGGCGCAGCGGTCATTGCCCTGCGCCTTCGCCCGGTACATCGCCGCATCCGCATCGCGCACCAGCTCTTCGCCGTTGCGATAGCGCGGATTCCACATGGCAATGCCCAGGCTGCCGGACGGGAACAGCTCGCGCCCCTTCACCCACATCGATTCCTCCAGCGCCACCAGCATGCGCTGCGAGAACTCCAGCGCCGAGGCCAGGCCATCGCCACACTGGAGCAGGATCGCGAACTCGTCACCCCCGAGCCGGGCGACCACGTCCTGTGCGGAAATCATCGAGACGATGCGTTTGGCCACCTCCACCAGCATCTGATCGCCGGCGGCATGGCCGATGCTGTCGTTGACCAGCTTGAACCGGTCCAGGTCCAGGAACAGCACCGCAAAGCCCTGCCCTTCGCTGCCGCGCGCACGCGCGATCGCATCTTCCAGCCGATCCAGCAGGTGCAGCCGATTGGGCAAACCGGTCAGCGCGTCGTGCATGGCCTGGTGGGTCAGGCGCTGTTCGGCACGCAGGCGCTCGCCGATCTGGCCGAGCAGTTTGTCGTTGACGTCGGCCAGCTCGCGGGTTCGCTCGTCCACGCGCTTTTCCAGGTCGGCATGCGCGTTGCGCAGCCGCTCCTGGTCGCGCTGGCGGGACAGGCCGTTGCCGATGTTCTGCGCGACGAAGGTCAGCAGGCGCTGGTCGTGGACGGTGAACACCACCTCCGGCGAATAGCTCTGCACCACGATCACGCCGACCACATCGTCATCGCTCAGCAGCGGCACCCCGAGCCAGCAGTTCGACCGGGCGCCGAACTCACGGACCACGCCGCTGTCGCGCAGCGCGTCGATGCGCTCGCGGGTCGCCAGCAGCGGTTGCCGGTTGCGCACGATGAACTCGGTCAGTCCTTCGCTGAAGGGACGCGGCGCGCGCGACGGGTTGTACTCGTCCACCGAGTACACGAATTCCAGCCCATCGCCCTTTTCGTTGACCAGCGCGATGTAGAAATTGCGTGCGTCCAGCAACGTACCGACGACGCCATGCACCTGGCCGTAATACTGCGACAGCGACTCGGCGCTCATCGCCAGTTCGGCGATGTTGAACAGGGCCAGCTGCAGTTTCTCGGCGCGGCGGCGCTCGACCACCTCCTCCTGCAGGTTTCGGTTGGCGCGCTGCAGCTCCACCGTGCGGCGCTCGACCTGGCGTTCCAGCTGCACCTGCGCCTGGCGCCGGTCCATCGCGGTGAGAATATGCTGGGCGACATAGCCCAGCAGGGTGCGGTCGGCCTCGTCATAGCGCGCGCGGTGTTCGTAGCTCTGGACCACGATCGCGCCGCACACGCGCCCATCGCGCAGCATCGGGACGCCGAGCCAGTCCAGGCTTTCCGGCCCGCGCTGCGGATCGTGCTCGTCATCGAGGGTGGCCAGCAGCTCGCGCGAGGGGCCGCTCAGCGGCTCGCCGTGCCGCAGCAGCGCGAAGGTCAGGCTGCGCGGCATTTCATGTTCTTCGTAGCTGCGGTCCGGGTCGGCGACGAAGTCGTCTTTCTGGTCGGCGAAGTACAGGAAGCGCACCCGGTGCCGGATGTCGTCGTACTCGACGATGAAACAGTTCTGCGCGTACATCAGCGAATTGAGCACGCGGTGGAAGTGGCGCAGCATCTCGGCCATTTCCAGATCGGCGCCGGCGAGATCGGCGATCTCGTACAACGCCTGCTGCAGGCGTTTGGATTCCTCCAGCGAGGCGATCTCGCGACGCTGCCGGGCCAGCGACAAGGTGCTCTGGACCAGCAGGCGTGCGGCCGTCCACCAGCTGTCCGGCGGCGGGCCGGCAGCCAGCGTCACGCTCACGCTCAATCCGGCACCGTCGTGGGTCCAGCGCTGCTGCCATGGCGGCCCGGCCGGGATCGCCGCGCCGCTGCCCTCCGGCTGGCCTTGGCTGCCCTCGCCCAGCAGCGGATCAGACCAGGCCAGTACGACCGCTGCCCCGGCCGGCAACAGGGCGCACAACGCCGTGGCGACTGCGGCAGGGATCACCGCATCACCGTCCCGTTGCACTGAAGAGGTCACCATCTGGCTGGACACGTCGCTCATCTCTCGGGTGCCGGCTGCCCGGCACCTCCCCTGTCCTGCGAGCATAACGCGCGAACCGGGGGGGCAGTGGAAGAGCCCCAACCCCTTCCGGCTCGGCGGGACGTTGTTACTGCCATGCCCCAGGTCATCGCCATGCCAGCCCGTTCCGCCACCCGGCACGCCATCGACTATGCGAACACCCCCGCAGCGCTTACTCTGTGCGGCGTGGATGCCCTCGCCCTGCCGACCGACGAAGCACTGATGCTGGCCTGGGCCGGCGGCGACCTGCGTGCGTTCGAGGCGCTGTATGGCCGCCATCGCAGCCGCCTGTACAGTTTTCTGCTGCGTCAGCTGCGTGACGGAGCGCTGGCCGATGAGATGTTCCAGGATGTCTGGCAGCGGGTGATCGCGGCCCGTGCCGGCTGGCAGCCCGAGGCGGCCTTCACCACCTGGCTGTTCCGGATCGCCCACAACCGCCTCAACGACCATTGGCGCGCCGCCAGGCACCGTCCCTCGGCACCGATCGACGCCGACGAGCGCGTGGCGGCGATCACCGATGCACGGACCCCGGAAACCCAGCTGTCCGACTTCGAACAGCGCCGCCAGCTGCAGTTGGCGATGGAGCAGCTGCCGCCGGAACAGCGCGAAGTCCTGCAGCTGCGTCTGGAACAGGAGCTGAGTCTGGAAGAGATTGCCGAGATCACCGGTGTCGGCCGTGAGACGGTCAAGTCACGGCTGCGCTATGCCATGGACAAACTGCGTGCGGGGTTGAGCGGATGAATCGCCCGGATCCGCTGACGCCCGAAGAACGCGAGCTGGCCCGGCTGCTGGGTCGGCCAAACACGACCTGCCCGGCGCCGTCGATCGACGAGGCCGTGTTGGCCGCCGCGCGTACCGCGGTGGAAGCACCGGCCGCGGACGCGGCCACCTGGAAGCTGCCACCGGACGCCCCGGCACGTTCGCGGCGCCCGCGCTCGCGGCTGCCGGCGGTGTTCGGGCTGGCCGCCTCGGTGATCTTCGCCGTCGGCATCGCCTGGCAGCTCAAGCCCGAAGACCCGCCCGCGCCTCCGCTGGCCGAACCAGTCGCCGCACCCGCATCGAGCGCCGCCGTGACGGAGGCTGCGCCGGCGATGGACGCCGCGCCGCTGCCGGCCCCGGCCGCTGCACCACTGCCCGTCCCGCAGCAGCGCGCGGCGAAGGCGGCAGTAGAGACGCCGGCACCGGCCAGTACGACCGCTGCGCCCGCGCGTGCGCGCGCCGTGTCTGCGCCGCGCCCCGAACCCATTGCCGCACCTGCGCCGCCCGCACCGGCACCGCCACCGGCACCGGCACCGGCACCGATGATGTCCGCTCCCGCACCCGAAGCAGCGGCGTCCCATGCCATGGATGCAGGCGAACCGGCGCTGGACGCCGTCGCGGTGACCGGCTCGACGATCGAGCGCTCGACGCCGGCCAAGCCCGCCCCGGGTGCTCCCGGCGTGATGCGTCGCGCCGCCGCGCCGATGGCCGCACCTGCCTCGGCAGACGATGCCGTGCGTGCACTGCACCAGGCCGTTGCCGCCGATGCCGGCCTGCCCCGCAAGCAGTGGCTCAAGCGCATCCGCGAACGCCGCGACGCCGGTGATGTGGACACCGCGCGCGCCAGCCTGGAGCGCTATCTGCAGCAATACCCGGAAGTACGCATCCCGCGCGACCTGCGCCAGCTGCTCGAGAACTGATGCTGCGCGTACGGTGGCCGGGCATCCCCACTAGAATGAGGGGAATGCCCGATACGCTCGCCACCCCCGTCAGCCACAGCCTGGAGATCAAGCACAGCCGCTTCGTCGCCCATGCCGCGCCGATCCCGCATACGGCCGCCGCGCTGGAGTTCCTGCAGCAGGTTGCCATCGTGGATGCCACCCACAACTGCTGGGCCTATCGCTACGGCAACGAATACCGCTCCAGCGACGATGGCGAACCGTCCGGCACCGCCGGCCGTCCGATCCTGGCCGCGATCGATGGCCAGGGCTTCGATCGGGTGATGGTGGTGGTGACCCGCTGGTATGGCGGCATCAAGCTGGGCGCCGGCGGCCTGGTCCGTGCCTATGGCGGCACCGCCGCCGAATGCCTGCGGGTCGCGCCGCGACTGCCGCTGATCGCCATGGCCGAGCTGGACGTGCACGCCGGCTTCGAGGATCTGGGCCCGCTGCACGCCGCGCTGGGCATGCATCTGGCCGAGAAAGTGGACGAAGGGTTCACCGCCGACGGCGTGAACCTGCACCTGCGCTTGCCGGCCGATCAGGTCGAGCCGTTGAAAAACCGCCTCCGCGACGCCACTCGTGATCGTGTCCGTATTGAATCCCGCACCGAACCAGGCCCATCGAATGACTGACGCACCCGCTCCGCACGACACGCCGATGCGCCGCCTGGGCAGCTTGAACACCCTATGGCCGTTCGTACGCCGGCATGTCGGGCTGTTCAGTGCCTGGCTGGTGGCCCTGGCGGTGTCCTCGGTCGCCACCCTGAGCCTGCCGGTCGCGGTGCGCCAGATGATCGACCACGGCTTCACCAGTGGCGGCCAGATCAACAAGGCCTTCGCGCTGCTGTTCCTGGTCGCGGTGGTGCTGGCCCTGGCCACCGCCGCGCGCTTCTTCTTCGTCTCCCTGCTGGGGGAAAAGGTGGTCGCCGATCTGCGCAGCCGCCTGTATGCGCATCTGATCACGCTGGGCGCCGGCTTCCATGACCGCAGCCGCAGCGGCGAGCTGGTCTCGCGCCTGACCGCCGACAGCGAACTGCTGCGCAGCGTGATCGGCTCGACCATGTCGGTGGCGCTGCGCAGCACCGTCACCGTGATCGGCAGCCTGGTGATGCTGTTCGTCACCAGCCCGCATCTGGCGGCGTGGTCGCTGGTCGGCATTCCGCTGGCCGTGCTGCCGATCATCATCGGCGCCCGCCGCCTGCGCAACATCGCGCGCGCCAGCCAGGACCGCATCGCCGATGCCAACAGCCTGGCCTCGGAAACCTTGGGCGCAGTGCGTACCGTGCAGGCCCACGCCCGCGAACCGTATGAGCGCGGTCGCTTCAACGCCGCCCTCGGCGATGCCATTGGTGCCGCGCGTCGTCGCATCCGCGCGCAGTCGATCGTCACCGCCAGCGCGATCGTGCTGGTATTCGGCGCCATCGTCGGCGTGCTGTGGCTGGGCGCGCACGAGGTAATCGACGGCAACATGAGCGCCGGCACGCTGGGCCAGTTCGTGCTGTATGCGCTGATCGGCGGCGGCTCGGTCGGTGCCTTGGCCGAAGTCTGGAATGAGCTGCAGCGCGCGTCGGGTGGCATGGGCCGGATCGCCGAGCTGCTGCAGGAGGACGTGGAGATCACCGCCCCCGCCCATCCGACCCCGTTGCCGCAGCCGCTGCGTGGCGAAATCCTCTTCGAGGATGTGGTGTTCCATTACCCGCAGCGCCCGGATACCGCCGCGCTGGACCATGTGGACCTGCACGTGCGCCCGGGCGAGACCGTCGCGCTGGTCGGTCCGTCCGGTGCCGGCAAGAGCACCATCCTGTCGATGCTGCTGCGCTTCCACGATCCCGCGGCCGGCCGCATCCTGGTCGACGGCGTGGACCTGCGCGAGGTCGATCCGGCGCAGCTGCGCGAGCAGTTGGCACTGGTGCCGCAGCAGCCCACGTTGTTCGCGAGCAGCGCGTTCGAGAACATCCGCTACGGTCGCCTGGAAGCGAACGATGAAGAGGTGCAGCGCGCGGCCGAAGCCGCCGAGGCCGATGAGTTCCTGCAGGCCCTGCCCGAAGGCTATGCCAGCGAACTGGGCGAGCGCGGCGCGCGCCTCTCCGGCGGCCAGCAGCAGCGCATCGCGATCGCCCGCGCCCTGCTCAAGGACGCACCGATCCTGCTGCTCGACGAAGCCACCAGCGCCTTGGATGCCCAGAGCGAGCGCGCCGTACAGCAGGCCTTGGAGCGTTTGATGGCTGGCCGCACCACGCTGGTGATCGCGCACCGCCTGGCCACCGTGCTCAAGGCCGACCGCATCGTGGTCATGGACCACGGCCGCATCGTCGCACAGGGCACGCATGCCGAGCTGCTGGCCGAGGGTGGTCTCTACGCCGAACTGGCACGCCTGCAATTCATCGATTGATGACGGGCCGGTAACACCGGGCATCGCATCCTGCAGCCCTCACTGGATGCGCTGCAGGAGGTGTTTCATGTCGTTCCGACAGTTCCCCGCCACCGACGCCAACGGCGACGATTACGTCATCATCGAGTTCAAGGATGAGCAGCCCGATGCTTCTGCGGGCAACGGCCAGAGTGCGCGCTACGAGCTGGCCGATGGCCGCCATCTGATCCGCGACGGCCGCGAGTTCCGCACGGCGGGCGGCGAGCTCACCCTCGTCATCTGAGGCGTTGAAAAAAAGTTACGCGGATGTTGGTCAATTTTTGACCAAGCATCTTGACAGCCTTTGCCCGCAAGGCGCGTACGCACTTATCCACATGTTTGTGCGCAGATCATCCACACCCCCTGTGGATGAATGCTGCAGCGCACCGCGTCAGCGGACCAGCACGCGGCCGATGCCCGAGGCATCGATCTCGATGGCCGCCGCCTGCAGCGCGAGGGCATCGCTGCCCGCCACGAAGCCCACCCGGAAGTGCACCTCACCGGTCGGCGTGCGCGAGGAATGGATCGAGGCCAGGCTGACCCCATGCCGCTCGAACACATGCAGCAGTTCGCGCAGCGAACCGGCCCGGTCTTCGGGCAGGTGCACGCTGATCGCGTTGCGCTCGGTGAGGTCGGCCAGCAGGTAGCCGACCCGCTCGAAGGTGTAGTTGCCGTCGGCCAGCACCTCCGTCCCCATGCTGTCACGGTTGTCCAGCAGCAACTGCTGGCGGAACGCTGCGCGCGCCCCGTCATCGCCCTGCTCCAGCTGTGCCCGCAGCTGCTGCAGCTGGGCCAGCAGGCGATCCAGCATCGGTGCCACATGCGGATTGCCGAACTGGATGTCTTCGTAGATCGCCGGATTGAGCGAGAGGATGCGCGCGATGATCGCGGTATCCAGCTCGAACGAGGCCGACCGGTACGGCATCAGCGCCGGCAGCGCGCCCAGGATCGGCGCGTACTCGCGCAGCACGCCGGCCTGCGCCAGATGCGTGGCATGCACCATCGCCTGGACCAGCGCCATGACCTGGTCGTGATGTTCGGGCGTGGCGCGCACGCACTCCGCTTCCAGTGCGTCGCACAGCTGCTGCACGAACGGCTGCCACTGCGCCAGCCGCGCCTGGCAGACCACCATCACCCTGCCCTTCAGCGTGGGTGCCTTGGGCGGGGCCGTCATCGGATGCAGGCCCACCACCTCGGCCTGCGAGGCAAGCATCGCCTCCACCGGTGCGGATTTGACCGAGGTGACATCCAGCCACAGGCGACCGGCTTCACGACCCGCCGATCGCGCGACGTAGTCGGCGATCAGCGCGGGCGTGTGCCGGATCGGTGCCGAGAAGATCAGCACCTGCGCGCGCTCGAGCAGGGTCTCCGGGCTGTCCGACTGCGGATCGGCTGGATCGTGGCCGATCACTTCCAGACCCAGGCGCTGCGCCAGGAACCGGCGCAGCCAGCGCCCGTAGGCACCGTCGCTGCCGACGATGCCGACCACCGGCGTCAGACTCACGCCAGGCGCTCGGGGACGAAGCGATCCGGCAGGGCCAGCGCTGCCGGCGCCGCCGCCAGCACATCGAACTCTTCATGGCCGTTGGCCAGGGTGGTCTCCAGCGCGACGTGCACGCCGGCGATGGCGCGCGAGATCGCCTGTTCGAAGGTTTCCCCACGCAGCAGGAAGGCGACCAACAACGACATCAGCACGTCGCCCGTGCCCGCCACGTCCACCGGCAAATGCGGCGATGACCAGCGCCAGATCGCGTCGCGGCTGACCGCCAGCGTGACCAGCTGGCCCGGATCGCCACCGACGCTGTGCGCCAGCACCCACTCCGGGCCACGCGCCAGCAGCGCCTGTGAGGCGGCGATCGCATCGTCCTGGGCCAGGCTGGGCATCCCGGTCAGGCGGCCGAGTTCAAAGGCATTCGGCGTGACCAGCCAGGCATGCGGCAACAGACGCTCGGCGAAGACTTTTTCCAGGCCTGGCTCGACATAAGGGCCGGTGTGGGTGTCGCCGATGACCGGGTCCAGGCAGTAACGCAGCTGCGGCGAGGACGGCAGCACCGCATCGAGCCAGTCGGCGAAGGCCGCACCGTTGCCAACGCTGCCGAAGTAGCCGGACACCAGCATCCGTGCGCGCTGTGGCAGGCCGCGCTCACCGGCGCCGAGCAGCAGATCGGCGAACCAGTCCGAGGGCAGCACGCGACCGCGCGTCGTTTCGTAGAACGGCGCGTTGCTGAGCAGCGTGGTGGGGATTTCGGCCACGCGCACGCCCAGCGCGCGCAGCGGCGGCACGGCAGCGCTGTTGCCGGCATAGCCGTACACCAGCTGGGACTGCACCGAGATGACGTCGACCGGCGACGGACCGTCCGGGCGCTGGCGGCGGCCGTGGACCAGGTGGCTTTCGAGGGATTCGTTCATGCCGACATTTTACGCCCGGTGCCGCCCGGTAGAGCCACCCCATGGGTGGCTGTCGACTTACCGAGCCACCCGCGCAGCCACCCATGGGGTGGCTCTACACCGCCGTCTGCGCACAAAAAAGCCCCCTGTCGCCAGGGGGCCTTCGGTGGTTCGCAGGAACCGTCGTCGCTTACGACGTCATCCGGTCCCAGAAGCCCTTCACGCCATCGATGAAGGTCGCCGACTTCGGCGAGTGCTTGCGCGCTTCATCACCGGTGAAGGTGGTCTCGAACTGTTCCAGCAGCTTGCGCTGCTCCGGGGTGAGATTGACCGGGGTCTCCACCACCACGCGGCAATACAGGTCGCCTTCGCTGCGGCTGCGCACCGAGCGCACGCCCTTGCCGCGCATGCGGAACAGCTTGCCGGTCTGGGTCTCGGCCGGAATGCGGATTTCCGCATAGCCACCCAGCGTGGCCACACGGACGGTATCGCCCAGCGCGGCCTGCGAGATGCGGATCGGCACTTCGCAGTGCAGGTCGTCGCCATCGCGCTGGAAGATCGCGTGCTCGCGCACCCGCACTTCCACGTACAGATCGCCTGCCGGGGTGCCGGCCGGACCGGCCTCGCCCTCGCCGGACAGCCGGATGCGGTCGCCGGTGTCGACGCCCGCAGGCACCTTGACCGACAACACCTTGTCTTCCTCGACACGGCCATTGCCGTGACAGGTCTTGCAGGGGTTCTGGATGATCTGGCCACGGCCGTTGCAGTGGTGGCAGGCCTGCTGCATCGCAAAGATGCCGCGCTGGATGCGCACCTGGCCCTGGCCACGGCAGACCGAGCAGGTCTCGACCTTGCCATCTTCCGAACCGCTGGCGTTGCAGTCATCGCACTCGACCAGACTCGGAATCTCGATGCGGCGTTCCACGCCCATCACCGCTTCTTCCAGGTCCAGCTCCATCACGTAACCGATGTCGGCGCCGCGACGGGCCTGGCGCGGACCACCACCACCGGCGCCACCGCCGAAGATGTTGCCGAAGATGTCCCCGAAGATATCGCCCATGTCCGGGCCACCCGGACCACCGCCACCGCCGCCCATGCCGTGCTCGAACGCCGCGTGGCCGTGGGCATCGTACATACGGCGTTTGTTGCCGTCGGACAGGGTTTCGTAGGCTTCCTTGCATTCCTTGAAGGCGGCCTCGGCCTCGTTGTCACCCGGATTGCGGTCCGGATGGAACTTCATCGCGCAACGGCGATAGGCCTTCTTCAGTTCTTCGTCGCTGGCGGTGCGGGACACGCTCAGCACTTCGTAATAATCGCGCTTGCTCATAGCTTGAATCGGTTTCCGGAAGTCGGGATTCGTCAAAGCGGAAGAGCGGCACCAGGTCCGCTCTTTCGCCGGGCGCCCCGACAGGCCGGGATACGGCTGTCAGGACCAGAAGGGGGATACGACAACGGGACGTTGCCTGCGCAACGTCCCGTGTCATGGCCGGATCAGGACTTCTTGTCGTCCTTGACTTCGGTGAACTCGGCGTCGACCACATCGTCGTGCGCGCCGTTGTTGCCACCGGCATCCGGGCCCGGTGCGGCGCCACTCTGCTCGGCCGCCGCGGAGGCCGCGAACAGGGCCTGGCCGGCTTCTTCCAGCACCTTCGACTTGGCTTCGATCTGGGCCTTGTCGTCGCTCTTCATCGCGGTTTCCAGATCGGCCAGGGCCGACTCCACCTTGCCGATCACGTCGCCACCGACCTTGCTGCCGTGCTCGGTGATCGCGGTACGGGTACCGTGGATCAGCGCGTCAGCCTGGTTGCGGGCCTGGACCAGCTCGTGGAACTTCTTGTCTTCTTCGCGGTTGGCTTCCGCGTCGGCGACCATGCGCGCGATCTCGTCCTCGGACAGACCCGAACCGGCCTTGATCTCGACCTTCTGCTCCTTGTTGGTCTTCTTGTCCTTGGCCGACACGTGCAGGATGCCGTTGGCGTCGATGTCGAAGGACACTTCCACCTGCGGCAGGCCGCGCGGCGACGGCTCGATGCCGGAGAGGTCGAACTTGGCCAGCGACTTGTTGAAGCGGGCCTGCTCGCGCTCACCCTGCAGCACGTGCACGGTCACGGCCGACTGGTTGTCCTCGGCGGTGGAGAACACCTGCGAGGCCTTGGTCGGGATGGTGGTGTTCTTCTCGATGATCTTGGTGAACACGCCACCCAGGGTCTCGATGCCCAGCGACAGCGGGGTCACGTCCAGCAGCAGCACGTCCTTGACGTCGCCGCCCAGCACGCCGCCCTGGATCGCGGCACCCAGTGCCACGGCTTCGTCCGGGTTGACGTCCTTGCGCGGTTCCTTGCCGAAGAACTCGGTCACGGCCTGCTGCACCTTCGGCATGCGGGTCTGGCCGCCGACCAGGATCACTTCACCGATGTCGCTCGAACGCAGGCCGGCATCGTTCAGCGCGATGCGGCACGGCTCGATCGACTTCTTGATCAGGTCTTCCACCAGCGCCTCCAGCTTGGCGCGGGTCAGCTTGATGTTCAGGTGCTTCGGGCCCGACGCGTCAGCGGTGACGTACGGCAGGTTCACTTCGGTCTGCTGGCTGGTCGACAGCTCGATCTTGGCGCGCTCGGCGGCATCCTTCAGGCGCTGCAGGGCGAGTGGATCCTTGCGCAGGTCGATGCCCTGGTCCTTGTTGAACTCGTCGACGAGGTACTCGATGACGCGGTTGTCGAAGTCTTCGCCGCCCAGGAAGGTGTCGCCGTTGGTGGCCAGCACTTCGAACTGCTTCTCGCCGTCGACGTTGGCGATCTCGATGATCGACACGTCGAAGGTGCCGCCGCCCAGATCGTACACAACGATCTTGCGGTCACGGCCGTCGCCCTTGTCCAGGCCATAGGCCAGGGCAGCCGCGGTCGGCTCGTTGATGATGCGCTTGACTTCCAGACCGGCGATGCGGCCGGCGTCCTTGGTGGCCTGGCGCTGGCTGTCGTTGAAGTAGGCCGGCACGGTGATCACGGCCTCGGTGACGGTCTCACCCAGGAACGCTTCGGCGGTCTTCTTCATCTTCTCCAGCACGCGGGCGGAGATTTCCTGCGGGGCCATCTTCTTGCCGTCGCTGGTCTGAACCCAGGCGTCGCCGTTGTCATGGGCCAGGATGCCGTAGGGCACGTGCGCGATGTCCTTCTGGACTTCAGCGTCGGTGAACTTGCGGCCGATCAGGCGCTTGACAGCGTAGAAGGTGTTCTTGGGGTTGGTCACCGCCTGGCGCTTGGCCGAGGCGCCGACCAGGACTTCGCCGTCCTTGGTGTAGGCGACGATGGAGGGCGTGGTGCGATCGCCTTCCGCGTTTTCGATGACGCGGGCCTTGCCGCCGTCCATGATCGCCACACACGAGTTGGTGGTGCCGAGGTCGATACCAATGATCTTGCCCATGAGGGAGACTCCTGAAGTTCTGGGTACATCCGGCAGCTGCCGGGTTATGAATGGGATGTGTGGGACGCTGCGGACACTTTCAAGCCGTCCATCAAACACAGTGTTCGATGGCGACCCAACGCGTTCAGCGTCCGGTCGAGCCGCCGGGCCAGGCCCGGCAGCCCGGGATGCGGGTCAGTCGCGGGCCACCACGACCAGCGCCGGACGCAGCAGGCGGTCGTTGAGCAGGTAGCCCTTCTGGAACACCTGGACCACGCTGCCCGGCGCCGCGCCGGGCGCGTCGACCTGGCTGATCGCCTGGTGGTGGTCCGGGTTGAAGGTCTGGCCGGTCGGGTCGAGCAGGGTCAGGCCATTGTCGGCGGCGACCTTGAGCAGCTGCTTGTAGGTCAGTTCAATACCTTCGCGCAGCGGGCTCGGTTCGCTGCCGGCGGCATTGAGGCCGGCATCGAGGCTGTCGAACACCGGCAGCAGCTCGCCGAGCAGCTTTTCATTGGCGAAGCGGCGCGCCTGTTCCACGTCGCGGGCAACGCGCTTGCGCTGGTTGTCCAGGTCGGCGCGTTCGCGCAGCGACTCCGAACGCAGCAGGGCCAGCTCGTTGTGCAGGCTGTCCAGCTGCTGCTGCAGGGACGGCTCAGCGGCCGGCTCGCCGGCGGGATTCTGGGATGCGATATCTGACTGATCTTGGTTCATTTCCGGATCCTTGGCGGTGACTCTCCGCCTCCACCCACCCCTATGTGGGCGCGGCTACGGGATTCAAGAGTCCAGGGCTGCTTTATGCGCGATCGCGGGACAATCCACCGCCGCCGGGCGAGCCCAGCGCGGCCCCCAGTACCTGGGCGGTGGCTTCAACCAGCGGGATCATGCGGTCGTAGGCCATCCGCTTCGGGCCGATCACCCCCAGCACGCCCAGCACCTGGCCATCGGCCGAGTACGGGGCGGTGACCAGCGAGACGCTCTCCAGCGGCATCACCCCGGTCTCTTCGCCGATGAAAATGCGCACGCCCGGGGCCTGGATGGTGCGCTCGAGCAGTTGCAGGATCTCGCGCTTGCTGGCGAACACGTCGAACAGCTCGCGCAGCCGCTCCAGGTCGGAGAGGTCCTGCACGCCCATCAGCCGGGTCTGCCCGGCCAGCACCATGTCATCGGCCGGCGGCACCATCGCCTGCTCGGCCAGCTCGATGCTGTGCGCCAGCAGCTGCTCCATTTCCGACTGCGCATCGCGCAGCTCCAACAGCAGCCGGGCCCGGATCTCGGCCAGCGGGCGCCCGGCGCAGTTCGCATTGAGATAGTTGGCGACCTGCTCCAGCTCGCCCGGGTCGAAGCTGCGGCGCGGCTCGATCACCCGGTTCTGCACTTCGTTGTCGGCGAACACCAGGATCGCCAGCACCCGACGCGCGTCCAGCGCCACGAAATCGATATGCCGGAACGCGAACTGCTCCCGGCGCGGCGCACTGACCACCCCGACGAAGTGACTCATCGCCGACAGCAGCTCCGAGGCACTGCCGAGCAGGGCCTGGGTGCCGGTGCCGGTGGCCAGTTCGGTGCGCAGGCGGCTGAGCTCGCCCTCGCCCGGCGGCTGCATCTTGACCAGGCTGTCCACGAACACCCGGTAGCCGTGCGCGGTCGGCACCCGGCCGGCGGAGGTATGCGGCGAGCTGAGCAGGCCCAGGTCTTCCAGGTCGCCCAGGATGTTGCGGATCGTGGCCGGGCTGACGTCCAGGCCGGCATGCCGGGCAAGCGTCTGCGAGCCGACCGGCTCGCCATCCTGGATATGGCGGGCGATCAGCGTCCGCAGCAGATGGCGGGCGCGTGGCGCGAGATGTGACGCGGAAGGATGCATGGAATCAGCCTGTGAGACGCCCACTTAGATAATGGCTGCACGGGGCGTTGGCAAGTCATTGGAGACGCCCCCGGCCCATGCTAGCGTGCGCGGCTTGGAGACACCCCTCGTGTACAACGTAGACCATGCTTAGACATCTATCGATCAAGGATTTCGCGGTCGTCCGCGCCACCGAGCTGGAATTCGGCGCCGGCATGACCGTGGTCTCGGGCGAAACCGGCGCGGGCAAGTCGCTGATGGTGGACGCGCTGGGCTTTTTGTCCGGGCTGCGCGCCGACAGCGGCGTGGTCCGCCACGGTGCCGCGCGCGCCGAGCTCTCGGCCGAATTCGCGCCGCTGGCCGACGCCCCGGCGCGCCAGTGGCTGCGCGACAACGAGCTCGACGACGAAGAACAGTGCCAGCTGCGACGCGTGATCCGCGCCGACGGTGGCTCGCGCGCCTTCATCAATGGCCGCCCGGTGACGCTCTCCCAGCTGACCGAGCTGGCCGGCATGCTGGTGGAAATCCACGGCCAGCACGAACAGCAGGCCCTGCTCTCGCGCCCCTCGCAGCTCTCGCTGCTGGACGCCTTCGCCCGCAACGACGCCGAGCGCGCCCAGGTCCGCCAGACCGCGGCACGCTGGCAGGCGCTGGTCGATGAAGCCGAGGCCTTGTCGCGCCAGGGCGACGTGAGCGACCGGATCGGCTACCTGGAGCACCAGCTCGGCGAGCTCAAGCGCGAAGACCTCGACCCGGCCTCGATCGCCACCCTGGGCAGCAGCCACCGCCGCCAGGCCCATGCCAGCGCGCTGATCAGCGCCTGCGACGTGGCCGTCAGCCGCCTCAACGGCGACGACGAGGTCTCGGTGCTGCAGCTGCTGCAGCAGACCCGCCACGATCTGACCCGCGTGGCCGAACACGACAGCCGTCTCGGCGAGGTCGACGCCCTGCTCGACAGCGCCGCCATCCAGCTGGACGAAGCGCTGTCCCTGCTCGATCGGGTCCACGACGACCTGGATGCCGACCCGGAGCAGTTCGAGGACATCGAACGCCGGCTGGGCCGCCTGCACGACCTCGCCCGCAAGCACCGCGTGCCGATGGAAGCACTGGGCGAGCACCGCGACGCGATGGAGGCCGAAGTCGAGCAGCTGCGCGGCGCCGATGAGCGCCTGCAGGCCCTGGCCGGTGAGATCGACCGCGCCGCCGGGCAGTGGAAGACCGTGGCCGAGGTGCTCAGCGCCAGCCGCCGGAAGGCTGCCAAGGCGCTGTCGGACACCACCACCACCCTGATCGGCGAACTGGGCATGGGCGGTGGTCAGTTCCTGATCGATATCGAGCCGCAGACCGTGGCCAAGCCGGACCCGAACGGCGCCGAGCGGGTCGAGTTCCTGGTCGCCGCCAACGCCGGCCAGCCACCGCGCGCCCTGCGCAAGGTGGCTTCGGGCGGTGAGCTGTCCCGGATTTCGCTGGCGATCGAAGTGGCCGCGCTGGGCCTGGATGCGGTGCCGACCATGGTCTTCGACGAAGTCGACTCGGGCATCGGCGGCGCCGTGGCCGATATCGTCGGGCAGAAACTGCGCGCCTTGGGCGAGAAGCGTCAGGTGCTGTGCGTCACCCATCTGCCGCAGGTCGCCTCCAAGGGCCACGCCCACTACCGGGTCAGCAAGGCCCCGGTGGACGGCATGACCCAGAGCGCGGTCGAGAAGCTCGATGCCAAGGCCCGCGAAGAAGAGCTCGCCCGGATGCTGGGCGGCGTGGAAGTCAGCAAGGAAGCCCGCGCCGCAGCGCGCAAGCTGCTCCAGGTCTGACCGGTAGTGCCGGCCGCTGGCCGGCTCCTCCAGATGCCGGACCGCCCTGCCATCACCGGCCGCTGGCCGGCTATCCCGGCAACCCGACGCCGCACCCGGTCGCGCGCCGATAGCCCCTCCCCGCCAAGGCGATCCGGTCGCCGCGCGCGCCGCGATACGCCGCCAGGGTGCTGCGGTTGACACTGCTGTAGGTGTCAGCCGGTTGGTCGCCCCCGTCTTCCCAGCCACATACCGGGCAGATGTCGTAGTCCCCACGCGCCGGCAAGGTCATGTGGAAGCAGCACGGACAGGCCGCCAGATCGGGCTCCGGGCCCACTACGGTGACCGGCCGGCCGAGAATCCCGGATACGTGGGCCTGGAGGAAGTCATTGGAGACCCCCGCCAATACGACCTCGGCGAAGTGCCGCAGCAGGAACCGTTGCGCCGCAGGGTCATGCGCCCCGGTATACGGCAATGGCTCGCCGGTGGCGGCGTCGACGTAGTCGGCCCGCAGGTGATCCTCCCGCGCCGCGTCAGACAGCCGAGACACCCGACCCTCCGCCAGCGCGGCCAACGCTGCCGCCCGCTGCATCTCGTTCATGCCTGCCCTCCCTCGGTGCCGATGACGGTTCCGCTGCTCACCCCTGTCCGGAAACGAAAACCCCGGGCGAGCCCGGGGTCTTTGATCGCATCCGGGCGGCCGGCAGGCCGTTACCGGCGCTTCTTGCGCACGTAGAGCACCAGCGAGTGCTCTTCCAGCTCGTAGCCGTGGTCCGCGGCGATCTTGCGCTGCAGCTCCTCGATCTCGTGGCTTTCGAACTCGATGATCTTGCCGCTGTCCACATCGACCATGTGGTCGTGATGACCACCGCGGTCCAGCTCGTAAACAGCCTGCCCGCCTTCGAAGTTGTGCTTCAGCACCAGGCCGGCAGCCTCGAACTGGGTCAGCACCCGGTACACCGTGGCCAGGCCGATCTCGTCACCGTGCTCCAGGAGCTGGCGGTAGATGTCTTCGGCGGTCATGTGGTGGCTGGCATTGCGCTGCTCGAGCAGCGCCAGGATCCGCATACGCGGATGGGTCACCTTCAGGCCGACTTTGCGCAGGTCGTGGGTTTCCATAGTTCTCCGTTCATTGGCGATTTAGCGCCAGCTGCCTCGGATTGGGTCGCGGCGACACGTCAGGAGTGTATCATCGACTCGATTTCCCCAAACGCCATTCCCCGATGCGCAATCTCCTGCTGGTCGCCGCCGTTGCCCTGTCCACCACGGGCTGCGGCATCATTTACAAGCAACCCATCTATCAGGGCAACCTGATCCGGGAGCAGGCCGTCGGTCAGCTGCAGGTGGGCCAGAGCAAGCAGCAGGTCAGTGCCCTGCTCGGCACGCCCTCCGTCGCGGACCCGTTCCACGCCCAGCGCTGGGACTACACCGCCAGCCAGCGCGTGAACCGCGTCGGCAAGACGGACGTGAAGAACTTCACCGTCTACTTCGAGAACGACGCGGTCACCCGCTGGGACGGCGAGTACTTCGCCAGCGATGATGCCCAGCTGGCCCGCAGCACGGTGCGCCAGTTCGGCCGCAACCTGCCCAAGGACAAGAAGAAGCGCGGCCGCTGAGGCCCGCTTTCTTCACTCAGCTGCCGGCGCGTGCGCGTCGGCGGCGATTGTCTTTCGGGTCGGCCAGCAGCGGACGCAGCAGCTCGACCCGGTCGCCCTCGCGCAGCCCCTGATCCGCCTTGGCGAGCAGGCCGTGCACGGCCACGGCCGGGCACCGGTCACTGCCTTCGATGGCGGCCAGCGCGACGGCGTCGGCAACGGCGGCCCCCTCGGCCAGCGCCAGCACCCGCGACTCGACCCGGTCAGGCCAGGCCAGCACCACCTCGACCGTGATCACGGCTCACTCCTGGGCGTCGGCGACGCGGACGAAATCGTTCACCATGCGATCGGCCAGACCCTGGAAGCCCAGCGCCAAGGCCGGACCGAGCAGGCGTGAGGTCGGCTCGAACTCCAGCGTCAGCGTGACCTTGCAGGCGTCCTCGGCCAGCGCATGGAACTCCCAGCGCCCGTGCAGGCGCTTGAACGGCCCGTCCTTGAGCTGCATATCGATGCTGTGCGGGCGCTGCAGCGTGTTCTCGGTCATGAACCAGGTCGAGAACGAACCGAAGCCCAGATCCAGGCGCGCGACCAGACGGTCCGGGCCGGACTCCAGGATCTGCGAGGCCGAACACCAGCGGAAGCGGCGCGGATAGGCGTCAATATCATTGACCAGGTCGAACATGCGGGCAGCCGAATGTTCGACCAGGGCACTACGGCGGATAGTTGGCATGCGATACAGATGTCTGATGAATCGACCGGGCGTGCCCGAATCGGAGACAATAGGGAAATGAGCAAGAACAGCGGCAAGGATAAAGCAAAGGACGCGACGGCCAACAAAACCATCGCGCTCAACAAGCGTGCCCGTCACGAGTACCACATCGAAGATCGCTTCGAAGCCGGCCTGGCCCTGCAGGGCTGGGAGGTCAAGTCGATCCGCGCCGGGCGCGGCAACATCATCGATGCGTACGCCTACGTGCGTGATGGCGAGATCTACCTGATCGGTGCGCAGATCACCCCCTTGATCCAGGCCTCCACCCACGTGGTGGCCAACGACCGCCGGGAGCGCAAGCTGCTCCTGCATCGCAACGAGATCGACAAGCTGATCGGCAAGGTCCAGCGCGACGGTTACACGATCGTGCCCACCGCGATGTACTGGAGCAAGAACAAGATCAAGCTCGAGATCGCGCTGGCCAAGGGCAAGCAGACCCACGACAAGCGCGATGCCGAGAAGGACCGCGACTGGGCGCGCGAGAAGTCGCGCACGATGCGCCGCCACAACCGCGACGCCTGATGACGCGCACGGTGCCCGCAGCGGGCATCCAGCCGGCCAGCGCCGAGGACACCCGCGCGGTGTTCGCCGGTCTGCTGGCCTTCAACCAGGCCCGCACGCTCGGCGCGCACGCCGTGACGCCGGATACCTTCTCCTGGCAGGCCGAGGGCTTCTACCTCAAGCAGGGCTATGAGGTGTTCGGCCGGCTGCAGGCGTTTCCGCCCGGCCGTCAGCGGCTGTATCTGCGCAAGCGGCTGTAGGGCCCCTACGCAGCGCCGGCCTCGCCGTCCGGACAGTAGGCGTCATGCAACGCCGCCAGCACGCGCAGTGCCGGCGACTCGGCCAGCGCATAGAAAATCGTCTGGGCCTCGCGCCGGGTGGTGACCAACGCCATTCCCCGCAGCACCGCCAGGTGCTGGGACAGCGCCGACAGACCCAGCCCACTGAGCGGCTGCAACTCCCCCACCGACGCCTCGCCTTCCACCAACCGACACAACACCCGCAGCCGTGCCGGATGTGCCAGCGCCTTCAACAGGGCAGCGGCCTGGTCCGCTTGGGCGGCCATCTCTGCAGCACGGGAGGTCACAGGGGAATGTCGAGTCGGGTTCGAATCACGCATGACTTGCACTTTACCTGAGACAACCCTAATTTAGATTTATCTGAATTACAGGGCGAGCCCATGTCGCATCCAGACTTTTCTACCGCTGCCGTTGATCGCCCATGACGCCGGGCTGGGTGACCGCCCTGGCGGGCGGAGTATTGATTGGCCTTGCCGCCACCGCCCTGCTCTGGCTCAACGGCCGCATCGCCGGCATCAGCGGCATCACCGCCGGCGCCTTGTTCCCGAAACGTGGCGAGACGGCGTGGCGCTATGCATTTCTGCTGGGGTTGATCGCGGCCGGTGCACTTGCGCTGCACTGGCTGCCCTCCGCCGCGCCCTCACGCACCGGCTTTCCGCCGGTACTGCTGATCGCAGGCGGCCTGCTCGTGGGCTTCGGCACCCGGCTGGGCGGCGGCTGCACCAGCGGCCATGGCGTCTGCGGCCTGGGTCGCCTGTCATTGCGCTCGCTCGTCGCCGTAGGGGTGTTCATGGTCACCGCGATACTGACCACCTTCATCGTGCGCCACGTCGCGGGGATCGCATGAACCGACAGAGTCTGGCCGCGCTCTGTGCGGGCGCCCTGTTCGGTCTCGGCCTGGCAGTCTCGGGCATGACCGATCCGCTGCGCATTCTCGGTTTCCTGGATGTCACCGGCGCGTTCGACCCGTCCCTGCTGTTCGTTCTCGGCGGCGCCGTCGCCACCACCGCGCTGCTGTTCCGGTTCGTGCTGCGCGCGCCGCGGCCGCGCCTGGCCGATCACTTCCATCTCAGCGACAGCCAACGGATCGACACCCGCCTGCTCGGCGGCGCAGCGTTGTTCGGCATCGGCTGGGGCTTGGCGGGCTATTGCCCCGGGCCGGCGCTGGTCGGTCTCGGCTATGGGGCCCACGAAGCCCTTTGGTTCGTGCCGGCGATGCTCGTTGGCATGGCAGTGCACCGGGGGTGGGAACGTCAGGCTCAGCGCGCGTCGTCGACCTGATACGGTCGCATCTCCACCGGCGGCGGGTCCACGCCGTGCTTCTGGCGATACAACGCATTGAGATGGAGGTTCAGATGCAGCGCCTCGGCCTCGGCCAGCAGGCGCTGCTCGCCGCTCAGCCGCGCTCCCAGCATCATTTCCCGGTGCAGCGCCGTGGTCAGATCGCCGCGCATCTCGGCCACGCGGGATATCGCGTAGGCCTCGGGAATCCCTGCCGCACGGGCACCCGCCTTCCAGGACGACAGCAGGCTCAGCGCGAACAGATCGCCTTCCGCGCCGGCGGCCAGCAGACGGCTTTCGGCCTTCGGATCCACGCCCAGCCGCCGCGCATCGCGCATCGTTGCCGCCACCGTGTCGCCTGCCCGTGCCGCCTGGTCGACCTCGGCATCGGAGGCCTGCTGATAGCGGGTCCACTGCGCGCCATTGGGAAAGCCGTGCTGGTCGAGCCAGCGCCGCTCCTCCGGGTGACCGCTGCTGAAGGGGTCCTGGGCGATATCCAGGCCGTCCCGCGAGCCGGGGAGATCGGGGAAGGGATGGGGCGGCTTGGTCGAGGGGCGCGGCGCCACTTCAACCGAAGGCGTGGCCGCCTGTCCGGTCGGTTTCGACGCCCGCCCTGCCCCGCCAGGCGCCTGCGCACCCGACGTCGACCGCCAAACGCTGGCGGCTCCGATCACCGCCACCACCAGCACCGCCACTGCAATCCACACCTGCTTCTTCAACGCCTCGTCCCTGTCAGCAACCACGCTTCCGGGGCCGGATTGTAGTCCTCCGGTGCACCCGGGTGCCCGCCCCGCCTGACCCGCGGACGCCAGCGGGACAACGATCTTTCCCCGCCAACCCCGCACAACTGTCAGAATCCCCGCATTGATACGGAAAGGATCCGCGCGTGACTCTCGAAACTACCCCGGCACCCGCACTGGCGGCGGACGAACTGACCACCCTGCGCGCCGACGTGGCGGCGCTGGAGTTCATCTTTGACGAACTCGCCCGCGCCATGGACCCGGCCGCGCTGCTCAAGGTGCTGACCTACCTGATCCGCAACGCCAAGCGCGTCGCCTCGGAGACACAGAGCTACGACAGCCTGGAGCACCGCCGCCTGGTGGCCCAGGTGGAGTCGCTGATGGCCCGGGTCGAACCGCAGGCCAAGAAGCAGGCGATGACCGTGCGCAACGAGCACAACCGCCTGAAAAAGGAAAAGGCCCGGCACAAAGCCGACAGCCGCCGCCAGCTGCAGAAGTAAGTACCTGGCGGACAAGGTGACTGTTCAGCTGGATTGGAGTAGCATCCAATCCGTCAAGTAGACGTCCGGTGCTGTTTCCGGATGAAGTGCGGTTCTTGAAGAAACCGGGGGTGCATTGGTTTCGACGGGGGTTGTGAAGTTACTTGGTGCATGCCGAGGGGGCAGCTTTCCTCGTTAATCCAGCAGCAAACTTTTAGTTGCCAACGACGACAACTACGGTTCGAACGACTTCGCAATCGCTGCCTAAAAACAGCTTTAGCGTTTAGTTCTACAGCCGCCTTAGGCGAACCCCCGAACCTACTTGTGCCCGTGCTCGTAGATGTAGGGTCATTATCACGGAACCGGTTGTGATGGCTGCCTGTCAGTCACGACTTAACTAAAGCAGGCTGGTCCTGGGGTGCGCTTTGCACACCGTGCTGCCACAGGATGAGATCTAACGGTGAGCTAAGCATGTAGTACCGGGGATGGAGTGCCTTCGGACGGCGGTTCAATTCCGCCCACCTCCACCAATGAAGGGTCTGAGAAGACCCAGAGAAGCCGAGAAAGCCTTATAAAACGGGCCTCTCGGCTTTCTTTTTGTCCAAGGCAGTCTGGGGCTATCCGTTGCAGGCTGTGACGGCGGGGGTATATCTAGGGATATTCGCTCTGCCCCGAAACACGATACCCCCATGCCCCTGACCGACGTAGCGATCCGTCGCGCCAAGCCGTCCGAGAAGCCGCAAAAGCTGGCTGACGGCGGCGGACTCTATCTCCTCATCACCACGGCCGGCGCCAAGAGCTGGCGCTGGAAGTACCGGGTGGCCGGCAAAGAGAAGCTGCTGACGCTGGGCCTGTATTCGGAGGTGACACTGGCCCATGGCGCGCGACGCCCGCGAGGACGCTCGGCGGCTGCTGCGTAGCGGCGGCGACCCGGGCCAGCAGCGCAAGGCGGCTACCGCCTCCCCGCCAGGCGCGCCCGAGGACTGTTTCGAGACCATCGCCCGGGAATGGCTACGTGGCCGGCCTTGGGTGCCGGGCTACCAGAAGAAGGTCGAAGCCTGGCTCAAGAATGACGTGCTTCCCGCCATCGGCATGGCCGTGCGGTGGAGCTGAAGGCTTCCGACTTCCTCGCCATCGCCTGCAGGATGGAGGAGCGCAAGGCGTTCGAGTCCGCCCACCGGATGATGCAGAACTGCGGGCAGGTCATGCGGTATGCCGTGGCCACAGACCGTGCCGAGCGGAACCCTGTCGCTGACCTGGGGGGGCGGTGGTGCCGGCGCCAGAGAAGAACCACGCCGCGGTGGTGGACCCCGTACAGCTGGGTGGCCTGCTGCGTGCCCTGCACCCCTACACCGGGACGCCAGTCGTACGCGCCGCGCTGCAGCTGATGCCGCTGGTGTTTGTGAGGCCTGGCGAGCTGCGCGCCGCCGAATGGGCGGAGATCGATCTGGATGCCGGCCTCTGGAGCATCCCGGCCAGAAGGAAGAAGATCCCACAGCCACACATCGTGCCGCTGGCGACCCAGGCCGTTGCGGTGCTGAAGACGCTGAAGGCCACCTTCCCCAACCGACTACACCGGTGCATACGTGTTTCCCGGGATTCGGACCTACATCCGACCGATGTCGGAGGTGGCCGTTCTCGCCGCCCTGCGCAGCATGGGCTTCGACAAGGACACGGTCACCGGCCACGGATTCCGGGCGACCGCGGGCACGCTGCTGGATGAGGTGCTGGGTTACCGCCCGAACATCATCGAACCAGCTGGCGCACGCCTTGCGCGCCCCCAACGGCCGGGCATACAACCGTACGACCCATATGGCCGAGCGTGCGCATGATGCAGGAGTGGGCGGACTACCTGGACCGGCTGAGGGCCGGCAACGTTTTCCCGCGGCAGCTCGACCTAGCTTCCGGCGGACAAGCTTAGAAGGGAGGCAGCAGGGGCACGAGCCTTCGAGCTTCCCGGCGCTGCGCGGCAGGGGCGCCGCCGCGTGCCCTTCCTGCCTGCCTAACGCGGCCGGCGCAGCTAAGACGGCGGGCTTTACGCGCTGCTAGGAACAGCGGAGGCACAATGACCTGATTTGCTCGGAGGCTCCAAACCGCCGCATTTCAGGTAGCGTTTTGTCACTGCCGCGTTCTCAACGCTAGACCGGAATTCTTCGATAAGAGCCATAACCGTTTTATGCAGTTCCTGATACTCATCAGCGGAGACATTGAGTTCTTCGCCGTGCGCAACGTGATTGCGAGGGTTGACCAAATTACTGTCGATGAACTGCATTTTCGTAAGAAATCCGGAGTCATCTAGCCCCAACATCAACAGGATGTCCTTCAGAACGTTCGACCCAAGGTTAGACTTTGTGTCAATCATCTTCTTGTGTGGAACATTCGCTCTCCGACCTCCACAACTGAGGTAAAACTCAGCCAAATCCATACCACCCTTAAACCCACCTATACCGGACGCTTGGGCGGTGGAAGAGCGCGCAGAGAGGACGAGAAAATTTGTTTGCAGCTCATCCAAATTGGCGCGCTGCATAGCCACATATTTTAGGTAATGACCTGACGCTTTCTTGACGAAGCCCTCCCAATGCGCATAGAGGAGAGCGACGGCCGCTCTGATCAACACTCGCTGCCTGATCTTTCCCTCGTGGCTATCCACGAGAGCTCTCAGCTCGGTGAGCTCCTTCTTCCGCCAGACAAGATCAATCGAAATCGCGCGCAGAAGTTCGTCAGTAGTGCGCATCATCAGGTCCTGAACAGACTGCGTCCGTACGGGATCAAATGTGGCAGACGGCGCGTGGCCGTCATCCCCGACGTGGCCCATCTGGTAAAAGACTCAGAGGACCAGACAGACTGGGCGCGCTCTCGAATCAAGCTCGTATCGCACAGAGTCTTCTCCGAGAGATTGTAAGCCACGCCTAGAGCGACCACTTCGAAGAGAGACAACAAGAACCCCCCCTCATGGCGCCCTTTGGAGGCGTTATAGCGCTTAAACGCATCATCTCCCATGGCATCCTGGATGATCGCGAACGTTTGATTGAATAGCTTGGACGCAGCCGCTTTACCAAACCTCTTAGCCCCGGCAATCTCTGTCATTCGGTCAGTCAGGAAAACACCGATGTCGCCAATGGACTTCAGCTCGCTCACTGAAATGGTGCCAAATACGAGGAATCGCAAAGCTAGCTCCGTGTCATACGCCTCCTCAAGTGGGCGGTCACTTAAAGCCGTTGTCTCAATGAACGCCTCATTTGCACGAAACTGCCGAATCCACTCATAGAATTCCTTGTTTATCATCACCATCAGGCAGTTGCGCACTTCCTGAGGGCTGAGTTCAGACCCGCCCGTATTAAGCCGCTGAAAGAGATCGTATTTTGCTGATTCGTCGCTCTCCTTCAAAACAATGCTCGCACCGATTTTGGAGCGCTTGACCAGCAGCCTTAGTTCCTTGGGCATGGACTTCTCGGTTTCCTCGCCCTCTTCACCCCATACGACACCTTTTAAAGCGGGAAGATACTTCGTTCCACTGAGAACGAGAGGTCCAACAGGCTTACCCTCTTCATCCTTAAGAATGCCCATGAACTGAAAAATCGTTGAAAGTCGCTGCAGCCCATCTACAACATCCCACACCCCATCTTCTCGCTGACTCACAAAGATCGGCGGAAGTGGAATGCCTAAAAGAATAGACTCGATCAGGCCAGACTTCTGAGCCTCGGACCATCGGTAGAACCGTTGAAATTCTGGATGGATGTCGAGCTCAAGGCTCTCATACATGCTTACCCATTCGCCGATCGACATTGGGTAGCCGTCGGTCTTTATATCTCGACGCTTATCGTTAATTTGCTGTTGAAGGGACATTGCGCACTCCTTGCTGATTCTGGGTTCATGGTCAAGGAAGGTGAAGAAGCCGTCAACTCCTTCTCAACTTTAGACCAGCGTCATCTGGCAAGAAGCAAGCGTCGGCGCCCCACGCGCCCAGCGCGCCTTGCCGATGCTCTTTTGATCCATGCAGCCACCGTCGCCGCCGGCGGTCGCACGCGCCGATACGGAGGCAGCGCCGGCTGACTGGCACCGCTACAGCTTCGGGTTGGGGATCGGGTCCAGCCGCCTCTGCTGCTGGATCTCGGTGCGGGATAGTTTGGGGGCTGGCTCATTCTCCGCTACCAACTGCGCCACGGCCTCCTTCAGAGGCACGCCCTCGAGCACTCTCGCCGCGCACCAGGGCTCGGCGTAGCGTTTACCCTGGCGCACGCTGGCGGCCCGGACTTCCTTGTCCTCCCAGAGCTTCCTGCATGACAGACGGACTCGAACGCCCTTGGCATCTGGCTGCACGGCGGCGATCTCGCGACCGTTCCGCCACAGCCCCCACGCTCGCCGTCCTGCACCCAGCCTTGAGGCTGAGGGGCGGTCATGAAGCCGGTGAAGTAACAGAGCGGAAGAATGCGCGCAAGATGCGGACCAGGGCCTCAGATTCCGCGACGGAACGTCAGGGCGACGCAAAGGTGCCGGCCGGGCGCTGCTCAGGCGCCCCAGCACCCTGGCTTAGCTGCCTCCGGCTCCCCGATCCAGCGAGCACAGATTGCCCTGACGCGCCCTGCCGCAGTACAGGGTGAGTGCCCGACCTGGTGTGGGGATCGGCCGTCCCATCCCGTCGGAGTGCAGGCCGCGAAGGCTTGGCCCACAGGCAGGGGGTGTGGTTCGCCCACGTGCGGTCGATTCGTCCAAGCCTCGATCAGACGCGACGGCGCGTCAGGGCCATGCAAAGGTGCCAGAGGGCAAAGATTCCGAGAGGGAGGAGCGGCTGATCCCCACAACAGGCCGGGCGGTCATCCGATAGTTCCGCATGTCTCGTTCGGGCAATCTGTGGTCGCCGGCTGCGGGAGCCCGTTGGCAACTCAGTCCAGGCGATGAAACGCAAGGCTCCCGTTTGCAACCATGCCCGCTACTACAACAAAGGTGACAGAAAGAGATGAAAAAGGGGCTAATCGCATTCGTCGTGATCGCAGGGGCATTGGCAGCTACAGCAATTTACGCCACAAAAGAGGAACCCGAAAAGAGGATCGGCCAAGAGAACAAGCCCGCTCAAGCAACGCAGCTTCCGCTATCGGTGGCAGCGACCGCGCAGGTGCTTGAGAGAGACAACAAGATCCCGCCGGGTTCGTACAAAGCAGTGGGGCCTAGGGCCTACGAAATCGTCAGGGCACATGAATTTCGCCCTACAGGCGATGCACTCGTTCACGTCAAGAAGTTGATAGAACGCTCCGCATCCGGAGATGCCACAGCAACATACGAAATCTATCTAACCATCGAGCAGTGCCAGACGTTCACTTCAGATCGCGCTGACACGCTGGCCGACTCAGCCGCTAGCGTCGGGTCAGGAAGCTGGTTCCTTGAGCGGTCAGAACGAATCCTCAAGGAGTGCGAACCGCTGGTCATGGACCAAGAGATATATCAAGCCGATTGGCTTTCAAAGGCCGCCGCCATGGGGTCGCAAGAAGCGATGCGCGCTTACTCACTGTCTCCTGAGAAAGCCATCGGTTCGCTAGGTGATGCCATCCGTGACCCAGAGAAGCTCGAGCAGTGGAAGCACACAGCTTTGGGCTATGTCCATGAACTGGCGGCACAAGGAAACGCCAATGTTCTTAGCGACCTGGCAATGGCGTACACCTACGGCGGCATCGTCCCTGCGGATCCTGTTGCAGCACTGGCTTACACGCGCGTACTCAACAAAATAGACCCGCGGTTTGCCACGAGCTCTGACATTGCAAACCACGAGAAGAACCTTAGCAGTCAAGAAAAAGAGAAAGCGCGCCTGTCATCAAATGACATTTTCAAGAACTGCTGCACCCCACGATAAGGACGTAAGGTGAAAGTCGATTTAAATGGATTTATTTCTTCGCTGGGCAGAATCTCACTCCCTGCAATTGCAGGCGCATTACTCCTTATGACAGCAGGAAATCTTCATGCGAGAAAGATTCCTGGAGTGATGAACTGCACAAACGGTTGCACGCTGCAAATCCCATATCCAGATCCTGTGACTAGGCAGCTTCTTAACCAAGAAGTAGCGAAGCTCAACGACGGCCGGACAACCGTATGGTCGGCCCAAACCAGAGTATTGGTCGGAGACGTCCTAACGGTGTGCAACGGCATCTCCTGTGTCAACTACACGTGGAGAGGGGCGGTATTCGACTCTGGTGAAGTCATCTCGACGGTCCTCCCGCCCCCCTCTAGCGGTGGTGGCACTGGCGGTGGCACTGGCGGTGGCAATGGTGGCGGTAGTGGTGGCACTGGCGGCTGCTACGGTAACTGCGGCAACGTCAGCATAGGCGAGCTCGATCCGGAGTGATCCATCATCGATGGCGCTCAAATAGAGTGTCCACCACGACGTAACCAAGGCCAGCGCCCTGCGCTGGCCTCTTTCGTTGCTAGCCGCTGGCCGTCGGCCTGTGGGAAGACAGCTGCCCCAGCTCGACCCCGACAACTTGGGCACCTTCACCGTAATCACCGGCGACAGCAGTGGCGTGTAGGCCGATATCCACGACCGGACGCCAGTGTGGCTGACGGCCGGCCAGGCCGATGGGCGGCTGGCGGCCGAGCCGGACGATGCGATGGCGATATTGCTGGCCAGCGCGCCCCGTCCATGGAGGCGTACCGCGTCAGTCGCGCGGTGAACACGCCTAGGAACAACCGGCCCGGGCTTCTGGAACCCATCTAGGCCCCTTGAATCACCGCTGACCAGCACCCATTAGGCCATTCCAACAGGAGAAGATGAACATGGGCGAGACGCGCGAGCAGCTGCTGGCTGAACTCGAATTCTTGGAGCAGGAAATCAAACGTGTGACGACGCTGCAGGCATCCCTCACGCCGGCGCAATACGCCGCGCGGGTTCAGGAGAACCATGACCGCATCGACGAAATCGCCAAGCGTTTGGCGGAGCTCGAAGAAGATGACTTAGAGGAAGAGGAAGACCTCATCAACGAGCGCGACGCGCTCCTGAATGAAGGTCCTGGCGGCCTCGACGATCTGGACGATGAGATCAAAGAATGCAAGGACAAGCTCAGCAAGATGAGCGAGTGAGCACCAAGGCGAGGCCTCGCGGCCTCGCCATTTTTATTCCAGCCACGATGCGAGGCGCGTGCCCAGAAGGCGGTGCTCATGGGGTCCGGGGTGAACATCAAAGGTCGCAACACTGAAGTCATTGGCTGAAACACCAAGCGCCCCGGGCACCGCATCGTCGTACAGCAGCTCAGTGGACACATTCGCTGCGCCGCAGGCATATGCAGCCTCGCGCAATGCACGTTGCGTGTATCGCCAGTTTCCGTTGGCGTGGCCGGTGTGCAGATCGTTGGCGTTCGCGCGGAAGCACCCCATCACCAGCACTGCGGCGCCAGCCGCTTGGAATGTCTGGCAGATCGCGATGACGTTCGCGCGGGTGGTGACCCGGCCGAGTTCGTTCTGCCCGAAACCGATGATGACCAGATCGCCGTCGGTTACGTCAGCTACCGCCCCACCCAGCCGTACGCTGTCCTGGCCCTGACGTGGAGTTGGCAGAGGTGGTTCCGGGGATGCTGCGGTTACGCATGGTGACCGGGCCGCCGTACGCCGACTCCATTGCCCTGATCAGCTCCCACATCATGCCGAAGCGCGTGCACCGCCTCCGCGCCAACTCCGTTGTCGTGCACCGGCAAGGCCGCCAGAACGTCGGCTCCATACGGCGGATTCGCCAGCAGACCATTCACGTCCTTGGTCCGGTCGAGGAACTGGATGGTGGCCGTGGACCGCACAGCAGCGAGGTTATATGCAGCGCCCATCTGGGCGAAGTTGCTGTCTCCGTAGGGCACAACGACCAGACCCTGATCGGCATAGCCGCTGAAGAGCTGCCCGCCGACGGTCACGACGTACCCGCGGTCCTTGGTCGCCTGCCGCCCGTTGTCGGCTCCTTCGGGCCAGGCGAGCATGTCGAGGAAGGCCACAATGTTCACGCCGCCAGCCTGTTGGGGTGTGATCTGCGCCATCGTGGCCTTTCCTGCATGGGTGCCCGCCACCGCAGCCCGGCCGGCTCTGCGAATGTGTCCGGTAAGGGTGCGCGGGCGTAGAAGGCCGATCACCACCGCTGGATAGGCACATTGCCCGGGGTCATGGACCCAGCCCAGTTTTCGCCCACGAATGGCTGTGCCGGCCCCTGTCGCCTCACGGCGAGGATGATGAGCCTGGTCGCAGGGTGGTCGATCGGTGTAGGTATCCCGGAAACGCAAAAGCCCCAGCGCAGGGCCGGGGGCTTCAGGAACAATTATTGAAAGTTGCAGAATCAGCCCATCTAGTGACGTCACTGTCAACCCTTTGGGTGGCCCTCCCTGACGAACCAATCCAAACTTCGCTTGTAAGGCTCCTGGAGTTCGTTGTAGATGTCCCTGTACACGACATGGATTTCCAGAACCGAAAGTAGCCCGCGCAGATGCTCGCGATCGGAAATGGATTCATCTGAATAGATCAGCAGGTCAATGTCCCCGCCCACAGGGATCGATCTCCCATCGACTGCTCCAACGAACCACTCCAAGCGCAGCCAGTCATCGCATCGCTCGCGAAGACTTTTTCCGACCTCCTTCCCTTCCGATACGATCCGTAGCGTCTCAATAATCAGAGGGCCGGTACCGTGGTTGGCAAGGGTCACCACGATCCTTCGATTGAGATCATTGTGAAGGATCGCGGCGAGCGGTCGAACGGAGAGCTTGTCGTGCCGCTGTTGGGACCGCCACGCGAGTACCGCAACAAAAACCGCCACCGCCGCTACGAAGACATCCATTCTTTGCCCCATAGGTTATGCGGCAGCCTTGCCGCGCACCAAGTCTTGGGCACGGCTCAGCTCGTAGCGATATAACCTCAACGTCAGGCTGCCACCGTACTGCTCGGCCACCATCCGCGCCTTCACGGCCTGGCTGGCCGACACCGTGAATTCGGTCCGCACGATCAGCGGCCGGAGCTGGTACTGCCGCGCCATCGACGCCAGAGCGCGGTCTACCCACCGCGGCTCATCCGGGATGCCCCCGTCCACCGCAATCTCCGGCATATCCTGGGGATGGCTCGCATCGTTCGCTCTGCCCGTCACGCAGCACGGCACCCACCGCGCCCACCGCAAGGATGATCCGCTTCCAACCATCACTGGCGCCAACCGGGGTGAACTCGAACTGGCCCTGCCCGCCACAGAGCTGGTCGACGAGGTCGTGATCGACATCAACTACAGGATGCTGCACTGGCGCGAGTTGGCGAGGGCTGGCGCGGGCCCGTGAAGCCGGCTGGCGGATTATCACTAGATTTCTGATGGACGAGGGCGCATCAACTTCCAACTCGACCGAATCAGCGCAGGGCTATGGAATCCGCCCGATCAACGTCGTTCGCAGTTCTTCCTCGGTCTGACCGGGATTCAGCTCAGACAGCTTTCCCAGCGTCTTAAGGTTCTGCGCCATGAGATCAATCGCCCCGTGCAGATCTTGGGCCGGCTCCCCAAGGTAACTCTGCAGCTGCCGACGGACATCCCACATCGCGCTGACTCCCCGATTGAGAATAGCAGCGAGGTTAGACGGGATCAGAATTCCCCCCGGTGTTCTGAATTGAACGCGCGCGAGCATGGAGCGGAGGATTTCTATTTCCGCAACGCATTTGCCGATCGCAACGCTCAGATCTTTCGGCATCACGTCAAAGTACGGAATGAGATCCGCAAGCGGCTTCGAATCGATCTGCTCAGCATTTACCTTCGCGACATTGTGATCACTCACACTTGTCGCCGCCTTCGCAACTGCAGCACTAGCGCCCAGATGAAGCAACTGGATTTCGAGACGAATGTGGGCAATTCTGGTCACGGCGATCGCATGGCGGCGCCTTGCGATAATGGGCTTCGTTCCGAGCCACACGGCTGCGATCGCAGCGCTTATGGTCCCTACCGCGGCCCAAGCATGCCACCACACTACGCAGCCACCCTGCCCAGGGGGCCAGCAGGTGCTGATGGCGTTCCACCAACTCATCGCCCTACCTCGGTGTCGACTGGCCGCCATTCTGCCACGGAGGCCGTCCGTGATTGACGACCCTCTACTAACCTTCAGTGACGCGATCCATCGCACCGGCCATGATCTGGCCAGCATGAGCGGGATCGACCTGCAATCTGCCGGCCCGACCACGGTCCGCGCATGGGAGGCGCGCGGTCTGGCCTTGCACCATTTGACCGCCGACATGGCCGAGGCGCTGAAGGTCACGGTCGCAGCCCGGTCGGCAAGCCGCCCCTCCCGAACTCCTGCAATGATTCAGCCGCGCGCTGCGGCAAAGACCAGTAACGTGCAACCGCTCACCGCTCACCGCTCACCGCTCACCGCTCACCGCTCACCGCTCACCGCTCGCCGCCTGCTCCGCAGAGCCGAGGTACAAGACCGGGTCGGCCTGTGCAAATCGACCCTCTATTCGCGCATTTCGGTCGGAACCTTCCCGAAACCGGTCACCTTGGGGAGCTCGGTTCGGTGGGTGGAATGCGAGGTCGAGGCCTGGATTTCGGAGCGCGTTTCGGAGCGAGATCATGCCAACGAAAGTGGGGGTACGGCTGGGGGTACAGACCCAGATTCCGGCGCGCCGCCCCTTGCCGCGTAAGGCTCGGCCGGGCGACTAAGGTAGAGCCCACCTCCACCATTAGACGGTCCCACAAGGACCACAGAAAGCCGGAACCTCCCGTCAAACAAGGGGTTCCGGCTTTTTTGTTGTCCGGTGCCAGGCCACTGCTTATGGCGAGGCAGACGCTGGCGCCGGAAACATCGTACGCAACGCCTGCAGGGCCGCCGGGTGATAGATCGTGGCGTGGGTCTCGTCCGGCATCGGCTGGTACTTCACCAACAGCGAGGGCGAAGCCTGCTGCAGCAGCGCCGAGAACTGCAGCGTGGTGGCCGCCAGTTGCGGCTGACCGCTGCTGGCCAGGAACACCCGCGGCTCCGCCTGGCGGGCGGCCGCCAGTTGCTTCGGTGCATCAGCCAGCAACTGCCCCCGGTTCCACCACAGGCTGGGGTCGAGCGCGATATAGCTGCTGAACAGCGTGGGTTCCTGCAGCAGCGTCTCCACCACGAACAGACCCGCCAGCGATTCTCCGATCAGTGCCCGCTCGTCGGTGGTCGCATAGCGCTGGCGCACTTCCGGCATCAGCTCATCGCGCAGGAACGCACGGTACGCAGCTGACCCAGCGATGCGCGGGGCGATTTTCCTGTCCTCGGGATCGCTACTGGGGCCGGTCATATCACGGCGACGCTCGGTGTTCTCGATGCCGACCAGGAGGAAGGGACGGATGCTGCCATTGCCGGACAGCACCTGCACCAGGCCCGCCACGTGCAGGAAATCCTCCTCGATGCCGCCGTCGGGCATGTAGATCACCGGAAGCGGCGCTTTCGGGTCCAGTCCCCATGGCCGCGGACGGTACACGTTGATGCGGCGGGTCTCACCCAGCACCTTCGACTGCACCGTGAACGTTTCACCGATGACCAGCGGCGAGCTGGGTGCGGACGAGGCCAGCTCAGCGGCCAGCGAGGGTGCAACGAACCCGGTAAGCAGCAACAAGAACAGCACGAACAGGCGCATACAGCGATCCATCGATGGAAAGCAGCGAGCATAGCCGCCAGCGAACCGGAAGCGAATCAACCGGAGTGACGGGAACGCCCTGACCGACAGGAGCCCCTCACGGCAACGTAAACTTCCGCGCCATCCGCAGCGGCCACACCGAGGTGAACTGCGCGCCGCCCACCAGCCGGTACGCCGCAGACACACTGTGCAGCACTCCCAACCTCTCCAGCACATCCTTGGTCTTCCGGAATGTCGGGCGCGGATCCGCGGTGAACATGAAAAGGTTGATCTCTTTCGCGCTGACGTCATAGCCATCCAGCGTCGCGGTCTTGCCGAGCGCGGCGGTCAGCTCAGCCTCCAGCGTCGGCAGGAAGGCCTCATCGTCCAGCGACTTGCGCCAGAACTTGATCACAAGCTGGTAATCCATCAGGCGGACCCGTCATTCAAGAAGTGAACCGCCAAGGTTACCCGCATGGGGGGCATCACGCTGTCGTCGAGGCGGCCGCGATCGTCTGCGCCAGCCGGTCGGCGATGGCCTGCCGCACCTCGGGTGCCAGCCGCGAGCGCGACAGCGCTTCGAACACCCACATGCCGTCGGCGGCGAGCTTAGCGATGAACAGGTCCAGCGCGGCCGGGTCGCTCAGGTCCTGCGGCGTAGGCGGCGACCAGCGCTCCACCACCGTGGTCCAAGGCTGCATGTTGTCGTCGGTGGCGGCCGCATCGAACATCAGCTGCAGCTCGGCCCGGCTGGCAGTCTGCGCACAGGTGAGTGCGTAGGCCTGGTAACGCTCCGCCCTCCCCGCGGCCTCGGCCGGCTTGCCGGCCGCATCGATCATGCTCGCTTCCCACACGCTGGCCAGGTGCTGGTGGATGCCCTGCAGCAGCGCGTCACGCGAGGGGAAGTGGTACAGCAACCCGCCCCTGGCGATGCCGGATTCGGTGGCGACCGCTTCGAAGGTGAGCGCAGTGATGCCGTCGCGTTCGATCACGCGGACGGCGGCATCGAGGATGTTGGTTCGGTTGCTCGGGCGCATGGGCTCAGTGGGCGTGGGAGACGGTGGTGGCCGTGCCGGGGCCATGGCGGCGCAGCAGCACGCCGGTGACGACGGTGCCGACCAGCAGCACGGCGGCGATCACATACAGTACCCAAACATAGCTTGCGTCGTAGGCGCTGGCGGCGGCAGTGAGCCACCCCGCGTCAGCGCCCGGCCGGGCCGCCAGCGCGAACGCCTGCTGGATGCTCTCACCCGCACCGGCATCCACGCTGTCCGGCAGCGACACGGTGGCCGAGTACAGCGCGGCGATCAGGCTGCCCAGCAGCGAAACCGCGAACAGGCTGCCGAACTCGTAGGAGACCTCCTCCACCGACGACGCCATGCCGGCGCGGTGCGGCGGCACGTTGCCGATGATCGCGGTGGAGGCGACGGAAATGGTCGCGCCCATGCCCAACCCGGTCAGCAGCAGCCCGGCAACGGTCCAGCCCACGTCGCTGCCGAAGGTCATCGCCACCAGCAGCACGCCCGCGGTGCCGACGCCTAGGCCGCCGGTGATCAAGGGCAGCAGCCCGACGCGGTGCAGGAACGCACCGCCGAACATCGCGCTGGGCAGGCAGCCGAGCGCGATCACCGACACCAGCAGACCGGCCTGCAGCGGCGTGTAATCGGCCACCAGCTGGAAACGCTGGGTGGTCAGCAACTGCAGGCCCGCGATGGCAAACATCGCGAACGCGGCCGAGAGCACGCCGGCCAGGAACGGCGCGTTGCGGAAGATGGCGACGTCGAGCATCGGGTATGGCAGGCGGTGCTGGCGACGCAGGAACAGCACCAGGCCGACAACGAAGATCAGCGCGGCCGCACCGGCGAGCGGCCAGTTCGGCGGTGCATGCGCGATTTCCTTGATCGCCACCACCAGGCCGGACAAGGCCACCAGGCTGAGCAGCGAGGAGATCATGTCCCACGGCCTGCTCGCATCGGGCGTGCCGTGCGGCGCGAACAGCACCGCACCCATCAGGGCCAGCAGCACGATCGGCACGTTGATCAGGAACACCGAGCCCCACCAGAAGTGCGCCAACAGCACGCCGCCGACGATCGGGCCGATGGCACTGCCGATGATGGAGATGCAGCCCCATACCGCGATCGCCAGGTTGCGCTCGCGCTCGTCTTCGAAGGTCAGGCTGATCAGCGCCAGGGTGGCCGGCATCATCGCCGCAGCACCCACCGCAAGCAGCGCGCGGGCCCCGATCAGCAGGTTGGCATCCGGGGCGAACGCGGCCAGCAGCGAGGCGATGCCGAAGATCACCAGGCCGATCAGGAACATCCGGCGATGACCCAGGCGGTCCCCCAGGGTGCCCGCCCCCAGCAGCAGGCCCGCCATCACCAGCGGGTAGGCGTTGATGATCCACAGGCCCTGCATCGGTGTGGCGCCGAGTTCGGCGGTCAGGGTCGGCAAGGCGGTGTAGAGCACCGAGTTGTCGAGCGTGATCAGCAGCAGGCCGGCGGCGACGGTGAGGAGCAGGCTCCAGCGCTGGGTCTTGGTCGGGGTCATGGGGCGCAAACGGATCGGGCGGGGTCGTAACTATACAGGATGTCCTGTTTTGTTAAGAACCCTCTCCTGGTCGGGTGTTCAGCCTGCGGATGGCGCATCGGTGCGCCGCCCGGACGTGGCCGCCCGGCCCGTCCATTCGCGTTTGTCCGATGGCAGGGGGGCTCACCCGGGCAGGCACGTCTGTCCGGTCCGCACGGTGTCGGGGATGGCTATGGACGGACAGAAAGAGGCGTTTCGGCAGGCACACGCCGAGCTGGAACAGTGCTGGACAGGCGGCCGGTCGGCCGCCCAGCGTTGGGCGGTATACGACCAGATCCACGATCGGCTGGTCGCGCGGTGGCCGACCGATGCCAACCGTATCGTCGGGATGATGGTGATGTGGGTGACCGAAATCCGCGGCAGCTGCCCGTCCCCCTACCCGGCCACCGGGTCAGCCGGGAAGAGCACTACGCTGCGGCTGCGCCCCTGCCGCATCGATTCCTGACCGCCTACGGCGCGGGCGGCTGGAAGGGCTCGTTGTGCCCGGCCACTTCCATGTTGATGGCATTGATCAGTGCCGATACGGCGGACGCCAGGCGGCGGCTGTCGGCGATGGAGCCGAAAAACAGGATCGAGGTGCCGTCCAGTTCGACGCCGGCCAGGCCGAGCTCGCCCTTGAGCGCGGCGACGCGCTCGTCGAACAGTTTCAACCAGTGCGCATCGGGAATGACATCGAGCATCGCCACGATGGCTTCGTCCGCACCATGATCGACACGGGTCTGCAGTGTCGGGACGTCGAAACCCAGCAGTCGTGGCACGCTGCTGTCCGGTACGGGGATGCTCATGCGCGCATGGTAGCCGGTAACCCTGGGCGGTGCTGGGGAATCCAGCCACGGAACATCCACAATCCCTTGATCGGCGCGCGATCATGCTCGGCACGACACGCCCCTGCCGGGCCACCGAGGACCTGCCATGACACTGCTCCGTTCACTGCTGTTGACCACCCTGCTCGCCGTGACACCGATGCTGGCCACCGCGGCGGACAAGGTCACCACCACGCCCGTGCACTTCACCAAAGGTGCCAGCAGCGCCACGCTGCGCGGCACGCTGTCCGGCTATGACACCGTCCGTTACACGATCGCGGCGCGCGCCGGCCAGACCATGGCGGTGACGATCGATGGCAGCCCGAATGCCAACTTCAACGTATTCGCCCCCGGCGTGGTACCCGCCCAGGGTGAGGCGCTGGGCAGCAACGATGAGAAGCGGCGCTGGAGCGGTACCTTGCCGGCCACCGGCACCTATGTCGTGCAGGTCTACCAGATGCGCGCGCAGGCCCGCCGTGGCGAAAAAGCGCCGCACAGCCTGACGGTCGCCATCCGCTGAGCATGGACTTCCTCAAACTGCTGCGGTCGCTGGAAGAGTTTCTCTACGAACTGTGTACCTGGTTCCTGTTCTTCCCGCGCACGCTGTATCGGGTGATCGTGCATCCGCGGCGGATGGCGCAGTACGTGGACACCGAGCTGAAGGAAAAACTGGAGCATCAATTCGACGATGCGATCAGTCCGCCGATGTTCCTGATGCTGGCGGTGCTGGTCGCGCACGGGGTCGAGCTGATGCTGCACCAGCAGATCGTCGGCACCGGGGCGCTGTCGCGCTCGGTCTTCGGCAATGAGGAAAGCCTGCTGCTGTACCGCTCGATCACTTTCGCGATCTGGCCCCTGGTGACCACCACGCACCTGCTGCGGCGCAAACACGTGGCGCTGACCCGCGAGTCGCTGCGCCGGCCGTTTTTCATGCAGTGCTACCTGACCGCGCCCTTCGCGGTGACGCTGTCCACCAGCATGGTGTTCGTGCGGCTGCCGGGCGAGCTGTCGACCGTGCTCGGCATCATCGTCGGCGTGATCGCCGCGCTCTGGTACGCCACGGTGCAGGCCCGCTGGTTGAAGGTCGCACTGCAGCGCTCCTGGCTCAATACGATCCTCTCCACGGCGTGGGTGCTGGTGCTGGGCGCGCTGATCAACCTCACGCTCGGGATCATCCTGCTGTCGAACTGAGCACCTCGGCGGAGGGCTCCGCGAGTCGGGAGTAGACGTCGAAATCACGCGACACGCCGGCGACCCGGCGGTAACGGCGCAGGCGGCCTTCCAGGTCGAAGCCACACCGGCGCAGCACGCCTGCCGAGGCGGCATTGGTATCCAGCACCGACGCCTGGATCCGCTGCCAGCCGAACCGCTGCCAGGCCCACGCGACCACTTCATTGCACACGGCACTGGCGATGCCCCGTCGCCAGTAGTGCGGTGCAAGTTCGTAGGCGATCTCGGCCGTGCCATGCTGCGAGTTGATGATGTGGAAACCGATGCTGCCCGCCAACGCACCCTCGGTGTCGACGATGGCCAGCCGCACCTGGGAGGCGGATGCATCCTGGCCGCAGGCAGCGAGGATGGGCTTCAGATCCTCGGCGGAGGCCAGCGACCAGCTGGTCTGGGCGGTCACCTCCGGCAGCCGCAGCACCGCGTACCACGCGTGCGCGTCTTCGGGCTGCAACCAGCGCAGGGACACATCGGGGTGGCCGGCGGGCGGCACGGTAACAGGCGAACGGGTCACATCGATCTCCAGCAAGGCGTAGCGTCATTCAAGCGGAGTGCCGCAGCGTCTACAAGCGTATTGGCGCACATTCCCCAACGCCTGACCAAGCCTGCCCCGATCAACCGCCATGTCGCGCATAGCCTTGCCCCGCCCTTCCATGCGACCCTCTGGGAACGTTTTCATGGAATGGAGGGATTCCACATGCTGTCTCGTTTCCATCGGCCCGCGTTGCTGGCCCTGATGATGTTCGCGGCCCCGCTGGGTACCGCCTGGGCGCAGGCACCGGCTGCGTTGAAGGTGATGTCCTTCAACGTCCGCACGCCGGCCGATACCGACCCCGGCAAGCGCTGGGAAGACCGCCGCGATGCGATGGTCACGCTGATCCGTGAGCAGAAGCCAGAAGTGATCGGCACGCAGGAACTGGTGCAGAAACAGGGCGCGTACCTGGTTGAGCACCTGCCCGGGTATGCGCTGTTCGGCAAGGACCGCCGCGGCGGCCACGGCGACGAACACATGGGCGTGCTGTACGACACGGCGCGCCTGAAAGTGCTGGAATCGGGGGACTTCTGGTTGTCCGATACGCCGGACGTGCCGGGCAGCATCACCTGGGGCAACCTGTTCCCGCGCATGGTGACCTGGGCGCTGTTCCAGCGGCAGGCCGATGGCCAGCGCTTCTATCTGTTCAACACCCACCTGCCCTACCGCGATGAGGATGAGCCGCGTCGCGTGCTCGGTGCGAAATTGATCGTCTCGCGCCTGGCGGCGCTGCCCAAGGACATTCCGGTGGTGGTCACCGGCGATTTCAACAGTGAGCCCGGCAGCGACACCTACAAGGCGTTCACCGCCGCGCTGGGCGATGCACGCACGCTGGCCGGCAGGGTCGACGGCCCGCGCCTGACCTTCCACGATTTCACCGGAAAGCCCACGGTGGAACTGGACTGGATCCTGGTGCGCGGCTTCAGCGTGGACCGCTTCAGCACGCTGGACCAGAAACCCGGTGGCGTGTTGCCGTCGGACCATTATCCGGTCCAGGCCGAGCTGCGTTTCGGTGCAAAGGCTGCTGCCGCAGGCAGGTAAGCGCCTGTCCGCTGGAAGGCCGGGGGCCGTCCAGCGGCATCACACCGCCGCGATGGCGGTGCGATAGCGGGGTCGTCACCGGCGCTGCGGTCAGCGCTGGGTAACCGCCACCGGGGTATTGGCCGCGTCCTGCTGCTGGCCCCAGCCACCCAAGGCCTTGTACACACCGACCACGCTGACGTTCACCGTGGATTCGGCCTCGGCCAGCGCGTCATCCGCGGCAAGCTGCGTGCGCTGTGCATCCAGCAGGGTCAGGAAGTCTTCCGAGCCCTCGCGGAAGCGGATCTGCGCCAACTCCTCGGCACGCCCTGCCGCCTGGGCCTGCTCGGCGACGATCGCCAGGCGGGCCTGCTGCTTGGCGTAACGCGTCAGTGCGTTCTCGGTGTCTTCCAGTGCCAGCAGCACGGCCTTTTCGTACTCGGCCGCGGCACCGTCGGCCTGCGCCTTGCTCGCGCGCAGACGGGCTTTCACCGTACCGAAATCGAACGCGGCCCAGCTGATCGACGGGGTCACCGACCATGCCTTGTTGTTGCCGTTGACCAGCCCACTGGCATCGCCGGACAGGAAGCCGACGAAGCCGCTCAGGCTGATCCGCGGGAACAGATCGGCCGTGGCCACGCCAACGCGCGCGGTCGCCGCTGCCAGGCGGCGCTCGGCCACGCGCACGTCGGCACGCTGACGCAGCAGATCGGTGGTGTCACCCAGCGGCAACGCCTTGGCGTACGGCCGCATCTCGCGCGGCTGCAGCAGGTTGTCCAGCGCGTCCGGGCGCTGGCCCAGCAATACCGCCAGACGATGACGTGACTGCACTTCGGCCACTTCCAGCAGCGGGATGTCGGCCTCGATCGCCTTCAGTCGGGCACGGCTGCTCTGCACGTCCAGCTCGCTGCCGGCGCCCAGTTCCCACCGGGTTTCGGTGAGCTTCTGGGTGTCGCGCAGATTGACCAGGGTGCGCTTGGCCACCGCGATGCGCTTCTGGGTACCGCGCAGCTCGAAGTAGTTGCGGGCCACTTCGGCGGCGACGGTGACCTGTGCATCGGCGAGGTTGTCCTGCTCGGCACCCAGGTCCGCGCGCGCCGCTTCGGCGGCACGGCGCTGGCGGCCGAACAGATCCAGTTCCCAGCCGGCATCGAAGCCGAGCTGGTAGGTCTCGCTGAAGACGCGCTCGCCACCGACGGTTGCATCCGGCTGCTTGCGCCGGTCGTAGCTGCCCCCGCTGGTGACGTGCGGCAACTGGTCCAGGCGCTGCTCGACGAACACCGCGCGGGCCTCACGCACACGCGACATCGCGATGCGCAGGTCCAGGTTGGTGCCCAGTGCGTCATGCACCAGCTGCTCCAGCACCGGGTCATCGAACTGGGCCCACCAGCTCGCCACCGGCGAGGTGGTGGTGAACACCGGCGCGGCGGCGCCCTGCAGGGTCACCGGCTGGGCCGGTGGCGCCTGGTAGTTGGGGCCGACGCTGACGCAGCCGGCCAGCAGCGCGCTGGTCACGGCCACGGTCAACAGGCGGATCACCATGGCAGCACCTCGCCGAGGTAGGTGAAGCTGCCGTTCGGGCCGTCGGCATCGATCAGCGCCATGCCGACGCTGGAACGCGCGCCTTCGCTGATTTCGATCTCGCCCTCGCCACCGTTCATATCGGTTTTGACATAACCCGGATGCACGGTGTTGACCTTGGTGGTGCTCTCGCGCAGCTCGTACGCCAGCTGCACGGTCCAGGCATTCACCGCGGTCTTGGACGCGTTGTAGGCCGGCACCGCGAAACCGTAGATCGGCGAGCCGGGCTGGCTGTGCAGGGTCAGCGAGCCCAGGATGCTGGACACGTTGACGATGCGGCCGGCTGGCGAGGCGTTGAGCAGCGGCAGGAAGGCCTGGGTAACGGCGATCACTGCGAACACGTTGGTGTCGAAGGTATCGCGCCAGGTCTGCAGGGTCTGTGCCGACGGCGCCAGCTTGGGGTCGTCGAGCAGGATGCCGGCGTTGTTGACCAGGATGTCCAGGCGGCCGTGACGCTCGGTCACGGTCTGCACGGCGGCGGCGATGCTGGCGGCATCGCCCACGTCGAGCTGGATCGCCTCGACCGGCAGGCCCTCGGCCTGCAGCTTCAGCGCCTCGGCCACGGCGACGTCGCGCTTGCGCCCGGCCAGCAGCGTATGCACGCCGGCCTGGGCCAGCTGGCGGACGGTTTCCAGGCCGATGCCGCGGGTGGCACCGGTGACCAGGGCGATCTTTTGGGTAGCGGTATTCATGTGAACAACCTCGCGGGGGAAGGAATCAATGGTGGATGGTCGGTTCGCCGTGGGTCACCAGCTGTCCGCCGCCGTTACGGCTGACGAACTTGCGCAGGGCCACGTAGAACACCGGGGTCAGGAACAGACCGAACAGGGTGACGCCGAGCATGCCGGCGAACACCGTGATACCGGTCACCGAGCGGACTTCCGCACCGGCGCCATGCGAGATCACCAGCGGGATGGTGCCGGCAATGAACGCGATGGAGGTCATCACGATCGGGCGCAGACGCAGGCGGCACGCTTCCAGTGCAGCCTCGACGATGCCCTTGCCGCCCATTTCCAGTTCGCGGGCGAACTCGACGATCAGGATCGCGTTCTTGCATGCCAAGCCCATCAGCACCACCAGGCCGACCTGCACGAACACGTTGTTGTCGCCACCGGTCATCCATACGCCGAACAACGCGGACAGCAGGGTCATGGGGACAATCAGGATCACCGCCAGCGGCAGCGACCAGCTTTCATACAGCGCGGCCAGCACCAGGAACGCCAGCAGGATCGCCACCGGGAACACGATGAAGGCGGCCTTGCCCTGGGTGGCCTGCTGGTAGCTCAGGTCGGTCCACTCGGTCTGCATGCCCACCGGCAGGACCTGCCCGGCGATCTCGGTCAGCTTGGCCATGGCCTCGGCCGAGGACAGCATGCGCGGGTCGGCTTCGCCGGCCAGATCGGCCGCCGGGTAACCGTTGAAGCGCAGCACCGGATCCGGACCGTAGGTCTCCTTCACGGTGACCATCGAGCCGATCGGCACCATCTCGCCACGGTTGTTGCGGGTGCGCAGGCGACCGATGTCTTCCACGCTGTCGCGGAACTGGCCGTCGGCCTGCGCGATCACCTGCCAGGTACGACCGAACTGGTTGAAATCGTTCACGTACGCCGAACCCAGGTAGGTCTGCAGCGTGTCGAACAACTCGGTCAGCTCCACGCCCTGGGCCTTGGCCTTGACGCGGTCCACTTCGGCATCCAGCTGCGGCACGTTGGCCTGGTAACTGGTGATCGGGAACGCCATGCCCGGGGTCTGCGCGACCGCACCCTGCATCGTGCTCACGGCAGTCTGCAGTGCGCCGTAGCCGAGATTGCCACGGTCCTGGATGAACATCTGGTAGCCGTTGCCGTTGCCCAGGCCGAGGATCGGCGGCGGCATCATGGAGAACGCGAAGCCCTCCTGCAGCCCGGCGATCTTGGCGTTGATCTCGGCATTGATCTGCGCGGCGGTACGGCCCTTGCGCTCACTGAACGGCTTGAGCGGAACGAAGGCCACACCGGTATTGGGCGTGTTGGTGAACTGCAGCGCGTTCAGACCCGGGAACTGGATCGTGTGCGCCACGCCATCGGTATTGCGCGCGATCTCGGCGACCTTGGCCAGCATGGCGTCGGTACGTGCGATCGAGGAACCTTCCGGCAGCTTCACACCGGCGATCAGGTACAGCTTGTCCTGGGTCGGGATGAAGCCGGCCGGCACCGCCTTGAACATCAGGCCGGTGGCCAGCAGCAGGCCGGCGTAAACCACGAACACCAGGCCACGACGGCCCAGCAGGCGGCCGACCGAACCGTGGTACTTCTCCGAGCTGGTCTTGAAGAAGCGGTTGAACGGACGGAAGATCCAGCCGAACAGACGGTCGATCAGACGGGTCAGGCCATCCTTCGGTGCACCGTGCGGCTTGAGCAGGCGCGCGGCCAGGGCCGGCGACAGGGTCAGCGAGTTGATCGCCGAGATCACGGTCGAGATGGCGATGGTGACGGCGAACTGCTTGTAGAACGCACCGGTCACGCCCGACAGGAACGCCATCGGCACGAACACGGCACACAGCACCAGCGCGATCGCCACGATCGGGCCGGAGACTTCACGCATCGCCTGGTGGGCCGCGGCCAGCGGGGTCAGGCCTTCTTCGATGTTGCGCTCGACGTTCTCCACCACCACGATCGCGTCATCGACCACGATGCCGATCGCCAGCACCAGCCCGAACAGGGTCAAGGTGTTGATCGAGAAGCCCAGCACGTACAGCGCCGCAAACGTACCCACGATGGACACCGGCACGGCGATCAATGGAATGATCGAGGCGCGCCAGGTCTGCAGGAACAGGATCACCACCAGCACCACCAGCGCGATCGCCTCCAGCAGCGTTGAGACCACGGCCTTGACCGAGTCGCGCACGAAGATGGTGGTGTCGTACACCGCTTCGTACTTCACGCCGGCCGGGAACTGCTTGGTCAGCTCATCCATGGTGTGGATGACCGAGTCGCGGATTTCCAGCGCGTTGGCGCCCGGGGCCTGGAAGATACCGATACCGACCGCGTTCTTGCCGTCCAGCTGCGAGCGCAGCGTGTAGTCACCGGCGCCCAGTTCCAGGCGGGCGACATCGGACAGGCGCACCACTTCACCGTCGTCACCGGCCTTGAGCACGATGTCGCGGAATTCCTGCTCGCTGCGCAGGCGACCCTGGGCGTTGATCAGGGTCAGGAAGTCGCTGCTCGGCATCGGTTCGGCGCCGAGCTGGCCGGCCGAGACCTGCACGTTCTGCTCGCGCATCGCACGCACCACGTCGCTGGCGGTCAGGCCGCGCGCGGCGATCTTGTCCGGGTCCAGCCACGCACGCATGGCGTAGTCGCCGCCGCCGAACATCTGCGCATCACCGACGCCCTGCAGGCGTGCCAGGGCATCCTTGACGTGCAGGCGGGCGTAGTTGCGCAGGTACAGCGAGTCGTACTTGCCGTCCGGCGAGGTCAGGTGGACCACCATCAGGAAGGTCGGCGACTGCTTCTGGGTGGAGACACCCTGGCGGCGCACGTCTTCAGGCAAACGCGCCTGCGCCTGGGCGACGCGGTTCTGCACCTTGACCGCCGCCTCGTCCGGGTCGGTACCCGGGCGGAAGGTCACGGTCATCTGCAGTACGCCGTCGGAGCCGGCGACGGACTTGATGTACATCATGTCCTCGACGCCGTTGATCGCTTCTTCCAGTGGCGTGGCCACGGTTTCAGCGATCACCTTGGGGTTGGCGCCCGGGTACACCGTGCGCACCACCACCGATGGCGGCACCACTTCGGGGTACTCGCTGATCGGCAGCATGGGGATCGCGATCAGGCCTGCGGCGAAGATCACGATCGACAGCACCGCCGCGAAGATCGGCCTGTCAATGAAAAAACGGGAAAAGTCCATGGGTGGATTCCTGGGTGTTCGCCGACACCGGCGTGCAGGACCCCTGCCGCTGTCGCGGACGACAGCGGAGACGGGCAGCCCCGCACGGGGCATCAGCGAGGGAAGATCAGTTCAGAGCGGCGGTGGCTTTCGGTGCAACGGTGCCGCCGGCCGGCTGCATCGCGACGGCCTTGGCCTGGACCGGCATGCCCGGCATGAAGACTTTCTGCACGCCGTCGATGATCACGCGGTCACCGGCCTTCAGGCCCTGCTCGACGATGCGCAGGCCGTCGGCGGTGCGGCCAAGTTCGATATCGCGGCGCTGTGCCTTGTTGTCCTTGTCGACCACGTAGACGAACTTGCGGTCCTGGTCGGTCAGCACGGCCTTGTCATCGATCAGCATGGCCTGGAACTGGCCGCTGCCGAGCAGTTGCACGCGCGCGAACAGGCCCGGGGTGAAGGCGCGGTCGGCGTTGTCCAGCAGCGCGCGGACCCGGATGGTGCCAGTGCTGCGGGTGACCTGGTTGTCCAGGAAGTCGACCTTGCCTTCATGCGGGTAGCCGGTCTCGCCGGACAGGCCGACCTTCACCGGCAGTTCGCTGTCGCGCTCGCTCGGGCGTTCACCTTTGCGGGCCATCTGGGCGTAGCGCAGGAAGGTCCCTTCATCGGCATCGAAGTACACATGCACCTTGTCCAGCGAGACCAGCGTGGTCAGCACGCTGGCACTGTCGCCGGCGGTCACCAGGTTGCCGGCGGTCACCATCGCGCGGCCGGCACGGCCGTTGATCGGGGCGCGCACCTGGGTGAACTCCATGTTCAACCGCGCCGCATCCACCGCTGCCTGTGCGGCCTGGACCTGCGCCAGTGCCTGTTCGGACACCGCGCGGCGCTGTTCCCAGGTCTCGGTGGAGATCGCCTGCTGGTCGGACAGGCGGCGGGCACGGTCGGCTTCGCTGCGGCTCACCTGGGCCTGGGTGCGCGCGCGGTTGAGCTCGGCGGTGGCGCGGTCCAGCTCGGCGCGGTAGCTGCGTGCGTCGATGGTGAACAACACGTCGCCCTTCTTGACCTCCTGGCCTTCGACATAGTTGACCTTGTCGATGTAGCCGGAGACGCGCGGGCGCAGCTCAACGCTTTCGACCGCTTCGACGCGGCCACTGAAGTCGTCCCACTGGCTGACCTGCTTGACCAGCACCGGGGCGGCACTGACCGACGGCGGCGGCGGCATGCCGGCTTCTTCAGCGTGGCTGCCACTGCACGCGGTCAGCACTGCGGCGGCGAGGATGGAAACGCCGGCCATGGCCAGCCGTCGGGTGAAACGATGCGGGGAGGAGTTGGAAGTCATGTCATGCATCCGTACGTAGGGGTGGTGATACAGAATCGAAAACGTGGGGCGACGTGGGGGGCGTAGCCTGGGACCTGAACCTTGGTAGAGGTCAAGCCGTGCCGGCCGTATTGCGCGACATCGGAGGGGGGCGGTCCAGATGCAGCAGCCCGCGCGGCAGCTCGGCATCGCGCGCGTCGCAGCGCACGATCGCGCGGTTGTCGGTGCAGTTGTCCAGCAGCGAGACCACGCGACGGCCGACCAGCAGCGCGCTCGGCCATTCGATGCAGGCCTTGGCCGCATTGGCCGGGGTACACACCGGATCGCACACTTCCAGCATCTGCGCGCGCACACCGAGGGCCTGGGCCTCCTGGTGCAGCACCTGCGCGTACATGCGCGTGGCGGACATGGTGATGGAGGATTCCCCATGCCCGGCCCACGGCTTGAAACCGGCGGGGCCGCCGACCAGTACGTAGCGCCGTGCCTGCCCGCCACCGCGCAGCAGCGGCAGCAGATGCCGCCCCGCATGCACGTGCGGCATCACGTCGGCCTGCAGCGCCTGCAACAGTGCATCGCCACTGCGATCGGTCACCCGACCGCGGTTGTACGGGCCGCCCATTGCATCGACCACGGCCGCCAGCGCGCGGCGACGCCCGCCGATCCGCTCGGCCACGGTGCGCGCAGAGCCGTCATCGCCCAACGAGCCCAGCAGGACTTCCAGCCCCGGCTCATCGGCGAACTGCTCCTGCAGCGCGGCCAGCCGCGTGGGATCGCGGCCGACCACCAGGACCGGGCTGCCGGCCTCCAGCAAAGCGGCCACGATGCCCTGGCCCACGCTGCCGGTGCCACCGAGCACCAGCACCTCGGGGGCCAATGTCCCATTCATGGGACTTTCACTCCCGTCGCCGGGATAATCCCAATTCGACCCAGTCGGTCGTTGCCACGGGCACCCAGGCGAAGGCTGCCACCGCGCTGCATGTTGGCAGGCGGGGTGAATTCCCGGAAAGCCTTGCGGGACAAGGAACCCAGACGGGGTTCCACGGTCATCGCGAGGTCCAGCGGGGCGTTGGGGCCGCTACGCAGGCGGCCAAGAATGTTCCGCAACCACATGGTTGTCGTCCTTCATATCTGGAATGGCGCCAGATTAGTCCTCAAACTCCCCCTTGATTAGTCCGGATTTAGGGGAATAATCATCCCGTGCCCGGCACAATCATGTGCGGCACTCTTCCCCTCCCCCGACTTTGGATCCCGTCATGGCCCACGATCTCAACGACACGCTGATCTTCGTCAAAGTGGTCGAGCAAGGCAGTTTCATCGCCGCCGCCACTGCACTGGGGCTCCCCAAGACGACGGTGAGCCGCAAAGTGCAGGAACTGGAAACGCGTCTCGGCGCACGCCTGCTGCACCGGACCACCCGCCGCCTCGGCCTCACCGAGGCCGGCTCGGTCTATCACGAGCACTGCCAGCGCATCGCACGCGAACTGGAAGAAGCCGAAGGTGCGGTCAACCAGCTGCAGTCCGGCCCGCGCGGCTGGCTGCGCTTCACCGTGCCGTATTCGATCGGCATCACCTGGATCGCGCCGCTGCTCGGCCAGTTCCACGCGCAATACCCGGAAATCCAGCTGGACATGCACCTGGGCAACGAGAAGCTCGACCTGATCGCCGGTGAAGCGGATCTGGCGCTGCGCGTGGGCACCCTGCCCGACTCCAACCTGGTGGCGCGCAAACTCGGCAGCCTGCGCACGCAGGTGTTCGCCAGCCCGGCCTACATCGAGCGCTACGGCGAGCCGCTGCATCCGGATGAGCTGCAGTTCCACCGCATCCTGGCGATGCGCAAGGCGCGCAACCTCAACAACAACCGTTTCTTCTGGCAGCTGGGCGAGAACGGCGGCGAGCTGCTCGATTTCCCGGTCAATCCGCTGCTGGTCGCCAATGATCCCTCCGCGTTGAACGGCGCACTGGTGTGCGGCGAAGGCCTGCTGCTGACCGGTGACGTGATGGCCAAGCCCTTCGTCGAATCGGGCATGGTGCGGCGCGTGCTGGCCGGCTGGACCGGCCCGGAAGTGGACTTCAACGCGGTGTTCGCCGGCGGCCGGCTGGTTTCGCCGAAGGTGCGCGCGTTCGTGGATTTCCTGGTCGAGAAGATGAACTTCGACGCCAACTACATGCTCGCCCAGTGCCCGGCGGCGAAGCTGGCCAAGCAGCAGCAGACCCAGGTGGAAACGGAGATGCAGGCGGCCGGGAAGCGGATTCTGGAGACGGTGACCGCGGGGTGATGCTGCTTCATCAGCGCAGCGCCGTATGAACCACAACGCCGCCCTTGGGCGGCGTTGTGGTTTGGGCGGTGCGGGTGTGCGGGTGTGCGAGCGGACGGAGTTGTTCCGGGCGTACCGGCCAACGGCCGGTACCTACAAAAAATGCCGCCTGTAAGGGCGGCACTTTTGTGTTGCGAACCTGCGGGTCGCAACACGCAATAACAGCGCGCTGGCGCGCTGTTATTGCTGCAACGGAATCACACGGATCTCGACGCGGCGGTTCTGCGCGCGGCCGGCATCGGTGTTGTTGTCGGCGATCGGGTAAGCCTTGCCGGCACCGAGGGTTTCGATGCGGGCGCGCTGGACGCCCTGACCGGCCAGGTAAGCGGCGACCGAGTCGGCGCGTTCCTTGGACAGGCGGTTGTTCACCGCATCACTGCCGATGCTGTCGGTGTGGCCGACCACTTCGATCATGGTCTGGTTGTACTCGGCCAGCGTGCTCGCCACGCCGTTGAGCGACCCGTAGAACTGCGGCTTCAGCGTGGACTTGCCGAAGTCGAAGGTGATGCCGTCCGGCAGGTTCAGCACGAGGTTGTCGCCATTGCGGGAGACGTCGATACCGGTGTTGGCGGTGCGCTCGCGCAGGGCGCGTTCCTGGCGGTCCTGGTACTGGCCGACGGCCGCGCCGCTCAATGCGCCGATACCGGCACCGATCATGGCGTGCTGGCGGCGTTCGGTGGCGCTGTTGCCGCTGAGCAGGCCCGCGGCGACGCCGACAGCGGTACCGATCAGCGCGTTGCGGCCGGTGCGGTTCTGCTGCTCGACGGGATTGCCGTACTGGTCACTCTGCACGTAGGAACCACCGGTGGCGCAGGCCGTCAGGGCGGCAGCAGTCATCAGGGCCAGGGCCACGTTGCGGGTTGCGGGTCGAATCATGAGGTTTCTCCTTGGTTACCGGACGGCGCCGGCGTGCGGGCCGTGAAGAGCATAAACAGCCCAACGCGATGCCGGCATGATGAATGGCACGCTCGGCAGCTCCCTGTTCAGGTAATCGTTTACGGCCGCGGGGTTCGATCCGGGCTGCGGGTCACGCTCCGCCGGTGTGGCGATACGCGGCCAAGGCGGCATCCCGGCCCTCGGAAAGATCCACCAGCGGCAAGGCCGGATAGCCTGGCGCGCACTCGGCCAGCAGCTGCGGTGACTGCCACGGAGCAAAGCGCGCCTTGACCGGCAATGCCGCCAGTTCCGGCACCCAACGCGAGATGTACCGCGCCTGCGGGTCGAACTTCTGCGACTGCGTCACCGGATTGAAAATCCGGAAGTACGGCGCGGCGTCCGCCCCGGTGCCGGCAACCCACTGCCAACCCATCGTGTTGTTGGCCAGGTCCGCATCGACCAGCGTGTCCCAGAACCAGCGCGCGCCTTCGCGCCAGTGCTGGCGCATGTGCTTGCACAGGTAGCTGGCGACGATCATGCGCACGCGGTTGTGCATGTAACCGGTGGCCCACAGCTCACGCAGGCCCGCATCCACGATCGGAATGCCGGTGCGGCCCTGCTGCCATGCCTGCAATGCCGCCGGGTCCGGCTTGGCCCACTCGAACTGATCGAAGCGCGGGTTGAGGTTGTGATCCGGCGTCTGCGGGAAGTGATGCAGCAGGTGATACGAAAACTCGCGCCAGCCCAGCTCTCGGATGTAGCCGTCGATGTCGGCATCCCGGCTGGCACTGCGCTCGCCCTGCAGGCGGCGGACGATCTGCCACGGGGCGATCTCGCCGAAATGCAGGTGCGGCGACAGCAGCGAGGTGCCGACCCGGTCCGGCAGATCACGTTGCTCGCGATAGCCGTTGAGGGCACCGTCGATGAAGACCGTCAGTGCCTCGTGGGCGCCCGCTTCGCCGGGCTGCCAGTGCGTCCAGAACTCCCGGTCCCACGGAATGGAGGGCGCAAGGTTGAGCGCGTCGAGGCTCTCGCCGCTCACGCGGTGCGCGGGCATGCCCTCCGGCGCGTGGGCCGGCGCCGGCAGCTGCAGGCGGGTCAGCGCATTCCGCCAGAACGGGGTGAACACTTTGTACGGCCCGCCCTGCTGGGTTGCCACGTCCCACGGCTCGAACATCAGGCTGCCGTTGTGGCTGTCGGCCTCGATGCCCTGCTCGCGCAACGCCCGCTTGATCTTCGCATCGCGCGGCTGGGTGGCCGGTTCGTACTTGCGGTTCCAGTAGACCGCCACCGCACCGGTCTGCTCGATCAGCGCCTGGAGCTGCGACTGACTGTCGCCCTCGCGCAGTACCAGCGAAGAACCGCGCGCACGGAGGTCAGCGTCCAGCGCTGCCAGCGAGCGATGCAGCCACGCGTTGGACGCGCCACCGGGCGCCCAATCGCCTTCTTCGTGTGGCGCATGGATGTAGACCGGCACCGGCACATGGCCGGCATCCAGGGCGGCCTGCAGGGCCGGGTTGTCCTGCAACCGCAGGTCACGGCGAAACCACACCAACGCTACCGACACGAGACTACCCCGGAAGATTCGAGAGGCAATGATAGCCAGTGCAGGTGAAGGACAGGCAGCGATCACGCGTGGGTGGCCCGCACTGTTCCACATCGCCGCGCTTGACCTCAATCATGCTTGAGGTTCTATCGTGGCGTCCTCCCCCCCTGCTTCCCCTCTGGAGATGCACATGGCTTACACCCTCCCCGCCCTGCCCTACGCCTACGACGCACTCGAACCGCACTTCGATGCACGCACGATGGAAATCCATCATGCCAAGCACCACCAGGCCTACGTCACCAATCTCAATGCCGCCCTCACCGATGCCGGGATCGAGAGCACCGACATCGACGCGCTGATCGCCGATATCGGGGCTCTGCCGGAGGGTGTGCGCAACGTCGTCCGCAACAACGGCGGCGGGCATGCCAACCACAGCCTGTTCTGGACAGTGCTGACCGCCAGCGGCGGCACGCCGGAAGGCGCCGTGGCCCAGGCGATCGAGCGTGACCTCGGCGGCTACGCCGCGTTCAAGGAGGCCTTCACCAAGGCCGCGCAGACCCGCTTCGGCAGTGGCTGGGCATGGTTGACGTTGAGCCGCGACGGCAAGCTTCTGGTGGAGAGCAGCCCGAACCAGGACAACCCGTTGATGGGCGACTTCGCGGGTCTCTCCGGTGGCACGCCGATCCTGGGGCTGGATGTGTGGGAGCACGCTTACTACCTGAACTACCAGAACCGCCGCCCGGACTACATCGCCGCGTTCTTCGAGCTGATCGACTGGGCCGAAGTCGCGCGCCGTTACCAGGCCGCCGGCGGCCGTTGATGGACACGGGTCCTGCACTGGGCCTCGGCACGCAGCCCTCCGCCACGCCGTCCGAGGCTGCAGTGCTGGACCCGCCGCTTTCGGCGGCCGCGCTGCGCCATGCCTTTGGCCAGTACCCGACCGGGGTCGCCATCGTCGCCGCCCGCAGCGACGACGATGCTCTGTTCGCGATGACGATCAACTCCTTTGCTTCGTTGTCGCTGGACCCACCGCTGGTGATGTGGAGCCTGTCGAACCGCTCGCCCGATGTGGCCGTGTATCGCATCGGCAGGCCGTTCTCGATCAGTATCCTGGCCGCCCGGCAGCTCGCCTTGGCGCGGCATTTCGCCGATGGAAAACGGCGGCGCGTGCCGGTGCCCGGCACGATGATGGCGCACGCCAGTGGCGTGCCCCTGGTCCGCGATGCGGTTGCACAGCTCGTCTGCACGGTCGAACAAACGCTGCCCGCCGGTGATCATGTGCTGGTCATCGGCCAGGTGGTGCAGCTGGATACCGCCCCCGGCGACACCCTTGCCTTCCACCGCGGGCGCTACGCCCGCGTCACCGCTGCCTGAGTCCGCATCGAATGGATATCCCCGCACTGCAACGTCTGCTCGAACAGGGTCGCGACAGCGCCCTGCTCCGCTTCGGCCTGGGCAAGGCCCTGCTCGACGCGGGTGACACCGCGGAGGCGGTCATCCATCTGCAGCGCTGTGTCGCACAGGATCCACAGTACTCGGCAGGCTGGAAATGGCTGGGTAAAGCCCATCTGGCGGTCGGCGATCCGGACGCGGCGGCACAGGCATGGCACCAAGGCCGTTCTGTCGCCGAGACCAACGGCGACAAGCAGGCGGTGAAGGAAATGGCCGTGTTCCTGCGGCGGCTGCAGAAGGCGAGCGCCGGCCCGGCGTGATCGCCTGCGATGGCTACCAGAGCAGACCGTTGTTATGGAGCGCGATCAGGGTCCACACCAAGGCGATCAGCCCGAAGCCAGTGAAATAGCTCCAGTTCTGATGCGCGGCCGTCCAATCGTCCTTCCCGAAGCGGCCCCCGCTGAAGGCGAACAACGTCAGGCGACCAATGCCGAACACCATAATCTGTACGATGAAAACGACCACGATCCAGTGGATCACGGTCAGTACGCCGCGCTTGATCTCCTCTTCCATGTGCCGCCGCCCCGTCCCTTGAAAGGCCGGTCATCGGCGATGCGCAGACGACCGATACCGAGCATAGCGGACGTCACCGGCCGCGCGGAAGCTGTTGGATCACCCCCTGGTCCGACAACCCGAACGATCAATCGCCTTTCGCCCGCCGCTGCTGCGCGTCGAAGCGCTGCATCGAAGCTCGGATCAGCGCCTTGGCCTCGGCGGCATTGCCCCAGCCGTTGAGCTGGACCGGATTGCGGCCGGCCGGCAGGTCCTTGTAGACGCGGAAGAAGGCTTCGATGCGCTGCCGTTCGATCAGCGGCAGATCGTCCAGATCGCGGATGTTGGCGTAGGTGGGGTCGATCTTGTCGGTCGGCACGCCGATGACCTTTTCATCCTGCTCGCCGTCATCGACCATCTTCAGGTAGCCGATCGGACGGAACCGCACGATCACGCCGGGATGCAGCGGCTCACGGGTCAACACCAGTGCGTCCAGCGGATCGTTGTCGCCGGCCAGGGTGCGCGGCATCGAGCCGTAGTTGGCCGGGTACGCCACCGGCATCGACTGGAAGCGGTCCACATGGACCAGGCCGTCTTCCTTGATCTCGTACTTGGTGAAGCTGCCGGCCGGGATCTCCACGGCCAGATGCACTTCGTCCGGCACGCTCTTCGGCTGGGCGGCGAGGAACGGGTGCAGGACGGCGTTGCCGGCCACGCCGGCACCGGCGAGCAGCAGCAGCGAGGTGGCCAACACGGCCCGCGCGATGGAACGGCGATGCGTCATCTCGATCTCCACGGAAGGCCGGGCGCACCGCAGTGGCCCGGCCGGTCGGTCATTCCCAGCAACGGTCGGCGCGGCCCTTGAGGGTCTGGGCGCGCGCGCAGTCACGGGGGGCGATGCGTCCCTGCGTCAGTTCGGCCTTCTGTTTGCGGCCATCGGCAGCGCGTGTCAACTCGAAGCCGTCGTACAGGCGGCCGGTGACGGTGCGCGCCTCGTAGCGCAGGTGCGTCGGATCGATCTTCAACACCTGGAACAGCTGCGTGTCCTCGCCGACCGGCGCCATGGTGGTCCGGGCCTCGTCGGAGAGCCGGTACTGCTTCGGCCCGGCGACGGTGACCACGAACTGCGGCGTCGCGCCCTGCCCTTCGCCACGGCGGCCGTAGGTGTGGTCGTGTCCCTGCAGGACCAGATCGACCTGGCGGCGGCGCACCACCGGCAGCAGTACATCGCGCAGTTCGGTGTTCTCGCGGCCCTCGCGCGGGGAATAGAACGGCTGGTGCAGCAGCACGATACTCCACGGGTGCGGATTCTCCGCCAGCACATTGTCCAGCCAGGCGGCCTGCGCCTTGGCCGTGCCCAGATCGAGCGCGGAGGTACCGTCGAGCACGGCGATGCGCACGCCCTGGTAATCGAACCAGTAGGTACTGGTATCGGCGGCGTCCACGCCGTTGCGCGGCAATGCGAACGTCACCGGCCAGTGGCGGCCCAGCACGCGGCGCTCCTGCGGCGTGTCTTCGAACTCCTCGAAATACTCGTGGTTGCCGATCGCCGGGGCGACCGCGGTCTCCTGCGGCAGCCAGCCGGCGGCGGCGAACCACTCGCCCCACTCGCTGTCATCCTGCCCGTCGCCGCCGCTGACCAGGTCACCGGCGAACAGGCTCAGGCGCGCGTCCGGGGCCGCCTTGATGCCGGCCCGCAGGACCCGGGAGACGTGGCTGAGGTTCTTGTTCTGGGTGTCACCGAAATACAGCAGCGTGAGCGGCTGATCGGCACGCCCGGCGGTGCGCAGCTGGTTCCAGGCACTCCAGGTGTTCTGGCCCTGCACGCGCCACAGGTACAGGGTGTCCGGCTGCAGGCCGGTCACGTCGGCACGGTGATGATGGGACGCGCCGAGTTCAGTGGTCAGCGCCTGGGTGGTCGCGGTGATGCGGGTCGGCGTGCCGACATCCGGCGAGTCGCCGGCCACGACCCATTCCAGCACGGGCGCTTTCACCGAGGTGTCGGTACGCCAGGCGACCGAGAAGCCGCGCGCGGCGTCCTGCGCCGGCGAGGCGACCAATCGATCCGGGAAGCCAGTCGCTGCGTAATGGCGGTTGCCCACAGGAACCTGGGTGTTCGGCTCGGCACCGTTCTCGGTCCCTTTCTTCGCCACGGCACTGCCGCTGCACAGCAGCAGCGCCATCGCCAGCGCGGTCAGGGCGGCAGGAACGCGGCTCACGCGCCACACTCCAGCGGCAGCGAAAACTGCTTGGCGATGCTCGCCCAGTCGAATGCCACCACGCTCTGGTCATCGTGCACCGCGTACAGCGCGCCATGCGGGAAACGCGCGGACGGCGCCTGCATCGACCAGATGCCGTCGGTGTTGGCCACCGTATTGCCCTGGAACGCGCCGACATGTTTCAGGCTGTGCCGCTCGAACAGGTGAAACACGCTGCGCTGCTTGCCCTGCTCGGTGGTGATCCACCAGCCATCCTTGCCACAGGTCCGCAGCATCACGCCTTCGGCCTGGGCCTGAAACGCATCGCGTCCGAAGGTGGTGCCGCTGAAACGGCCTTCCAGCGTGTAGACCTTGAACTCGCTGGCGTAGGTTTCGTCTTCTTCGGCGATCAGCAGGCGGTCGTTGGCCGGGTCGCCCCAGATCGATTCGACCACGCGCAGCGCACCCGCGTCGGTGGTGTCGCCGATGCTGGCGGTGAGCGTGGCCTGCGCCTTGCCGTCCTGCACGGTGAGCGCGTAACGGCGCACGCGCTTGTCCAGTTCGGCCAGCGGCGGCAGCACGTCGTTGCCCTGCGCGTCTTCGCCCGCGTCGTAGGAATCGGTCACGTACACGTCGTAGCCGCTGCCCTGCTTGTTCACCCACAGGCCGTAGGGTTTGCGCAGGTCGGCGGCGGCGAACACCCCCAGGGGGGTGAAGTCCGGCAGCTGCAGCACCTGCACGCGGTGGTTGTCGCGCTCCACGATCAGCACCAGATCATCGACCACGGCGATGCCGTTGGGGCGATCGAACTGGCCGGGGGCGGTGCCGAGGCTGCCGACGTCACGCAGCTTCGCGCCGGTCTGCCCGTCGTAGACCACCAGCTTGTCGGTGGCCTTGGCGGTCGCGATCAACCAGACCTGGCCCTCGGGCGTGGTCCAGCTGGCCGGCGAGTCGATGTTGTCGTCCGGCGTCATCGGAGTCAGGAACGCCTCGGCGACCGTGGCGACATCGCGTGCGGCGGCGGCGTCGGCCGCAGTCGTCGGCGCGGCGGGTGCGGCAGCGTCCGGCGTCGCTGCCGGGGTGCAGGCGGTCAACAGCGCCAGCGCAAGCAAGCTCAGGCAAGGGGCGGCGCGCATCACAGGGCCACCTTCAGGCCGAGGGCGTAGGTGCGGCCATATTCTTCGTTCTGCAGAGTGCGCGAGCGCACGCCCTGGTAGAGCTCCAGCGGCTTGTCGAGCAGGTTCTGGGCTTCGAAGTAGAGGCTCACGTTGGAGGTGAACTTGTAGTCCAGGCTGAAATCGAGCTGGGTATTCGGCGCTACGTAGATATCGTAGGCGCGGCTGTCGCCCAGCGAATCCAGATACTCGCTGCGGTAGACCGCAGCCACGCGGGTGCTGAAACCGGCCTTTTCATAGCCCAGGTGTGCGCTGTACACATGTTTGGAGGCGCGCGGCAGCATGAAGTTGTCGCGCTCGCGGCCGGCCACGCCAGGATCGAAATCGGTGTCCAGCCAGGTGCCGCTGGCGCCGACCAGCAGGCCATTCCAACCCGCCGGCAGGAAGGCAAGCTGCTGCTGCCAGTTGAATTCGGCGCCCTTGACCGTGGCCTTGTTGCCGTTGATCACACGGGTGACCTCGAAGTCCGGGTACGCGGGATCCGTGTTGCTCACCGTGTTGACGATATAGCCATCGATCGACTTGTGGAACACGCCCAGCGAGACGATGCCGGTGCTGCCCAGGTATTTCTCGAGCGACAGGTCGATGTTCTTCGATTCATACGGATCCAGCTGCGGATTGCCGATCCGGACTTCCTCGTCGCCCCGGCTCAGGCCGACGCGCGGCGCCACATCGCCGAACGACGGGCGCGAGACGGTCTTGTTGGCGGCCGCGCGCAGCACCCAGTCATCGCCGGCGTCGTAACGCAGGTGCAGGCCGGGCAGCACGTTGGTGTAGCTGCGACTCACGCTCAGCGGCGTGACCGTGAAGCTGCGGCCGTTGCTGGCCACCTCGACGCTGTTGCCGGTCGCGCTGAACTGGGTGTTCTCCACGCGCACGCCGCCGATGATGCGCAGCGCGCCGACATCCCAGGTGCCCATCGCATAGCTGGCGAAGATGTCTTCGCTGGCGGTGTAGTCCTCTTCCAGCGAGGTCAGCGCGTTGCCACCGGCGTCCTGCGGACGGGCGCTGTACTGGCCGCCATGCTGGGCCCAGTGGCGACGCATGGCGTCCGAGCTCATGCCCTGGCCGAGGCTGCCACCGCGGTGATCGGGGGTGGCGGCGGTCCAGTCCGACAGCGCCACGTCCGGGCCGACGCGCAGTTCGCGCTCGTCGACATTGACGTCGCGGTCGCGCCAGCGGCCGAGCAGGCCGAACTTGACGCTGGAGGAATCCCCATCGAAGCGCACGTTGATCTGCGCACTGCGCTCGCTGTCGTTGACCTGCTTCGGCGAGAGCACGAAGCGGTCGAAATCGTAGTTGCCGTTGTCCATCCACTGCGCGCTGGTCAGCGTATAGCGCGGAATGCCGCTGTTCTGATCGACGCTGGCGCCGAGGTCGTCGCCGTTGTACTCGAAGCGCGCCTCCATCTCATCGTTGACGCGCTCTTCGGTGCGGGTGTAGCCGACCTTGTAATCGATCACTGCATTGGTGAGGCGGTTTTCGCCACCGGCGCTGGTGGTGAACGTGTTTTCCTTCTTGGTGCGGTAACGCATCCGCTTCTGGATCGCATCGGCCGGCAGGTCCTCGACGCGGTACTGGTTGTTGCCCAGCGCGATGACCTCGCCATCGCCGAAGTTGAAGATGGTGCGCTGGCGGGTTTCTGCATCATCGAACTGGCTGTACAGCGTGCGCAGGTAATAGCGGTTGTCTTCATCCGGATGCCAGTCGAGATTGAGGTTGGCGCCGATGCGCTTGCGTTCGATCTCGTACTTGCGCTGCTGCAGGCTGGTGGCGAACAGGTCGTCTTCCGCACCGCCGTCGAATTCGCCGTACTCCACTTCGGTGTTGTCCGACTCGAACTTGCGGTTCTGGTAGTTCACGCCCAGCGCAACGCCGAACGTATCGGCGAACACTTCGCTGTAATTGATCGCCGCCTTCGGGCTGGTGTTGCCGGAGAGCTGCTGGTGGCTGGCTTCGATCTTGCCGCGCAGGTTGCGGCCTTCGCGGTCGAAGGCCGAGGCGGACTCGACCAGGATCGCACCGCCGATCGCGTCGCCGGGTATGTCGGGGGTCGGCGATTTGACCACGCGCAGGCGCTCGGTCGAATCGGAGGGAATCACATCCAACGGCGCCGCACGGCTCGAATCTTCCGGGGTGCCGATGGCGATGCCGTCGACACTGACGCTGTTGAGGTTGGCATCCAGGCCGCGGATGACCACGAAGCGCCCCTCGCCCTGGTCACGGGTGACGCTGACGCCCGGCAGGCGCTGCAGCGATTCGGCCACGTTCTTGTCCGGATAGACGCCCATGGCATCGGAGGAGACCGCATCTTCGATCGCATCGCTGCTGCGCTTGAGGTCGACCGCACGGGTCTGCGACTCCAGCTGCGGGCGGACCTCGACGCGGTCCAGGTCGATGGCGGCGGCCCCGGCGGCGGCGCTGCCGGCCACCGTGCTGCCATCGGGGGTATCGGCGGCATGGACCGACGGGGTGATCACCGCCAGCAACGAAAGGCTGATCGCCAGGCCCAACGGACGCTTCTTCTGCACTGCATTCCCCAATCTGTGTAAAGAATGGGTCAGCACGGTATGTCCGGGAAGTTGCATGGGGATGACACCGGGGACATCGAGGCGGGCATTGCGGCTTCGGCTTTTGGCTTCGGTGGGGTGTTGCGGCACACTATCGGCCTCTCCTTTGCAGTCTTTCCCCCATGAAAATCGTCGAAGTGCGCCATCCGCTGGTGCAGCACAAGATCGGCCTGATGCGCGATGCGTCCCTGAGCACCAAGGACTTCCGCGAGCTGGCCAATGAACTCGGTGGGCTGCTGGCCTATGAGGCCACCGCCGATCTGGATACCGAGGCCCACACCATGGCCGGCTGGGCCGGGCCGGTGACGGTGCAGCGCATCGCCGGGGCCAAGATCACCGTGGTGCCGATCCTGCGCGCCGGCCTGGGCATGCTCAGCGGCGTGCTCTCGCTGATCCCGGCCGCGCGCGTGAGCGTGGTCGGCCTGCAGCGCGATGAGGAAACCCTGCAGCCGGTGCCCTACTTCGAGCGCCTGACCGGCCGCCTGGAAGAGCGCGATGCGCTGATCCTGGACCCGATGCTGGCTACCGGCGGCACCCTGATCGCCACCATCGACATGCTCAAGCGCGCCGGTGCCCGTCGCATCAAGGGCATCTTTCTGGTCGCCGCACCGGAGGGCATCGCCGCGGTGCAGGCCGTGCACCCGGACGTGGAGATCTTCACCGCCGCGATCGACGCCCAACTCAACGAGAAGGGCTACATCCTGCCGGGCCTGGGCGATGCCGGCGACCGCATTTTCGGGACCCGCGTGGTCGGTTGACCCCGGCGTCTGCAGCGGCGGCCGTCACCGGCCGCCGGTGCTTCACATGGTGTAGCGACGGCCGGGATGCGTCGAGGGTGCCGTGCCAACCAACGGTCGGCACCTACCGGTGTGGTTGCCCAGGCGCGCCAACCGTAGCGTTACGCCAGCGCGCGGGCCTTCAGTTCGCCCTGTTCGTGCACGGTGCCGAAGCGGCCCTTCTCATCGCGTGACACCTGCGCCAACGCGCAGTGCGGGTCATGGGTGAAGAACAGATGGACGTTGCGGGCGAGCTTATCTTCCAGGAAGCTGCGCTTCTCGTCGATCAGCAGCTCGGCGTTTCGGTCGTAGCCCATGGTGATCGGGACGTGCACCCATGAGCGGCCCGGGATCAGGTCTGCACAGAACACTACGCCGCCCCGCGGCTGACCCTCCACGGTCTCCGGCCCGATGATCTCCGCCAGCATCAGGCCCGGCGTATGCCCGTCGCTGAAGCTGAAACGCACGCTGTCGCCCAGGGTTTTCGAGTACGGGCCATCGACGATTTCCAGCCGACCGCTCGCCTCCAGCAGGCCGGGCAGTTCCGGAATGAAACTGGCGCGGTCGCGTGGATGCGGATGCAGCGCGCGGGCCCAGTGCTCGGCCCCGACCAGGAAGGTCGCATTCGGGAACAGCAGTTCGGGCGAGCGGCCCTCGCTCCAAGGCGCCAGCAGGCCGCCGGCGTGGTCGAAGTGAAGATGGCTCAGTACCACCACGTCGATGTCTTCGTGCTCGAAACCTGCCTCGCGCAGCGATTCGATCAGCACGTGGCCGGGTTCCTGCACGCCGTAACGGTCCCGCAGTTTCGGCTCGAAGAAGGCGCCGATGCCGGTTTCAAACAGCACGGTCCTGCCGGCCAACGGGCTGGCCAGCAGCGCGCGGCAGGCCAGTTCGATCCGGTTGAGATCGTCCGGCGCCGCCCATTTTTCCCAGACCGCGCGCGGCGCATTGCCGAACATCGCGCCGCCGTCGAGTTTCTGCGAGTTACCGCGGATGGACCATAGTTTCATCCGCAAATTATCGTCGTGCGACCGTTAAATATTCGCTAGCCGTCGCCCATGAAAAAACCCCGCCACTGGGACGGGGTTTTTCGTTTCCGCACGCAATCAGTGCGCTTGGCTGACCTTGGCGCTGCCCACCGGGTTACGCGGATCGCTGCCACCGCTGAGCACGTTGCTGCGACGGTCCCATTCCACGGTCTGCAGGTTGCCCCAGACGTGGCTGGAGCCGCGACCGCCGGCGGCGCTGTCGCCGGGCAGATCGATCTTGTGGCCCATCGCCTGCAGCTGCTTGATCGTATCCGCATCGAAAGTGCCGTCTTCGGCCTCGATCAGGTCCGGCAGCCACTGGTGGTGGTAGCGCGGCAGCGCGGCGACCTGCTGGGCGGTCAGGCCGTCGTCGTAGCCGAGGATGCCGAGCAGCACCATGGTGATGATGCGGCTGCCACCGGGCGTACCAAGCACCACGACCTTGTCGGCGGATTCCATGAAGGTTGGCGTCATCGAACTGAGCATGCGCTTGCCCGGCTTGGGCGCATTGGCCGCATAGCCCATCACGCCGAAGGCATTGGGCGTGCCCGGCTTCAGCGCGAAATCGTCCATTTCGTTGTTCAGCAGCACGCCGGTACCCGACGGAATCAGGCCCGAGCCGTACAGCAGGTTCACGGTCTGGGTCGCACCGACGCGGTTGCCTTCGCGGTCGATGATCGAGAAATGCGTGGTCTCGTCATCTTCCAGCGGGGTCGGGTTGCCCGACAGCAGATCGCTCGGGGTGGCCTTCTCCGGGTGGATGGTGGCGCGCAGGCCCTGGGCGTAGTCCTTGCTGGTCAGCACCTTCTGCGGGATATCCACGAAGTCCGGATCACCGAGGAAGAAGGTGCGGTCGCGGTAGGCGCGGCGCATCGCTTCCACCACCAGATGGGTGCGGTGGGCCTGGTCCATCGACTTCAGATCCCAGCCTTCCAGGATCTGCAGCATGGCGGCCAGCGCGATGCCACCGGAGGACGGCGGCGAGGCAGTGGTGATGGTCCAGTCGCGGTACTTGAAGGCGATCGGCTCGCGCAGCTTGACCCGGTAGCCGGCCAGCTCCTCGGCGGTCCAGTGGCCGCCGGCCTGCTTTACGCCCTTGAGCAGCAGCGTGCCGGTCTCGCCGCGGTAGAACCCATCGAAGCCCTGGTCGGCCAGGCGTTCCATGGTCCGCGCCAGTTCCGGCTGGCGGAACAGGTCGCCCTCGGCGATCGGCTTGCCGTTGCGCTCGTACACCTCACGCGTGCCGGGATAGCGCTGCATCACCTCGCGCCGGGACTGATAGCCCTTGGCCATGCGCGCATACACCGGGAAGCCCTCGCGCGCGATGCGCATGGCCGGTTCCAGCGAGGTCTTCAGCGGCAGCTTGCCGTGTTTGGAGGACAGCTCCACCAGCGCTGCCGGCAGGCCCGGGATGCCGGCCGACCACGCACCGTTGACCGAACGGTCGCGGTCCAGCTCGCCCTTCTTGTCCAGGAAGGCGGCCGGGGTCGCGGATTGCGGCGCGGTTTCGCGCGCATCCAGCATCACGTCCTTGCCGGTGGCGGCATCGTGCAGCAGGAAGAAGCCGCCGCCGCCGAGGCCCGAGCTGATCGGCTCGACCACCGCCAGCGTGGCGGAGACCGCCACCGCGGCATCGAACGCATTGCCGCCCTTGGCCAGGATTTCCATGCCGGCTTCCGTCGCCAGATGGTGACCACTGGCGACGGCCACGCCATCAGGATGTTTGGCCAGGACCGCCTGCGCGGATCCGGCAGCCCAGGCACCCGGGGCCACCAGCAGGACGAGCAGCAACCAACGACGCGACAGCGTTCTCATTTCGGCAGAAACTCCGTGACATACAATTCGGGATGATCGCGCTGCAGCCCGCGCAGTTTGGCGAGCAGGGCGTCCTGGGTTTCCGGAATGTCCGGATCGGGATCGATGCATTCGACCGGGCAGACGACCACGCACTGGGGTTCGTCGAAATGCCCCACGCACTCGGTGCAGCGGGCCGGATCGATCACGTAGATGGTTTCACCCATCGAGATGGCCTGATTGGGGCAGGCCGGCTCACAGACGTCGCAATTGACGCAGAGCTCATTGATTTTCAGCGACATGGCGTTACTCCACGCCCGCGCCGGCGGATGAGAACCGGCCCACGCGGGCGCGCGGGCCGGTCATCGGTGACGCCCCTGCGGGCGCCACCCGGGCCGCGCACGAGGCGCGGCCGCCACTGCACGGGTTACTTGGCTTCGACGAAGATGTACTCGGCGCCGGTCGGCTGGATGATCGACTGGACGCGGGCGTTGTCGGCGGCCTTGCCGATGAAGACCACGCGCACACCCTTCATCGAGTCCGGCGAGACGTCCTTGAACACGGCCTGGATCATGTCGGCCATCTTGGCCGAAGCCGAGGAACCGAAGGCCAGCATGTTGCCCGGCTGCACGCCACGGGCGACGGCCTGGGTGGCGCTTTCGACCTGACGCTCATACTTGGCGGCGAATTCCGGATCCGATTCCGGCGAGAGGTAGTACAGGTACGGGCTGTTGCTGATGTTGCCCATGTTCTGCACGGCCACGGCCTGCAGGTACTTCTTCCAGCCGGCATCGTCATCGGCAGCCGGGGCGACCAGCGCCTGCTGGGCTTCGACGACCGGTGCGGCCTCTTCCTTCTTGCAGGCGGTGAAGGCCAGCGCGAACGACGCGATCAACATGGCACGCATGGTGTTGTTCATGGAATTCCTCCCTTGGTGATTCTTGGTATGTATGGGTCTGACAGGTACTACGCTTGGCCCGACTTCGCTTCACGGACCTTGCGCAGCGCCTCAAGCACGGCGGACGGCACAAAGCCGGACACGTCGCCGCCCAGGCGGGCGATCTCGCGGACCAGCGAAGACGAAATGAAGCTGTGCTGCTCGGCCGGGGTCAGGAACAGCGTCTCGACCTCCGGGATCAGATGACGGTTCATGCTCGCCATCTGGAATTCGTATTCAAAATCGGACACCGCGCGCAGGCCGCGCAGCAGCACCCCGCCCTGCACCGAGCGCACGAAATGCGCCAGCAGGGTATCGAAACCACGCACTTCCACGTTGCGGTTGTGGCCCAGCGCATCACGGGCCAGCTGGACACGCAGCTCCAGCGGCAGCGTCGGCCCCTTGGACGGACTCTGCGCCACGCCCACCACCACCTTCTCGAACAGGGGCGCAGCGCGGTTCACCAGATCGATGTGACCGTTGGTGATCGGATCGAAGGTGCCCGGGTACACGGCAATGCGGCGGTTGGCCACGGTCATACGTCAGCTACGCGTGTTGGTCTGGTGAAAGTGTAGCAGTGGCGCGCCGATACAGGGCAAAACGGACCTCCCGGGTGCCCCCCTCGCGGTGCAGCAGCCAGGCCGCAGGCATCTTCGGCGCCTGATCGGCCGGCGACTCGACGTACAGCCAGGCATCGGCGGCCAGATGCGACGGCAGCCCGGCGATCACCGCCTCCCACAGCCCATCGGCAAACGGCGGATCGACGAACGCGATATCCGCCAGCGGACCGGCCGGCTGCCGCAGCCACTGCAGCGCATCGGCCTGGACCACCGTGATCTGGTCCTGCGCCCCCAGCCTGGCGACCGACTCGCGCAACTGCCGGGACAATGCCGCATCGCGCTCGACCAGCGTCGCCTGCGCCGCCCCCCGCGACACCGCCTCCAGCCCCAGCGCCCCGCTCCCGGCGAACAGATCCAGCACCCGCGCCCCGCCCAGGCGCGGCATCAGCCAGTTGAACAGCGTCTCCCGCACCCGGTCACTGCTGGGCCGCAGCCCCGGCGACAGCGGTACCGGCAGCTTCGTATTGCGCCACCTGCCCCCGATGATCCGCACCTGGCCCACGGCGGCTGCCGGCTGGCGCGGCTTCATGCGTGGCTCCGGGGGCAGAGGGTGATGGGAGGGGCGTACGGGCGGAAACGGGTCATGGGCACGGCTGGCAGGCGGTTCAGGTCGACATTCTAGGCGGTCCGGTGGTTGTCTCCACCCGGCGCCCCGATGCCGGAAGGAAATGCAGCCACGCATGGCGTGGCTCTACGGCCGCACGTACGACCTACGTGCCGAGGGCGGCGGCCTTGAATTCGGGACAATCCACCCCTACCCCTTGAGCCAGCCGCCGCGCCGGGCGCGGCAATGTCCCAAGGAGCAACACGACCCATGACCGTGCAGACCCAAAAAGAAACCCTGGGCTTCCAGACCGAAGTCAAACAGCTGCTGCAGCTGATGATCCACTCGCTGTACTCCAACAAGGAAATCTTCCTTCGCGAGCTGATCTCCAACGCGGCCGACGCCTCGGACAAGCTGCGCTTCGAAGCGCTGACCCAGCCGGACCTGCTCGAGAACGACGGCGACCTGCGCATCCGCGTCAGCTTCGATGCCACGGCCAACACCTTGACCATCGACGACAACGGCATCGGCATGAGCCGTGACGAAGCGATCGCCCACCTAGGCACCATCGCCAAATCCGGCACCGGCGACTTCCTGCGCCAGCTCTCCGGCGACCAGAAAAAGGACTCCCAGCTGATCGGCCAGTTCGGCGTCGGCTTCTACAGCGCCTTCATCGTCGCCGACCAGGTCGACGTCTACTCCCGTCGTGCCGGCCTGCCCGCCAGCGAGGGCGTGCACTGGTCCTCGCGCGGCGAAGGTGAGTTCGACGTGGAAGGCATCGACAAGCCCGAGCGCGGCACCCGCATCGTCCTGCACCTCAAGGATGACCAGCGCGACTTCGCCGATGGCTGGCGCCTGCGCGGCATCATCAAGAAGTACTCCGACCACATCGGCCTGCCGATCCAGATGGTCAAGGAACACCACGGCGAAGACGCCCCGGCCGAGATCGAATGGGAAACCGTCAACCGTGCCAGCGCGCTGTGGACGCGGCCGCGTACCGAGATCACCGACGCCGAGTACCAGGAGTTCTACAAGCACGCCGCGCACGACCACCAGGACCCGCTGGCGTGGAGCCACAACAAGGTCGAAGGCAAGCTCGAGTACACCTCGCTGCTGTACGTCCCCGGCCACGCCCCGTTCGACCTGTATCACCGCGATGCGCCCAAGGGCCTGAAGCTCTACGTCCAGCGCGTGTTCGTCATGGACCAGGCCGAGCAGTTCCTGCCGCTGTACCTGCGCTTCATCAAGGGCGTGGTGGATTCCAACGATCTGTCGTTGAACGTCTCGCGCGAAATCCTGCAGTCCGGCCCGGTCATCGATTCGATGAAGTCGGCGCTGACCAAGCGCTCGCTGGACATGCTGGAGAAGCTGGCCAAAGACAAGCCGGAGGTCTATGCCGGCTTCTGGAAACAGTTCGGCCAGGTGCTCAAGGAAGGTCCGGCGGAAGACTATGGCAACCGCGAGAAGATCGCCGGCCTGCTGCGCTTCGCCTCCACCCATGACGACAGCGGCGAGCCCAGCGTCTCGCTGGCCGACTACGTGGGCCGCATGATCGAGGGCCAGGACAAGATCTACTTCCTGACCGGCGACAGCCACACCCAGGTCAAGGACAGTCCGCACCTGGAAGTGTTCCGCAAGAAGGGCGTGGAAGTGCTGCTGCTCACCGACCGCATCGACGAGTGGCTGATGGGCTACCTCACCGAGTTCGACGGCAAGTCGTTCGTCGATGTCGCGCGTGGCGATCTGGACCTGGGTGCGCTGGAAAGCGCCGAAGACAAGCAGGCCCAGGAAGCCGTCGCCAAGGACAAGCAGGCGCTGGTGGACCGCATCAAGACCGCACTGGGTGACGACGTCGCCGACGTGCGCGTTTCGCACCGCCTGACCGATTCGCCGGCGATCCTGGCGATCGGCGAACAGGACCTGGGCCTGCAGATGCGCCAGATCCTGGAAGCCAGCGGCCAGAAGGTGCCCGACAGCAAGCCGGTGTTCGAGTTCAACCCGGGCCATCCGCTGATCGGCAAGCTGGACCAGGAAGGCGATGCCGCGCGCTTCGACGATCTGAGCCGCGTGCTGTTCGACCAGGCAGCGCTGGCCGCGGGCGACACGCTGAAGGACCCGGCGGCGTATGTGCGCCGGCTCAACAAGCTGCTGCTGGAGCTGTCGGCGTAACGGGCGCTACGGGAGGGTGCCGGCCACAGCGGCCGGCACACCGACCGGATCAGGCCCAGCGGTCCAGCAGGGTGCCCAGCATCTCGTCCTGACGGCGGACCACCGTCGCGTTGGCGGCAAACGCCAGCGCGGCTTCCCTGGCCGTCAACAGGTCCGCAATCGGCGCATTGGCGTCGTCCGGCGCGGCAACCACGGTGGCGGTGACGCCGCCTCCTGCCGCTGTCGTCTGGGCGACACCCAGCCGGGTGGTCTCCGTGACCGGCAGCCGTGCCACGTTGGAGGCCGCAGCCTGCACGCCCAGCGAGGCAGCGCGCATGCCTGAGCTGGCAATGGACATCACGCTCATCGTTCACCGTTTCGTTGTTCTGGCCGCACCCAGATGGCGCAGCCCTTCACAACAGGTAACGGCCGCATCGGCCATTACTTGAGTCCCGCCCCACCGCACCTGCACGCCCATGGGCATTCGGGGCGCAGTGGTAGCATACCCCTCTGATTTCAGCGTCTTTTGCCAATGCTCAGCTTCTTCCGTCGCAAAAAGCCCCAGGACGCCCCGCAAGAGGCGGCCAAGACCCAGCATTACTCCACCGAGGAGCTGGCTGCCGCGTTCCCGCAGGCCACTCCCGAGCCTGCAGCACCGCCGGCGCCTGCGCCGCTGCCGCCCGTGGTGGAAACCGCTGTTCCCGCTGCCGAGCCCACCGCTCCGGTAGAGCGCGTGATCGCGCCGACCCCGGTGGTTCCTGCGCCTGTGGTTCCCGCTCCGGTTGTGTCTGCCCCTGTGGTGCCTGTGCCCGTGGTGGCTGCGCCGGTGGCCCCGGCCCCGGTTGCGCCCGCACCCGTGGTGGCTGCTCCGGTTGCACCGGAACCGATCGCCCCCGCGCCTGCGGTGACCGCGCCGGTTCAAGCACCGATCGCCCCGGTAAGCGCACCCGCGCCCGCTGTGGTCGCACCGCCGGCTGTCACTCCGGTTGCTCCAGTTGCTCCGGTTGCTCCAGCCCCGGTCACTCCGGTCGCCCCGACCATCGTGACCGAGCGCCCGACCTCCCAGGACATGGCTCCCGCCGCCGCCGGCAAGAGCGGCTGGCGCGAGCGCCTGCGCAACAGCGTGATCGCACGCAGCTTCGGCGGCCTGTTCTCGCGCAATCCCAAGCTCGATGACGACCTGCTCGACGAGCTGGAAACCGCGCTGATCACCGCCGATGTCGGCGTCGGCGCGACCACCGCGCTGGTGGAAGGCCTGCGCAAGCGGATGAAGGCGCGCGAGTTCACCGACGCCAATGCGCTGCTGACCGCGCTACGCGCCGAACTGATCGCGATCCTGCAACCGGTCGCCAGGCCGCTGGTCATCGACCGCACCGCCAAGCCGTTCGTGGTGCTCACCGTCGGCGTCAACGGCGTCGGCAAGACCACCACCATCGGCAAGCTGGCCAAGCGCTTCAAGGACGACGGCCACAGCCTGATGCTGGCCGCCGGCGATACCTTCCGTGCCGCTGCCGTCGCGCAGTTGCAGGCCTGGGGCGAACGCAACAGCGTCGCCGTGGTCGCGCAGGGCCAGAACGCCGATGCGGCCTCGGTCGCCTTCGATGCGCTGCAGGCCGGCAAGGCCCGCGGCACCGAAGTGCTGATCGCCGATACCGCCGGCCGCCTGCACACCCAGGCCGGCCTGATGAACGAGCTGGGCAAGATCCGCCGCGTGCTCGGCAAGATCGATCCCGATGCCCCGCACGAAGTGCTGATGGTCATCGATGGCACCACCGGCCAGAACGCGCTGTCGCAGCTGCGTCAGTTCCATGCGGCGGTCAACGTGACCGGCCTGGTGGTGACCAAGCTGGACGGCACCGCCAAGGGTGGCGTGGTGTTCGCGCTGGCCCGTGAGTTCGGCATTCCGATCCGCTTCTGCGGCATCGGCGAGCGCCCGGAAGACCTGCGCGTGTTCGACCCGGAAGCCTTCGTCGACGCGCTGCTGCCGGAAGCACTGGGCGGCTGAGCCGATGCAGCCACGCATGGCGTGGCTCTCCCCCTTCCTCCGGAACCTGCATGACCCGCCAGCCTCCCGCCAGCGCCCCGGTGCCGACCGACGATGTCTTCGTCGCGCGGCTGCTGCACTGGTTCGACGACCACGGCCGGCATGACCTGCCGTGGCAGCACCCACGCAGCCCGTACCGGGTGTGGCTGTCGGAGATCATGCTGCAGCAGACCCAGGTCGGCACGGTCATCCCGTACTTCCTGAAATTCCTCGACGTGTTCCCGACCCTGCCCGACCTGGCCGCGGCCAGCAATGATGCGGTGATGGCACAGTGGGCCGGGCTCGGGTACTACGCCCGCGCACGCAACCTGCATGCCGCCGCACAACGCTGCGTCGAACTGCACGACGGCGAGCTGCCGCGCGATTTCGATGCGCTGCACGCGCTGCCCGGCATCGGCCGCAGCACCGCAGGCGCGATCCTCAGCCAAGCCTGGAATGATCGGTTCGCGATTCTCGACGGCAACGTCAAACGCGTGCTGACCCGCTATCACGGCATCGAGGGCTTCCCGGGGCTGCCGGCGATCGAGAAGCAGCTGTGGGCGGTGGCCGAGGCGCATGCTGCGCAGGTACCGGCATCGCGCATGGTCGATTACACCCAGGCGCAGATGGACCTGGGCGCCAGCATCTGCAGCCGCAGCAAGCCCGCCTGCGTGATCTGCCCGCTGCAGGCCACCTGCGTGGCGCGTCGCGAGGGCCGCACCGATCAGCTGCCGACGCCCAAGCCGGGCAAGACCCTGCCCGAACGCGAGGCGGTAGCGCTGCTGCTGCGCGATGCGCGCGGTCGGGTACTGCTGCAGAAGCGGCCGGACACGGGGATCTGGGCACAGCTATGGACCCTGCCCCAGGCCGACAGCGGGGTCGCGCTGCAGGACTGGTTCGATGCGCACATCGAGGGTTCGCTGGACGATGCCGAGCCGTTGCCGGTGCTGGAGCACACCTTCAGCCACTACCGGCTGCACCTGCAGGTGCTGGTGGCCACGGTGCAGAGCCTGCGCAACCAAGCGGAGGGGCTGCGCTGGGTCGCCGCCGAGGAGCTGGGCACGCTGGGCCTGCCCGCGCCGATCCGCAAGCTGCTGGAGACCGGTGCACCGCCCGCTCAGCCCAAGCGCCGTACAATGCGGCGCGCAGCAACATCCCAAGACATCGAGTAACGCTATGCCCCGCACCGTTTTCTGCCAGTACGAACAACGCGACGCCGAAGGCCTGGACTTCGTGCCCTACCCCGGCGAACTGGGCCAGCGCATCTTCACCCATATCGGCAAGCCGGCGTGGGCCGCGTGGCTGGCGCACCAGACCATGCTGATCAACGAAAACCGGCTGTCGCCGCGTGATCCCAAGCACCGCGCGTTCCTGGAAGAGGAACTGGTGAAGTACCTGTTCAGCGGTGGCGCCGAAAAGCCGGCCGGATTCGTTCCGGAGGCGTGACCGCCCACGATGCCGACCCGCGGTCGGTATCGTCATCATCCGGTTGCCGGCCAGCGGCCGGCACTACGGGGTTGGCGCCTGCTGGCCTTCTTCGCGCTCCTGCAGCTGTGCCTGGCGCAGCGCCTGTTCGGAGCTGCGCAAAGCCTTGGTGTCCAGCTTGCGGATGCTGCTGATGAAGCACGGCATGTTCATCGGTCCGGGCGTGGGGTCGCGCACCAGCACCTTGTCGAAGCGCGCCGACACACGGCCGACCCGGCTGGTCAGGCCGATCGCCGGGGCGTAGTCCAGCCCCTGGCACGGCCCGGTCAGTTCCAGCAGATAGCCTTCGCTCGGGCGCGTCCACACCGCCAGCGCACTGTCGCCCAGTTCGGCCCAACCTGACAGCGAACCGTACAGCGGCATGTCCTGCTGCGGCGGCCCGGCGTGGGCGCGGTAGAGATCGAGCTTCTGCGCGGTGGATAGGCGGCCGGTACTGGCGCACGCGGCCAGCCCAAGGCACAGGGCCACGATGGCGAGGGTCTGCTTCATGACGCCTCCTGCTGGAGAATGTGCGCCGATCATGCGCCGCCCGGCGTGGTCCCGGCGAGAGGAACCCGCCGGGTGTTCAGCGCGCAGGCAGGCACCGATGCCTGCTCAGACCTCGCTGTGGGCCAGGCTGTGCAGGCGCCCCTCGCGCAGCTCCAGCACGCGGTCCAGCTTGCGCGCCAGCGAGCGATCGTGGGTCACCAGCACCAGGCTGGTGTGGTGCGCGCGGTTGAGCTCCAGCATCAGCTCGAACACGGTCGCCGCCGTCTTGTCGTCCAGGTTGCCGGTCGGCTCGTCGCCGAGCACGCAGGCCGGTCGGTTGACCAGCGCGCGGGCGACGGCAGCGCGCTGGCGCTCACCACCGGAGAGTTCACCGGGCTTGTGGTCCAGGCGATGGCCCAGGCCGACCGATTCCAGCAGCGCCTGCGCGCGGGTGCGCGCGTCCACCACTTCTTCGCCCCCGAGCAGCACCGGCATCATCACGTTTTCCAGCGCGGTGAATTCGGGCAGCAGGTGGTGGAACTGGTAGACGAAGCCGAGCGCGCGGTTGCGCAGCCGGCCGCGCTGGCTGTCGGACAGGCCGGACATGCGCTGGCCGGCCACATAGACCTCGCCCGCCGTCGGCGTATCCAGGCCGCCCAGCAGGTGCAGCAGGGTGCTCTTGCCGGCGCCGGAGGCACCGATGATCGCCACGGTTTCGCCCGCAGCCACGCGCAGGTCCAGCCCGTTGAACACGGGCGTCTGCATGCGGCCTTCGGCGTAGGTCTTGGCCAGGGCTTCGGCGCGGATGACTTCCTCGCCCAGGGTGAGTGCTTCATTCATAACGCAGGGCCTCCGCCGGCTGGGTGCGTGCCGCGCGCCAGGCGGGATACAGAGTGGCAAGGAAGCTCATGACCAGCGCCACGGCGGTGATCACGATGATGTCCGGGGTCTGCATGTCGGTCGGCAGGCCGGTGATGTAGTAGACGTCTTCCGGCAGCAGCTTGACGTTGAACAGGGTCTCGATCGCCCCGAGGATGCGCTCCAGGTTCAAGGTCAGGGTGATGCCGCCGACCACGCCGAGCACGGTGCCGAAGATGCCGATCAGCGAGCCCTGCACCATGAACACCTGCATGACCCCGCCCGGGGTGAGCCCGAGCGTGCGCAGGATGGCGATGTCGGCCTGTTTGTCGGTCACCAGCATCACCTGCGAGGAGACCAGGTTGAAGGCGCCCATGGCGATGATCAGCGAGAGCAGGATGCCCATCACCACCTTCTCCATGCGCAGCGAGTGGTAGAGGTTGGCGTTCTGCTGGGTCCAGTCGCTGACGCGGTAGGCGCCCGTCAGGTTGTGGGCCAGATCGACGCCGACGTCCAGCGCCTTGTCCATGTCATGCAGCTTGAGGCGCACGCCGGTGACACCGTCGATGCGCAGCACTTTTTCCAGATCGGCCATGTTGGCGTATGCCACGCCGCGGTCGACCTCGTTGTAGCCGGCTTCGAAGATGCCGCTGACGGTGAAGCGTTTCATGCGCGGGATCGCACCGATCGGCGTGCCCTGCACTTCCGCCAGCGTCACCAGCACGGTATCGCCGACGCCGACACCGAGATAGATCGCCAGCTCCTGGCCGACCAGCAGGTTGTAGCTGCCTGCGGTCAGGCTGTCGAAACTGCCCTTCTTGACCTTCTCGTTGATGACCGAGACGTTCGGTTCCAGCGCCGGGTCGATGCCCTGCACGATGGCGCCCTGCACGCGGGGACCGCTGAGCATGGCCTGGATTTCGATATACGGCGCCGCGCCGGCGACACGCGGATCCTTTTTCGCCACCTCCACCGCATGCGCCCAGTCGGCCATGGGTGCGCCGTCGGTGGTGATGGTGGTATGCGCGGTCATCTGCAGCAGTCGATCGCGGATTTCCTTCTGGAAACCGCTCATGACCGCCAGCGTGGTGATCAGCACGGTCACGCCCAGGGCAATGCCGAGGATCGAGGCCATGGAGATGAAGGAGATGAAGCCGTTGCGGCGTTTGGCGCGCAGGTAGCGCAGGCCAATCGAGACAGGTATGGGTTTGAACATGCAGGTACGCCGGACAATTCAGGCTATGGTGCCACTGCAGGGGGTGAACGGGAAATGCAGTGTGCCCGGACGGCTAGTCGCAGTTCACGTGCCTGCCCCTGCGGGAGGGTATCGGGCCAGAACAAACGCCAGTGGCGGCGCCCCTCGTGCCGCCAGGCCAGCTGCACCAGCGGGCCGCGGCGCCGCATCTGAAGGTCCTCGACCGGCGCGTCATCCACCTGTGCCGGGGCGTCATCGGCCGGGATCAGGAAGACGCAGCCCGGGCGGCGCGCATAGCGCCATGCCTCCCACCAGGTGCCGGCCATCGCCACCACGCCCAGCCCCAGGCCCCACGGCGTGGGCAGATCGGTTGCCCACAGCGCCCAGGGCATCAGCGCCCCCATGGCGATCAGCGCGCGGCACTGCCAGCGCGAGGGATGCCACTCATGCCGGAAGGGCGCGGATCCGGGCGATAAGGGCGGCGGGCGCGGCATGCGGGCACTCCTCGTAGCCCATGAACCAGCGCCACAACTTATCGTCCTCACTCTCGAGCAGGAACAGGAAAACCTCGCGCTCGTCTGTCGGTGCCTGCAGCCAGCAACGGTCCAGGTAACGGCCGAACAGCTGGTCCAGCTCGCGCATGCCGCGGCGGCAACGCCAGCGCAGCTTTTTCAGTTCGGTTGCTTCATCCATTTTCTGCGTTTCCAGATAAGGCAAAGCCACGCATGGCGTGGCTCTACCGTTTCGATCTTTTTCTGCAAAGCCACGCATGGCGTGGCGCTACAGGACACACCTGGATCAGGCGCGGCGCGCCATCATCAGCTTCTTGATCTCGGCAATGGCCAGCGCCGGGTTCAGGCCCTTCGGGCAGGTGCGCGAGCAGTTCATGATGGTGTGGCAGCGGTACAGCTTGAACGGGTCTTCCAGCTCGTCCAGGCGCGCACCGGTGTCTTCATCGCGCGAGTCGATGATCCAGCGGTAGGCCTGCAGCAGGATGGCCGGGCCCAGGTAACGCTCGCCGTTCCACCAGTAGCTCGGGCAGCTGGTCGAGCAGCACGCGCACAGGATGCACTCGTACAGGCCGTCCAGCTTCTTGCGGTCTTCCGGCGACTGCAGGCGCTCGCGGTCCGGCGGCGGCGGGGTCTGGGTACGGATCCACGGCTTGATCGAGGCGTACTGCGCGTAAAAGTGGGTCAGGTCCGGCACCAGATCCTTGACCACGCTCATGTGCGGCAGCGGGTAGATCGGCACTTCGGCCTTGCCGCAGTCGGCAATCGCACGGGTGCAGGCCAGCGTGTTGGTGCCGTCGATGTTCATCGCGCACGAACCGCAGATGCCCTCGCGGCACGAACGACGGAAGGTCAGGGTCGGATCGATCTCGTTCTTGATCTTGATCAGCGCGTCCAGAACCATCGGGCCGCAGGCGTCCAGATCGATCTCATACGTATCGGTGCGCGGATTGCTGTCGTCGTCGGGACTCCAGCGGTAGATCTTGAAGGTGCGGGTGTTCTTCGCACCGGTCTGGGCGGGGAAGTGCTTGCCCTTTCCGATCTTGGAATTCTTGGGGAGGGAAAACTCGGCCATGGCTGTTCTCGTTGGCTCAGGCGGCTCGCGCTGCGGAGCAGGCGCGGGTAGCACGGAAGATGAGGAGGTCGACACCGCCGGCCAGCGGCGCACGCGCCACCCCACCCGTGCGGGTGGCGGCGGTCGCGAGCGCTGCGTGGACGGAGGTCATGCCGCAGGTCTCTTAGTAAACGCGCGGCTTGGGCGGGACGACGTCCACGTCCTTGCTCAGCGTGTACATGTGGACCGGACGGTAGTCGAACTCGCACTTGCCGTTTTCGTCGACGTTGACCAGCGTGTGCTTCTGCCAGTTGACGTCGTCGCGGTCCGGGAAGTCCTCATGCGCATGCGCGCCGCGGCTTTCCTTGCGCTGTTCGGCCGAGTTGATCGTCGCCACCGCGTTGAGCAGCAGGTTGTTCAGCTCGTAGGTTTCGATCAGGTCCGAGTTCCACACCAGCGAACGGTCGGAGACCTTGACGTCCTGGAAGGAGTCGAAGATCTCGGCCATCTTGCTGCAGCCCTCTTCCAGCGTCTTGCTGGTACGGAACACCGCCGCGTCGTTCTGCATGGTGCGCTGCATGCGATCGCGAATGACCGAGGTCGGGGTGTCGCCGTTGGCGTAACGCAGCTTGTCGAGCAGGCCCAGGGCCTTGTCGCAGGCATCGGACGGCAGGGTCTTGTGCGGTGCGCCTGACTTGATGGTGTCGGCGCAGCGGTTGGCCACCGCACGGCCGAACACGACCAGATCCAGCAGCGAGTTCGAGCCCAGGCGGTTGGCGCCGTGCACGGACACGCAGGCCGCTTCGCCGATGGCATACAGGCCCGGCACGACCGCATCGGGGTTGTCGCCGACCTTGCGCACGACTTCGCCGTGGTAGTTGGTCGGGATGCCGCCCATGTTGTAGTGCACGGTCGGGATGACCGGGATCGGCTGCTTGTGCACGTCCACGCCGGCGAAGATGCGGGCGCTTTCGGCGATGCCCGGCAGCTTGTCGTCGATGACACCCGGGCCGAGGTGGGTCAGGTCGAGCAGGATGTGATCCTTGTGCTCGCCGACGCCGCGGCCTTCGCGGATCTCGATGGTCATCGAACGCGACACCACGTCGCGCGAAGCCAGATCCTTGTAGTGCGGTGCATAGCGCTCCATGAAGCGCTCGCCGTTGCTGTTGCGCAGGATGCCGCCTTCGCCGCGCACGCCCTCGGTGATCAGGCAGCCCGCGCCGTAGATACCGGTCGGGTGGAACTGCACGAACTCCATGTCCTGCATCGGCAGGCCGGCACGCATGACCAGACCGCCGCCGTCGCCGGTGCAGGTGTGGGCCGAGGTGGCGCTGAAGTAGGCGCGGCCGTAGCCGCCGGTGGCCAGCACCACGCCATGGGCGCGGAACAGGTGCAGCGAGCCGTCGGCCATGTCCAGCGCGAGCACGCCACGGCAGACGCCTTCATCATCGAAGATCAGGTCGAGCGCGAAGTACTCGATCATGAAGCGCGCGTTGTGGGCCAGCGACTGCTGGTACAGCGTGTGCAGCATGGCGTGGCCGGTACGGTCGGCGGCGGCGCAGGTGCGCTGCGCGGACGGGCCTTCGCCGTACTTGGTGGTCATGCCGCCGAACGGGCGCTGGTAGATCTTGCCCTCTTCGGTACGGCTGAACGGCACACCGTAGTGTTCCAGTTCGATGATGGCCGGGATCGCTTCGCGGCACATGTACTCGATGGCGTCCTGGTCACCCAGCCAATCCGAGCCCTTGATGGTGTCGAAGAAGTGGTAGCGCCAGTCGTCTTCGCCCATGTTGCCCAGCGCGGCGGAAATACCGCCCTGCGCGGCCACGGTGTGCGAGCGGGTCGGGAAGACCTTGGTCAGACAGACCGTCTGCAGGCCCTTGGCGGCAAGGCCGAACGTGGCGCGCAGGCCAGCACCGCCGGCGCCGACCACGACCATGTCGTACTTGTGTTCCGTAATCTTGTAAGCGGACATCTAATCTGGATTCCTGTCTTGGTGCCTGGACTCAGGCGACGCCGAGCGCGATGCGGGCGACCGCAAAAACACTGACGATCCCGCCGAGCACGGCGATGAACTTCACCGTGGTCTGCAGCGCCAGGGCCAGCAGCGAATTGTGGATGTAGTCTTCCAGCACGACCTGCAGGCCGAGCTGGGCATGCCAGAACATCGCGACCAGGAAGCCGACCAGCAGCACCGCGTTCCACGGCTTGGACACCGCGTCGGTGGCGGTCACGTAATCAGCGCCGATCAGGCTCAGCACGAACACCAGGAACCAGATGGTCAGGCCGACCAGCGCGGTGGCGGTCAGGCGCTGCAGCACGAAATGCTCGGTGCCGGTCTTGGCGGCGCCCAGGCCACGCACGTTCTTCAGCGGGGTACGGTACTTGTTCATGCGGCCGCTCCCATGAAGACATAGGCCCAGATCAGGGCAGTGATCACCAGGCTGGCGAAGACCGAGACCCAGCTGCTGCGCACGAAGGCGGGAATGGAGAAGCCGATCGCGAAGTCCTGCACGATATGGCGGATGCCATTGCACAGGTGGTAGGCGAAGGACCAGCTCCAGGCGAACAGGAACAGCTTGCCGTACCAGCTGCCGGCATGGCCGGTGAAGCAGTTCCAGGATTCAGGGCCCATCATCAGGGCGAGCAGGCCGCCGGCGATGATCAGGGCTCCAACAGACAGAAAGATGCCGGTCGCTCGATGCAGGATCGAGGTGGCCATCTGAATCTGCCAGCGATACACCTGAAGGTGCGGGGAAAGGGGACGTTCTCTGGCGGCCATTCGCTGGGCTCGTTGTCTCGGCTGGGCGGCGCAATGCCGCGTTGGCTCAATGCTGATCAGAAATCGATGCAGCGTCCGTTTTTTTCCCAATCTCCGTACCGCACCGGATCAAGTCCGCCGCGGCCGCCGATTTCCAAAGGCAATGCCTCGGTCTCGGGAAGCGGCTGCTTCTCCGGTACCAGCGTGCCTTCAGCTTCAGAATCTGGAGTGGGGGTTGTTTGGCCTATCATGGGTGTTCTCGCAACGCACAAATTTTAGACCCCGTTCACGTGCCTGACAACCTGCCCTCCGATTTCGCCGGCTTTTCGCGCCTCCCCGGTCACCAGCTGCTCAGCCTCAGCGGTGCCGATGCGGCCGCGTTCGCCCATGCCCAATTCTCCAGCGATGTCACCGCCCTGCCCCTGCGGCATTGGCAGTGGAGCGCCTGGCTGACGGCCAAGGGCCGCACCATTGCTGTGTTCCAGCTGTTGCGGTTGGACGAGGAGCGCATCGTGCTGCTGCTCGCCGACGGCGACGCCGATGCGATTGCGTCGCAGTTGCAGCGTTTTGTATTCCGCCGCAAGGTCCGGATCGAGGTGCGCAACGACCTGGCCGTGGTGGCGAGCTTCACCGCCCCCGAAGCGGCCTCCGGCGCCGCGATTGCGCAACTTGGTGGCGAAACCGTGGAATTGGACCTGGGCAGCGATGCGCTTCCGCGCAGCCTGCGGATCGGTGCCGCCGATGCCGTGGCCGCCGCCGCGGACAGCGCGGATATCGCGCTGGCCTGGCGCCAGTCCGACCTGCGCTATGGGCTGCCGCGACTGGACGCCGATCAGCGTGAACAGTGGACGCCACAGCAGCTGGGGCTGGACCGCCTGAACGGGTACAGCGTGAAGAAGGGCTGCTACCCGGGCCAGGAAATCGTGGCCCGCACCCATTTCCTGGGCAAGGCCAAGCGCGCCCTGCAGTTGCTGCGGGTCGTGGAGGGCACGACCAGCGGCACGCAGGTGCAGCAGAACGAGGCGGCGATCGGCACGGTCGCCTCGGTGGCCGGTGACCTGGCCCTGGCCGTGCTGCCGCTGGAGATCGCGCCGGAGCCGTTGACGGTCGGCGGGGTTGACGCCGCTCACCTGCCGTTGCTGGACGGCCTGGCGCGGTAACAGGCATCGACCGTTGGTCGATGCGTACGCGCCCCGGTCCGATCGCGGTCACGACCAACGGTCGTGACCTACCCCCCGGTAGGCGTCGACCGTTGGTCGGCGCGCCCCGTAACCCGTCCGCGCCTTAGGCGTCGTTCAAGCGCTCGCCGGTCTCTGCATCGAAGAAATGCAGGCCCTGCGGATGGATCGCCACGCGGATCGGCTCGCCGACGGACGGCAACGCCTGCGGCGCCACGCGCATCACCAGTGGCTGGCCGCCGCTGGTCATGTTGACGAAGATCTCGTTGCCGACCGGCTCGATGCCATCGATCATCGCCTCGAACGCGGTCGCATCCCCGGCCGCAGCCGGCTGCAGATGCTCCGGGCGCACGCCCACGGCGATCGCCTTGCCGACCCACGCCTGATCGATCCGGGCCTGGCCCAGCGGCGCGGTCAGTGCGGTGTCCTGCACGGCATAGCCACTGTCGGTGCGCTGCAGGGTGCCGCGCAGCACGTTCATCGCCGGGCTGCCGAGGAAGCCGGCCACGAACAGATTGGCCGGACGGTCGTACAGCGCCATCGGGGTATCGATCTGCTGGATCACGCCATCCTTGAGCACCACGATCCGCTGGCCCAGGGTCATCGCTTCCACCTGATCGTGGGTCACGTAGATCATCGTGGTCCCGAGCTTGCGATGCAGCTGCGCGATTTCCGTGCGCACGCTGTGGCGCAGCTTGGCGTCCAGGTTGGACAGCGGCTCATCCAGCAGGAACACCGCCGGCTCGCGCACCAGCGCACGGCCCAGCGCGACGCGCTGGCGCTGGCCGCCGGACATCGCCTTGGGCAGCTTGTCGAGCATGTCGGTCAGGCCGAGCGTTTCGGCCGCTTCACCCACCCGCTTGCTGATCGTGGCCTTGTCGTGCCCCCGCAGCTTCAGACCGAAGGCCAGGTTCTCGGCCACGGTCATGTGCGGGTACAGCGCATAGCTCTGGAACACCATGGCGATGTCGCGGTCCTTGGGCGCCACGTCGTTGACCACGCGGTCGCCGATCGTCAGCGTGCCGCCACTGATTTCTTCCAGGCCGGCGACCATGCGCAGCAGTGTGGACTTGCCACACCCCGACGGCCCCACCAGCACCATCAATTCACCATCGGCCACTTCGAAGGTCGCGCCCTGCACGGCCACCTGACCGTTGTCGTAGACCTTGCGAACGCCCTGCAACTGCACTTTTGCCATATCACCATTCCAGTCCGCCCGGTCTCCGGGCTGTTATGCGGAACTGCCTTCGGCCCTCCCGATGGCAGGTCGATGGCGTGGTGCCGCATGACGGCGACCACTGCAATCGAATACAGTCTGCGCATTCTGCCATGTAAACGTTTTCACGTGGCACTATCCGATAGTCGGCCGTGACCTGGATGCCGGGGAGGATGCGATATCCCCCACGACACCGGGTTGGCAGGCCATCATGCCGGGCGGAATCCATGGGGCGTGCTGCACCTGCAACAAGCAGACAACGGACCCCGCCCGACCCCCGAGAACATAGACGAGAAGCGATTGACAACGATGTCACCCGGATCTGAAACTCGAGCGATGCACGACACCCTTTTCCTGTTTGGCGCCACAGGTGACCTGGCCCAGCGCTATCTGTTCCCCTCGCTGCTGCGATTGCTGGGCGACGGTCTGCTCCCCGAGGACTTCAAGGTCCGTGCGCTGGCGCTGTCGCCGCACGATACCGAAGCCTTCCGCGAGATCCTGCGCCCGCGCCTGCAGCAGGCCATGCCGATGGCGAGCCAGGACGACATCCACTCGCTCCTGCAGCGCATCGACTACCGCTCGGTGGATCTGCGCAATCCGGACTCGGTGGCCGAATCGGTCAGCGATCTGGTCGACCGCCACTGCGTGAGCTACCTGGCCATTCCGCCGGGCCTGTACATCTCCACCTGCGAAGGGCTGGCCAAGGGCGGCGCGTTGGCCGCTCCGCACCGCCTGATGCTGGAGAAGCCGATCGGCAGCGACAGTGCCAGCGCCGAGGAGATCATCTCCACCATCGGCCAGTGGATCGACGAAGACCGCGTGTTCCGCCTGGATCACTACCTGGGCAAGGCCGCGGTGCAGAACCTGATCGCGCTGCGCTTCGGCAACACGCTGCTCGAGGCGGTATGGAACCGCAACTACATCGAATCGGTGCACATCCTGGTCGCCGAGAGCGAGGGCGTGGACGGTCGCGATGCCTACTACGCCCGCTCCGGCGCGCTGCGCGACATGGTCCAGAGCCACATCCTGCAGTTGCTGTGCCTGGTCGCGATGGAACCGCCGGCCTCGCTGGAAGCCGACCGCATCCGCGATGAAAAGGTCAAAGTGCTGCGCGCCCTGCGCCCGCTCACCGCCAAGCACGCTGCACGCGACAGCGTCCGCGGCCGCTACACCGCCGGCACCATCAACGGCCAGCCCGCGCAGGCCTACCAGCCGCCGGAAGGCAGCGATGTGGAAACCTTCGCCGGGGTCACCGCGCATATCGACAACTGGCGCTGGTCCGGCGTGCCGTTCCACCTGGTCACCGGCAAGCGCCTGGCCGAGCGCACCACCCGCGTGGTGGTAACGCTGAAGCCGGTCACCCATTGGCTGTTCGAGCGCCCGCACCGCCGCAACGCGACCCCGAACCGCATCACCTTCCAGCTGCAGCCGCAGGAAAACATCGAGCTGGGCCTGATGAGCTCGCTGGCCGGCCCGGAATGGGGCGCGCTGGAGCTGCATCCGCTGGAACTGGAACTGTCCGTGCCGACCGGTCTGCACCGTCGCATCGCCTACGAGCGCCTGTTCCTGGATGCGTTCAACGGCAACCACGCGCTGTTCGTGCGCGATGACGAAGTGCGCGCCGCCTGGGCCTGGATCGACAGCGTCAGCGACGCGTGGAAGGAAGCCAAGCTGCCGCTGCAGCCCTACCCCGCCGGCGAATGGGGGCCGCGGGAAGCCAGCGGCTTCCTGCCCGCGGAGGCCGAGGCCGACGCTGTCCAGGGTGATCAGGCATGACGGTGTTGTCCCAGCCGGTCCTCGTCGCGGATATCGGAGGTACCAACGCACGCTTCGCCCTGGCCGATACCTCGCTGGCCGCGCCGCTGCAGCAGGACAGCATCCGCGAGTTCCGCGTCGCCGAGTTCCCGTCGCTCGGTGAGGCGGCGCGCCACTATCTGGACGAGATCGGTGCGGAGGCAAAACGCGGCGTGTTCGCCGTGGCCGGCCGCGTCGATGGTGACGAGGCGCGCATCACCAATCACCCGTGGGTGATCTCGCGCATGCGCACCGCGCACATGCTCGGCTTCGACGAGCTGCACCTGATCAACGACTTCGCCGCCCAGGCGATGGCGATTTCGCTGCTGCAGCCGCAGGACGTGATCCAGGTCGGCGGCGCGGCGTGGGTGCCGGGCAAACCCGGCCAGCCGCGCAATTATGCGGTGATCGGCCCGGGCACCGGGCTGGGCGTGGGCGGGCTGATCCTGCGCCACGGCCGCTGCTACCCGCTGGAAACCGAAGGCGGCCACGTCAGCTTCCCGCCGGGCACGCCGGAGGAAATCCGCATTCTGGAAATCCTCTCCGAGCAGTTCGGCCGTGTCTCCAACGAGCGCCTGATCTGCGGCCCGGGCCTGGTCAACATCCATCGCGCCGTGTGCGAGATGGCCGATATCGATCCGGGCCAGCTGCAGCCGGTGGACGTCACCGCGCGTGCGCTGCATGGCGACCCGCAGGCGATGCGCACCGTGGATGTGTTCTGCGCGGTGTTCGGCGCGATCGCCGGCGACCTGGTGCTGATGCAGGGTGCCTGGGACGGTGTATTCCTGACCGGCGGCCTGGTGCCGAAGATGCTCGATTCGCTGCAGCACTCCGGCTTCCGCCAGCGCTTTGAACACAAGGGCCGCTTCTCTTCGATCATGTCCAAGGTGCCGTCACTGGCGGTGATGCACCCCAGCCCCGGCCTGCTCGGCGCGGCCGCATATGCGGCGGATGTGGAACGCGATCTGCCGGGAGGCACCGCATGAATACCCTGGATACGTCCGACCGTTTCACCCTGATCCGCCACGGCGATGCCGATGGCTGGATCGAGGCCGTGGCCGCCGAAATGGCCGCCGAGCTCAACCGCGACATCGCCGAATTCGGGCGCGCGCGCATGCTGCTGTCCGGGGGCACCACGCCGGCGCCGGTCTACCAGGCGCTGGCCGAGCTGGACGTTCAGTGGGACCGGGTGGAGGTGAGCCTGGTCGATGAGCGCTGGCTCTCGCCGCAGGATCGCGACAGCAATGCATGGCTGGTGAAGGAGAGCTTCCTCACCCGTGCCGAAGGCGCACATTTCGATCCGCTGGTGCGGGTCGGCAAGCCGCTGCCCGAGTGCGTCTACAGCGCCAACCTGCAGGCACAGCACAGCCAGCGGCCCTGCCTGAGCGTGCTTGGCATGGGCAATGACGGCCACACCGCCTCGCTGTTCCCGGGCTCGAAGGATCTGACCCGCGCACTGGAAAGCACCCTGCCCTACGCGGCGCTGGATGCCACCGGCTGCCCCGGTGCGAACCAGTGGCCGCTGCGCATCACCCTCACGCCACACGGCCTGAAGCAGAGCCGCCAGCGCCTGTTGCTGCTGCGTGGCAAGCAGAAGCTGGAAGTGCTCAAGCACGCACTGGAAAGCAACAATCCGCAGCTGTATCCCATCCTCAACGCGATCGATCTCGACGGCGCGAAACTGCGCGTCCACTGGTGTGACTGAGTTGCCCCGGTGTTGTTCCGTTCGCCCTCTCATAGCCGGTAGCCAATGAGCCTGCATCCCAAACTCCATGCCATCACCGAGCGCATCGTCCAGCGCAGCGTCGCCTCCCGCGCCGCCTACCTGGCCGGTGTCGACGCGGCGCTGCGCGACGGTCCGTTCCGTTCGCGCCTGAGCTGCGGCAACCTCGCCCACGGGTTCGCCGCGTGCGGCCCGACCGACAAGTCGCGCCTGCGCGGCGGCGTGACGCCCAACCTGGGCATCATCACCGCGTACAACGACATGCTCTCGGCGCATCAGCCGTTCGAGCACTACCCGGAGATCCTGCGCGAAACCGCGCGCGAACTCGGCGCGACCGCACAGGTTGCCGGTGGCGTGCCGGCGATGTGCGACGGCGTCACCCAGGGCCGCGGCGGCATGGAACTGTCGCTGTTCTCGCGCGATGTGATCGCCCAGTCGACCGCGATCGGCCTGAGCCATGACATGTTCGATGCCAGCGTCTACCTCGGCGTCTGCGACAAGATCGTGCCGGGCCTGCTGATCGGTGCGCTCGCCTTCGGCCACCTGCCGGCGATCTTCCTGCCGGCCGGCCCGATGACCCCGGGCATTCCGAACAAGCAGAAGGCCGAAGTGCGCGAGCGCTATGCGGCCGGCCAAGCGACCCGCGAGGAACTGCTGGAAGCCGAAGCCGCCTCGTACCACGGCGCCGGCACCTGCACCTTCTATGGCACCGCCAACTCCAACCAGACCCTGCTCGAGGCGATGGGCGTGCAGATGCCGGGCGCCTCGTTCGTCAATCCGGATACGCCGCTGCGCGATGCACTGACCCGCCAGGCGGCAGTGCGTGCGCTGGAGATCAGCGCGCTGGGCGACGATTTCCGTCCGCTCGGCCGCCTGATCGACGAGCGCGCGATCGTCAACGCGGTGGTCACCCTGATGGCCACCGGCGGCTCGACCAACCACACGATCCACTGGATCGCAGTGGCGCGTGCAGCCGGCATCGTGCTGACCTGGGACGACATGGACCAACTCTCGCAGCTGATCCCGCTGCTGGCCCGCGTGTATCCGAACGGCGAAGCCGACGTGAACCGCTTCGCTGCCGCGGGCGGCACCGCGTTCGTGTTCCGTGAGCTGATGGAGGCCGGCCTGATGCACGCCGACCTGCAGACCGTGGCCGAAGGCGGCATGCCGCAGTACGGCCAGGAGCCGGCGCTGCGCGACGGCAAGCTGACCTACATCGATGGCGTGCGCGAGAGCGCCGATCCGGATGTGGTGCGTGGCGTGGCCAATCCGTTCGAATCCCAGGGCGGCCTGCGCCTGCTGCGCGGCAATCTCGGTCGCTCGCTGATCAAGCTGTCGGCGGTGAAGCCGGAGTTCCGCACGATCGAAGCGCCGGCGGTGGTGGTCGATGCGCCGCAGGTGCTGAACAAGCTGCACGCGGCCGGCGTGCTGCCGCACGATTTCGTTGCGGTGGTCCGTTACCAGGGCCCGCGCTCCAACGGCATGCCGGAGCTGCATTCGCTGGCGCCGCTGCTGGGCCTGCTGCAGAACCAGGGGCGCCGGGTGGCGCTGGTCACCGATGGTCGTCTGTCCGGTGCCTCGGGCAAGTTCCCTGCGGCGATCCACATGACGCCGGAAGCGTCGCGTGGAGGTCCGCTGGCGCGGGTGCGCGAGGGCGACATCATCCGTCTGGATGGTGAGGCCGGCACGCTGGAGCTGCTGGTGGATGCGGCGGAGTTCGCGGCACGCGAGCCGGCGCCGAACACGGCACCGGCGGGGAACGATCTGGGCCGCAATCTGTTCGCGATGAGCCGCCGTCTGGTGGGGCCGGCCGATCAGGGCGCGATGTCGATTTCGTGCGGGCCGGCGGCCGATGACGGCAGCATCTGGAATTACGATGCGGAATATGAGCTTGGGCACGATGCGGCGGCTGCGGATGCGCCGCATGAGGCGAAGGACGCCTGAGCTGACGCGGCGGTGGGGTTTCCTGGTTGAGGCAGCGGATGGCCCCAACCAGGACGCGCCGTGAACCCATCCATGGGGGCTCGTCAGCGCCATCCATGGCGCTGTAACGGTCCTGGTTGGGGCCATCCGCTGCCTCCGGACACTTTTCGGCGCGTTGTTGGCGTCGTACTTTTTGGAATAAGGATTGGAAACGCATGAGCATCGCCGAACATCAGAAACGCGCTGAAACCCTGTTGACGGCTGCCGGCATTCTGCCGGTGGTGACGGTGCATACGCTGGATCAGGCCCGTGCGGTCAGCGCGGCGTTGCTGGAGGGCGGGCTGCCCGCGATCGAGCTGACGCTGCGCACGCCGGTGGCGATGGAAGCACTCGCGATGCTCAAGCGCGAGCTGCCGGATGTGGTGGTGGGTGCGGGCACGGTGTTGACCGTGGAGCAGATGCAGCAGTCGATCGATGCGGGGGCGGATTTCCTGGTCACGCCGGGTACGCCGGCGCACATGGCCGATGCGTTGGCACAGGCCGCGTTGCCGGTGGTGCCGGGTGCGGCGTCGCCGACCGAAATGCTGGCGCTGTATGCGCGCGGCTTCCGGGTCTGCAAGCTGTTCCCGGCCTCGGCCGTGGGCGGGCTGGCGATGATCAAGGGGCTGGCCGGTCCGATTCCGGATCTGAAGCTGTGCCCGACCGGTGGCATCACCGAAGACACCGCCGCCGAGTACCTGGAGCAGAAGAACGTGGTCTGCATCGGTGGCTCGTGGATGGTGCCGGGCGGTTGGATCGAGCGTGGCGAGTGGGACAAGGTACGCGCGAGTGCGGCCCAGGCCGCGAAGATCGTGGCGCGGGTCCGCGCGCACTGAACGAAAACGCCCGGGCATGCCCGGGCGTTTTTTCATCCACCGCCAGCACGCGGGTTACATCGGTCGCGCCGGATTCACCAGGCCGTACTGGCTGGCCATGCGCGCCAGCGCGATGTTGTCATTGATGCCCATCTTCTCGAACAGGCGCGCCTTGTGCGTGTTGACGGTCTTCGCGCTGAGGCTCAGGCGCTTGGCGATGTCTTCCTGGCGCAGGCCCTGGGTGAGCAGCAGGGCCACTTCCAGTTCGCGCGGGGACAACGTGTCGAACGGCGAGTGGTTGCCTTCCACATTCGACAGCGCCAGGTTCTGCGCGATGCTGTTGCCCAGGTAACGGCGGCCCAGCGCGGCATCGCGCACGGCACGCAGCAGTTCCTGTGCATCGCAGGCCTTGCCGATGTAACCGGAGGCACCGGCTTCGAGCAGACGCTTGGGCATCGGGCCATCTTCAAGGACGGAGACGATCACCACGCGGGTGCCGTGATCGCCACGGACCACGCGTTCGGTGACCTCCATGCCGCTCACGCCCGGCAGGTGCAGATCGCACAGCACGACGTCGGGCCGCAGGCGGCGGATATCCGGCAGCGCATCTTCACCGCTCTCCGCCTCACCGACCACCTCGATGTCGGTCTCGTTGGAGAGGATCATTTTCATGCCGGTACGCACCAGAGCATGATCGTCCACCAGATACACTCGAATCGTCATCCGCCAACCTCGTCAAACACTGTGAACGGGGGCAAGCCTAGCTGCGGGATGTGTCGATCACAAGGAACCCGGTTCCCCGTCATCGCGTTCTGCTCCGCGCATCACAGACGTGCTGTCCTGCCCCTCCCCTTGTGCCTCTCATCCTAGCCTGTTCCAAAGAAACAGCCTATCGATGCGGCGCGTCTTCATGCCGTTTTCGGCCAGTTTACCGCCGTAATGCTCTCAGTGGCGGTGCCGCCAGGGATGGCGGCGGCGGAACATGACCAGGAAGCACCCTACCACCCAGACCAGGGCGGCACACCAGCCGGCCAGGATGTCGGAGGGGTAATGGACCCCGAGGTAGACCCTCGAGAGGCTCACCAGCACCGCGAAGGTCACCGCCGACAGGGCCACCGGCCAACGCCAGCGGGTGTTCCAGGCCAGCAGCACCAGGGTCACGGCCAGGGTCATCGAGCCCATCGCGTGGCCGCTGGGGAAGCTGAAGGTGCTCTCCGGGGCGATCGATTCCCACAGGCTGGGGCGGTCGCGCTGGAAGAAGCGCTTGCTGCCCAGGTTCAGCAGGGCGGAGCCGACGAAGCAGATCGCCACGAAACTGGCTTCGCGCCAGCGTTTGCGCCAGACCAGCAGGGACACGATCAGCACATCGGCCGGGATCAGGAACCACTCATAGCCCAGCTTGGAGAGCAGCACGAAGAACGCGTCCAGCCCCGGGGAATGCAGGCCGTGCAGCTTCCACAGCAGGGGCGCGTCGAAATAGATCGATTCCAGTTCGTGGACTTCGTCGGCCAGCGCGACGAACCCGGCCAGCGGCAACAGCACGCCGACGAACAGCAGCACGAAGCGCCAGGCGTTGCGGCCCATCCAGTGGCGGAAACCGGCCGCCGGCTCCGGGGCGGCCAGCACCGCCGGCTTATCCCGCGCGTCGGACATAGGTCCGTTCGACGTACGCGTCGATCAGCGCCACGAAGTCCTGGGCGATGTTGTCGCCGCGCAGGGTCACCGTCTTCTCACCGTCCACGAAGACCGGTGCAGCCGGGGTTTCGCCGGTGCCCGGCAGCGAGATGCCGATGTTGGCGTGGCGCGATTCGCCCGGCCCGTTGACGATGCAGCCCATGACCGCCAGGGTCATGCTTTCCGCGCCGGGGTGGCTCACTTTCCAGACCGGCATCTTTTCGCGCACATGGTTCTGCACGACCTTGGCCAGTTCCTGGAAGAACTCCGAGGTGGTCCGGCCGCAACCCGGGCAGGCCGTGACCAGCGGCGTGAAGGCCCGCTGCCCGGTGGTCTGCAGCAGTTCCTGGGCAACGATCACCTCGGCCGTGCGCGACTGGCCCGGCTCGGGCGTCAGCGAAATACGGATGGTGTCGCCGATGCCTTCCTGCATCAGCACCGCCAGCGCCGCCGAGGAGGCGACGATGCCCTTGCTGCCGATGCCGGCTTCGGTCAGGCCCAGGTGCAGCGCGAAATCCGAGCGCTGGGCCAGGTCGCGGTACACCGCGATCAGCTCCTGCACGCCACTGACCTTGGCCGAGAGCACGATGCGATCGCGCGGCAGGCCGAGCTCGACAGCGGTTTCAGCCGAATCCAGCGCCGACCGGATCAGCGCTTCGCGCAGGACGCGGCCGGCATCCCAGGGCTGCGCGCGCTGGCTGTTCTCGTCCATCAGGCGCGCGGCCAGGGACTGGTCCAGCGAGCCCCAGTTGGCGCCGATGCGGACCGGCTTGTTGTAGCGGATCGCGAACTCGATCAGCTGCGCGAACTGGGTGTCCTTCTTCTTGCCGAAGCCGACGTTGCCCGGATTGATCCGGTACTTGGCCAGGGCCTCGGCGCAGGCCGGTTCCTGGGTCAACAACTGGTGGCCGTTGTAGTGGAAGTCGCCGATCAGGGGGACATCGATCCCCATCATCTGCAGCTTCTCCACGATCCGCGGGATGGCCGCGGCCGACTCGGGATTGTTGACGGTCAACCGCACCATCTCCGAGCCCGCACGCCACAGTTCGGCCACCTGTTTCACGCTGGAGGCGACATCGGCGGTGTCGGTGTTGGTCATCGACTGCACCACCACGGGATGGCCCCCACCCACGACCACGCCGCCGATATGGACAGGCTGGGTCTGGCGGCGGGCCCACACGGCGGAATCGGCGGGTTGGGTCGGTCGGGTCACGGCGTCATGCATCCACCTATTTTAGCGCGCCAGGCGCACGCTGAGGTGCTTGCCGTTGCTTGCCGCTCATGTTGCCCCGCCGCGATGCGGCCGATTGTCGCAGGCAGGCGTTGGCGGGAGCGCATACGATGTGCGGACATGACCGGTACCGACGCCCCCTTCCTCCGCACCCTGTGCAGCCTGCGCTGGCTGGCCGTGGCCGGCCAGGCCGCGACCATCCTGGTCGCCACCTCGGTGCTGGGGCTGGAACTGCCGCAACTGCCGCTGTGGGCCGGCGTTGCCGCGCTGACCCTGTTCAACCTGTACGCGCAGTTGCGTGTCCAGGGCCCGGATACCGCGCCGGTCACCGCGTTCGGCCACATCCTGGTGGATGTCACCGTGCTGACCTGGATGGTCGGGTGGAGCGGCGGCATCGCCAATCCCTTCGGCTCGCTGTTCCTGATCCTGATCGCGCTGGCCGCGCTCGCCCTGCCCCTGCGCTGGACCCTGGCCGTGGCCGCGGCCTGCCTGATCGGTTACGCAGTCAGCGGCGTGTTCGGCCTGCCGCTGCCGAGCGGCTACTTCACCGGCGCGCAGATGCAGCAGTGGGGCGTGGTCTGCAACTTCCTGCTGTCGGCGACCGTGGTGCTGGTGTTCGCGACCCGGCTGGCGATCGCCCTGCGCCAGCGCGAGCATGAGCTGGCGATGCTGCGCGAACGCTTCGTGCGCAATGAAGGCATCGTCGCCCTGGCCACCCACGCCGCCTCGGTCGCCCACGAACTCAATACGCCACTGGCGACCATGACCCTGCTCGCCGACGACATCGCCGACCAGACCGAAAGCAGCGAGGTCCGCGATGACGTTGAAACCCTGCGCGAGCTGCTGGTGCAGTGCCGTGAGCGCGTGCTGGCGCTCGCCCGCCCGGCCGCCGGCGATGCGCCGGGCCGCGACGCGGTGACCCTGCCGCAGGTACTGGAACAGTGGCGGCTGGTGCGGCCGACCATCGCCCTGCACCGCAATGAAGATGCCCCGCTCACCCTGCCGCTGGACCCGGGCATCGGCCACCTGCTGATGGTGCTGCTCAACAATGCCGCCGACGCCGGCGAGAAGGCCGACCGCCCGCAGGTGGATCTGACGCTGCGCATCGAAGGCGACGATCTGATCGGCGAAGTGCGCGATTACGGCCACGGCTTCGACGCCCGCGAGGCGGTGCTGCCCGGCACGCTGTTCAACAGCGGCAAGACCGACGGCATGGGCGTCGGCCTGGCCCTGTCCCACGCCACCATCGAACGCCTGGATGGCGAGCTGTGGATGCGCCCGGCCAAGGGCGCCGGCACCCGCGTCGGCTTCCGCCTGCCTCTGTCCCCACGGGAGACTTCCGCATGACCACCTTCACTCCGGCGCCCGGCCTGGCGAGCCATGGCCTGCTGGTCGACGACGACGAACTCTATCTGCGCACGCTGCAGCGCAGCCTGGCCCGCAAGGGACTGGAAACCGTGACCGCCAGCGACACCGCCTCGGCGCTGCTGCTGGCGCGCCAACAGCCGCCGGCCTACGCGTTGATCGATCTCAAGCTCGGCACCGAATCCGGCCTGGCCCTGATCCAGCCGCTGCGCGCCCTGCGCGAAGACATGCGGATCCTGCTGGTGACCGGCTATGCCAGCATCGCCACCGCGGTGGAGGCGATCAAGCTCGGCGCGGACGACTATCTGCCCAAGCCGGCCACGGTGCCGATGATCCTGCGCGCGCTCGGCGAGGAAGACGATGGCCCGGCCGACGATGGCGACATGGAGCCGCCGGATGCGATGACGCCGATCAGCCGGCTGCAGTGGGAACACATCCAGCAGGCGATGCATGAGACCGGTGGCAACGTCTCCGCCGCTGCGCGCCTGCTCGGCATGCACCGGCGCTCGCTGCAGCGCAAGCTGGCCAAACGGCCGAGCCCGGAGCGCGATCCGAGCCGGTGAGGCGCCCTTCCCACCACGCGGCATGACACAGAAACGGCGACCCGAAGGTCGCCGTTTTCGTTTGCCGCATGCGGGTGATCGCGGCTGCCAGGACACCGCGTACAACGAGATGCGGTCCGGAGGCCACAACGCAGAACCGCCGGACAGGCCGGCGGTTCGTGATGGCACGGGATGAGACGATGCTCAGCCCTTGAGCCGGCCCAGCAGTTCCAGCGTCACCGGGTCGGTGATCGCATGCGCCTGGCCCTGCAGCGCGGGCAGCAACTGGCTGGCCAGCTGCTTGCCCAGCTCCACGCCGAACTGGTCGAAGGCGTTGATGTTCCAGATCAGCGACTGCACGTACACGGCGTGTTCGTACATCGCGATCAGCGCCCCCAGCGACTGCGGGGTCAGCGCGTCGAGCAGGATCAGCGTGCTCGGGCGGCCGCCGGGATACTCGCGGTGCGGATCATCGCTGCCCTGGCCGTTGGCCAGCGCTTCGGTCTGCGCCAGCAGGTTGGCCATCAGCGCCTGGTGGTTGACCACGTAGGGATCATCGTTGTGCACGCAGCCGATGAAATCGGCCGGGATCACGCTGGTGCCCTGGTGCAGCGCCTGGAAGAAGCTGTGCTGCACATCGGTGCCCGCCCCGCCCCACCACACCGGCACGGTGTCGCTGGCGACCGGGCTGCCATCGAGCTGCACGCGCTTGCCCAGGCTTTCCATCACCAGCTGCTGCAGGTAGGCCGGCAGCAGCGCCAGGCGCTGGTCGTAGGTCATCACGGCATGCGTGGCATGGCCGAGCAGGTTGCGGTTCCAGATGTCGGTCAGCGCGTGCAGCACCGGCAGGTTCTGCGCGAGCGGTGCGGTCAGCGCGTGTTCGTCCATCTGCGCCGCGCCCTCGAGCAGCTGCTCGAAGCGCGTGAAGCCGATTGCCAGTGCGATCGGGAAACCGACCGCCGACCACAGCGAATAGCGCCCGCCGACCCAGTCCCACATCGGCAGCACGCGGCCGGCGGCGATCGAGAAGGCCTTGGCCGCACGCTCCGGATTGGCGCTGACCGCATACAGGCGCTCGCTGCCGCCCAGCCAGTCGTGCAGGATCTGCCCGTTGAGCAGGGTTTCCTGGGTGCCGAAGGTCTTGGAGATCAGGATGCCGGCGGTGGTGGCCGGGTCCAGCGTGGCCAGCGTGCGCTGCATCGCCGCGCCGTCCACATTCGAAACGAAATGCACGCGGAAGCGTGCGCCGGTGACCGGACGCAGCGCATCGGCCACCAGCCGCGGACCGAGGTCCGAGCCGCCGATGCCGACGCTGACGATATCGGTGATGTTGGTGGCTTCCAGCGCGGCGATCAGCTCGCCCATCTGCTGGCGCACCTGCGCGGCGGTAGCGAAGGCCTCACCGGCCACCGGTGCGCCGCTGGCGTCCCCCCGCAGCGCAGTGTGCAGTGCCGCGCGGCGTTCGGTCACGTTGACCGTTTCACCGCGGAACAGGCGCTGGAAGCCGCCGGCGACATCGCGCTCGGCGGCCAGCTGCAGCAGTGCGTCCAACGCCGCGCGGTCGTACTTCTGCCGCGCGAAATTGACGTACAACGGACCGACCCGCAGCCCCAGCGATTGTGCGCGGCCCGGTTCGGCGGCGATCAACGAAGGGATGCTCGCGCCACGCAGGCGCTGGGCATGGGAATGAAGCGGGTCGAATCCGTTGTGCTGTGTCATGCGGCCTGTGTCGGGATCGTGTCGTTGGTGTGGGAGATCTGGTTCTTGCCGTCCACATATACCAACTTCGGCTTGAAGCTGTCAGCTTCTTCTTCGCTCATGCTGGCGAAGGCCGCGATGATGATGATGTCGCCCACCTGCACGTGGCGCGCGGCGCCACCGTTGAGCGACACCACGCCGCTGCCGGCTTCGGCGCGGATGGCATAGGTGGAGAAACGCGCACCGTTGGTGACGTCCCAGATGTGCACCTGCTCGAACTCACGGATGCCGGTGGCAGCCAGCAGGTTGTCATCGATGGCGATGGAACCTTCGTAGTTCAGCTCGGAATGCGTGACGGTGGCGCGGTGGATCTTGGTCTTCAGCAGGGACAGGTGCATGGCGACGGGACAACGGTAAAGGAAAGGGAAATTCTAGCACCCGCTGGATCGGCGGCAGGGCGCGCGGCGCCGGTCCCGGGAGGGCGCTGCCCACCGTTCAGCATCTTCAGGCCGCCCCGCCGCCCCGGTAAGGGCCACCCCATGGGTGGCTGCGCGGGATCGCGGGTCACATCGGCGGAACGCGGGGGCACCAGCGGGACGGGTCGCCCCCTGGAGCAGCCACGCGTGGCGTGGCCCTACCCGTCCACCGGGGGCCGCAGCCCCCTCAGAACTCCAGGTTGTCGATCAACCGGGTGTTGCCGATCCGCGCGGCGATCAGCGCTACGCGGGTGCCGTCGTTGGCATCGGCCGGCTCGGACAGGTCCGGCAGGCGCACCACGGCGTAGTCGACCTGGAAGCCCGCCGCCTGCAGTGCGGCGGCCGCCTCGGCCTCGATCAGGCTGCGGCTCTTGCCGGCGATGAAGCCTTCGCGCATTCCCAGCAGCACCTGGTGGATGCTGGTCGAGACCGGGCGCTGCTCGGCGTTGAGGTACTGGTTGCGCGAGCTCATCGCCAGGCCGTCGTCTTCACGCACGATGTCGCCCCCGACGATCTGGATCGGGAAGGCCAGGTCTTCCACCATCTGGCGGATCACCGCCAGCTGCTGGTAATCCTTCTTGCCGAAGGCCGCCACGTCCGGCTGGACCTGGTTGAACAGGCGCGAGACCACGGTGCAGACGCCATCGAAATGGCCCGGGCGGTGCGCGCCCTCGAGCAGGCCGCTGATGCCCGGCACGTTGACGCTGGCCGCCAGCTCGACGCCGAACGGGTACATCGATTCAACGGTGGGCAGCCACAGCACATCGCACCCGGCCTGCTCCAGGCCGGTGGTGTCGGCTTCGGGCGTACGCGGATAGCGGGTGAAATCCTCGTTCGGGCCGAACTGGGTCGGATTGACGAACACGCTGGAGACCACGCGGTCGGCATACTGCCGGGCCAGCGTGACCAGCGAATAATGACCTGCATGCAGGTTGCCCATGGTCGGGACCAGCGCGACGCGCAGGCCCTCGCGCTTCCAGCCGTTGACGACGGCGCGCAGACGGGACAGTTCGGTGACGGTTTCGATCATGAGGCGTAGGCGTGTTCTGCGTCGGGGAAGGAGCCGTCGCGCACGGCGTCGGCGTAGGCACGGACCGCACCGGCAACCGACCCGCCTTCGGCAAGGAAATCCTTGACGAACTTGGGACGGCGGTGGCCGCTGTCCAGGCCGAGGAAATCATGCAGCACCAGCACCTGGCCATCGCACTGCGGGCCGGCACCGATGCCGATGGTGGGCACACTGATGTCCGCAGTGACCTGGGCAGCCACCGGCGTCGGCACGCATTCGAGCACGACCAGGCTGGCGCCGGCGGCGACCGCGGCCTTGGCGTCGTCGCGCAGCTGCTGGGCGGCATCGCCACGGCCCTGCACGCGGTAACCGCCCAGGCGCAGCACCGACTGCGGCGTCAGGCCCAGATGCGAGCAGACCGGAATCTCGCGCTCGACCAGGTAACGGATGATGTCCAGCTTGAAGCCGGCACCTTCGATCTTGACCATCTCCGCACCGGCCTGAAGCAGGCGCAGCGAGGCATCCAGCGCGCGCTCGGGCGTCGCGTCGGCGCCGAACGGCAGATCTGCGACCAGCAGCGCGCGTTGCAGCACGCGGGCCACGGCGCGGGTGTGATAGACCATGTCGTCGGTGGTCACCGGCAGGGTCGAATCGTGCCCCTGCACCACCATGCCCAGCGAGTCGCCGATCAGGATCAGGTCCACGCCGTTGGCGTCGAAGCTGCGGGCGAACCCGGCATCGTAGGCGGTCAACATCACCAGCTTCTGCCCAGTGCGCTTGGCCTCCGCCAATGCGGGGACGGTCCAGGGCTTGCTGTCTGCGTGGGTACTCATGAGCTGATAACCGGTGGCGATAAGCCCCGCATTATCCTCCTATTGAAGAGATCCCGCAGGCCTCGACCCGCATCACAGCATCCCGCACGCGGCCGTGCCCGGGAATGGTGGCGTCCGGCGCGATCTCGGCCAGCGGCAGCAGCGCGAACGCACGCGCGTGCAGATACGGATGCGGCACCTGCAGCTGCGGCAGATCGATGATCTCCTCGCCGTACAGCAGCACGTCCAGGTCCAGCGCGCGCGGGCCCCAGTGCACGGCCGGATCGCGCACACGGCCGAACTGGCGCTCGATCTCCAGCAACGCCTCCAGCAGCGCGGGCGCGGGCAGCGCGGTATCGAGCACCGCGGCGGCATTCACGAACGCCGGCTGGTCTTCGTTGCCCCAGGCCGGCGTGCGGTACAGCTGCGAGCACGCGCGCAACGTGGTCTGCGGCAGCACCGCCAGCGCCTGGAACGCATCGCGCAGGGTCTGCGCGGCGTCCCCGAGATTGGCGCCCAATCCGATACAGGCCAGGGTCACGGCTTACTCGCCTGCCACTCCACCGGGACGACGACGGCGGCGGCGACGCTTGCGCGGTGCACCGTCTTCGCCTTCGCCGTCGGCCTGGGCCGCATCCAGGGCCGAGTCGAGCTCGGTACCGGACTGCAGCTGGGCCTCGCGCCAGAACGCCACGTCCGCTTCATGCTCGCTGGAGGCGACCTGGCGCAGGACCAGGAAGTCGTAGGCGGCGCGGAAGCGCGGGTGGGTCAACGTACGGATCACGCGCTTGCGCTGGCGCGAGGCGAAGCGGCCCTGCAGCAGCCAGATTTCCTGCATCGGCAGCGAGAAGCGGCGCGGCAGGGCGATCGTGGTCAGCTGGTGCAGGGTCACGCGATCCGCGGCGCGGCGCTGTGCCTCTTCCAGTGCGACGCCCTGCTTCTGCAGGCTGGCCAGGGCGCGGCAGAAGGCCGGCCACAGCAGCAGCGCGAACAGGAACGACGGCGACACCGGTTCATCGTTGGCCACGCGCAGATCGGTGTTGTGCAGGCCTTCGATGACCATCCGGCGCAGCGCACCGCTGCGGTTGCTGCGCAGGGCGGCGGCGCTTTCCGGGAACATGACGTCGAGCAGACCGTAACGCTCCAGGCCTTCGAAGCTGGCCACGCCGTGCCCGGATAGGAACAGCTTGAGCACTTCCTCGAACAGGCGCGCCGGGGCGGCCTCCGCCAGCAGGTTGGCCAGGCGCGGCAGCGGCTCGGCGGTCGCCTCTTCGATCTGGAAGCCCAGCTTGGCCGCCAGGCGCACCGCGCGCAGCATGCGCACCGGGTCTTCCTGGTAACGCTGCTCGGGGTCGCCGATCAGCTTCATCAGGCGTGCCTGCACGTCTTCAAAGCCACCGGTGTAATCGCGCACCGAGAAATCCTCGATCGCGTAGTACAGGGCGTTGCAGGTGAAGTCGCGGCGGATCGCGTCGTCTTCGATGCTGCCGTACACGTTGTCGCGCACGAGCATGCCGTTTTCCATCTCACGGTCGCCGCTGCCATCGTCGATGTTGGCGCGGAAGGTGGCGACCTCGATGATCTCGCGGCCGAACACCACGTGCGCCAGGCGGAAGCGGCGGCCGATCAGCCGGCAGTTGCGGAACAACTGCTTGACCTGCTCGGGCGTCGCGTCGGTGGCGACGTCGAAATCCTTGGGGTGGCCGTTCACCAGCAGATCGCGGACGGCGCCGCCGACCAGGTAACCGGCAAACCCGGAATCACGCAGCCGGTACAGGACGCGCAGGGCGTTCGGGCTGATGTCCTTGCGGGAGATGTTGTGCTGATCGCGCGGGATCACGCGCAGGCTGAACGGTGATGTAGCAGAGGAATTGATGTTGGCGCTTCCGGTTGAGTTTTCGGGATTGCCCAATGGCATCTAGGTCCATATACTAGCGCGCTGCGCAGTTCGCGACAAAGCCTGCTCCCTTCGTCTAATGGTTAGGACGTGGCCCTCTCAAGGCTAAAACAGGGGTTCGAGTCCCCTAGGGAGCACCAGTCGCGGTGCAGAAAGCCAAAGACCCCGCCACGGCGGGGTTTTTTGCGTTCCGGGCCCGGGTTGTCGCTCCTGCCCCGCCCGGCCCGGATCCGGGGAGCACGCTCCCCGACCCGGCCCCTGCCCTGCGCGCAGGGCCGTCGGAAGCGGCTCAGCCCTCCATCTGCTCCAGTTCCTTGCCCTTGGTCTCCTTGACGAAGCGGAGCACGAAGAACACCGAGATCACCGCCGCGACCGTATAGATGCCGTAGGCGCCGGCCAGGCCGATGCTGGCCAGCAGGACCGGGAAGGACACGGTGATGGCGAAGTTGGCGGTCCACTGCGCCGCGCCGGCCACCGCCAGCCCCGAGCCGCGGATCTGGTTGGGGAACATCTCGCCCAGCATCACCCACATCACCGGGCCCCAGGACATGTTGAAGAAGATCACGTAGACGTTGGCGGCCACCAGCGCCAGCGTGCCCATGCCGTCGGTCAACTGCAGCTTGCCGCCGGCATCGAGCGAGCCACTCGCAAAGGCGAAGGTGACCAGCGCCAGCGAGACCGCCATGCCGACCGAGCCGATCCACAGCAGCGGCTTGCGCCCGATACGGTCGATCAGGACCACGGTGATCAGGCAGGCGCCGATGCTCAGCGCTCCGGACAGCACGTTGATCAGCAGCGCGTCGTTCTCGGAGAAGCCAACCGCCTGCCACAGCACCGCGCCGTAGTAGAAGACGACGTTGATGCCGACCAGCTGCTGGAACACCGCCAGGCCGATACCGATCCAGACGATCGGACGCAGCCTGCCGGTGGCCTTGCTGACCAGGTCGGAGAAGGTCGGGCGATGCTGGTCCCGGGACAGCGAGCCTTCGATCTCGGTGATCTTGGCCTGGGCCTCGGCCGCACCGTACAGACGGGTCAGCACCGCCAGGGCCTGGTCACGGCGCCCTTTGACCACCAGGAAGCGCGGGCTCTCCGGGATCACCAGCAGCAGGCACAGGAACAGCAGCGAGGGAATGGCCTGCATCCAGAACATCCAGCGCCATGCCGCCTGCCCCAGCCACAGCGCCTCGGTGGAGGCACCGGCCGCCTTGGCCAATAGATAGTTGCTGAGGAAGGCGCAGAACAGGCCGCTGATGATCGCGATCTGCTGCACCGTCGCCAGCCGCCCCCGATACCGGGCCGAGGCGACCTCGGCGATGTAGGCCGGCGACATCACGCTGGCCGCACCGACCGCGAAGCCGCCGATGACCCGGGCGATGATGAACACTGCGGAGCTGTGTGCCGCCCCGGCCGCCAGGGCGGAGAACAGGAACATCACCGCGGCGATGATCAGCACGCCGCGACGACCGAGCCGGTCGCCGAGGCGGCCCGCGAAGAACGCACCGATCGCGCAGCCGAGCAGCATCGAGGCGACCTCGAAGCCGATCCCGGCCGAACTGGACTGGAAGGTGTCCTTCAGGCCATCCACGGTGCCGTTGATCACGCCACTGTCGAACCCGAACAGGAAGCCACCGATGGTGGCCACGCAGCTGATCAGGATGATGAAGCCGGTGTTCTCGCCGCTGCCGGCGCGGGGACTGCTGAGCGAAGCACTGGACATGGGAAACCCTGGGTTGAAGGGACGCTGCGGATCCGCGCAGCAGGAACGGGGGACCAGATTCTCACACCTGCAGCGCACACGGGATTGATCGGCCGGATGGCAGAATGCGGCAGCCCCTGCTGTCGTGAGACCTGCCCCATGCCCGATGCCGTCGCCACACCGTCCACCGCTGTCGCGGATGCCTCCCTGCTGGTCGACAGCCGTTGCACTCATGGCGAAGGTGCACTCTGGTCGCCGCGGCGGCAATGCCTGTTCTGGGTGGACATCAGCGAGCGCCGCCTGTGGCAGTACCGTACCGCCGATGGCAGCCACCGCAGCTGGTCGCTGCCCGACCGCCCCGGCTGCCTGGCCGAGGGCGAGGACGGCCGCCTGCTGATCGCGCTGGCCGGTTCGTTGCAGCGCCTGGATCTCGACCGCGATGGCGATGCCCCCGCACCACCCCTGGAATGGCTGGCCGATGTGCAGCCCGAGGTCGCGGACACGCGCAGCAATGACGGCCGGACCGACCGCGCCGGCAACCTGGTGTTCGGCACCATGAGCGAGGATCCGGCGCGTGCGCCGCTCGGCCGCTACTACCAGTTCTCGATGCGGCACGGCCTGCGCGAACTGAACCTGCCCGCCGTCGTGATCCCCAACGCGATCTGTTTCAGCGCGGACGGCGCCACGATGTACTTCTGCGATTCGGTGCGCCCGGCGCTGTGGTGCTGCGACTACGACGCCGAGCGCGCGCACTGCGGCCCACCCCGCCTGTTCGCTGCCCTGCCCGATCCGGGCTGGGAGCCCGATGGCGCCATCGTCGATGCCGAAGGCGGCGTCTGGAACGCGCAGTGGCGGGCCTCCCGCGTAGTGCGCTATCGACCTGACGGCCAGGTCGACCGGGTCGTACTGCTGCCGGTGCGGAACCCGACCTGCGTCGCACTCGGTGGGCCGTCGCTGCGGCAGTTGATGATCACCAGCTCCCGGCTCGACCACACCGACGCGGAACTGGCGGCCAGCCCCCGCGCGGGCGGCGTGTTTGCGCTGGAAACCGGCATCGCGGGCCTGCCCGAGCAGCCCTTCCGCTGGTCCTGAGCCTTGCGCCGAGGGCATTTCGGGGTTTGAGCCACGATCCGATCCCGCGCCGCGGACCAACCTGTTCTAGAATTGTCCGGCTTACTGTCGGATCCAGATCCAGCCATGCCTTTTGTCGTCACCGAAAACTGCATCAAGTGCAAACACACCGATTGCGTGGAAGTGTGCCCCGTGGATTGCTTCCATGAAGGCCCCAACTTCCTGGTGATCGACCCGGATGAGTGCATCGATTGCACCCTGTGCGAACCGGAGTGCCCGGTCAACGCGATCTTCCCCGAAGACGACGTGCCCGCCGGGCAGGAAGCGTTCGTGGCGCTGAACGCCGAACTGGCCCAGGCCTGGCCGGTGCTGACTGTGCGCAAGGACCCGCCCGCCGATGCCGGCGAATGGGACGGCAAGCCGGACAAGCTGAAGCTGCTGGAACGCTGAGCCTCCGGGCTCTGGCGGCAACGAAAAAGGGCGCCGAGGGCGCCCTTTTTCGTTTCTCTGAGACGGTCCGGTTACGGAGCCAGCTTCGCCTTCAGCTCACCCAGCAGCTTGGTCGGGGCTGCGGCGGTCGCCGGCAGGCCACGCGGATCCACGGCGGAGACATAGGCACCGGCATCGACGGCGACCACGCGGACCAGGAAGTCACTGCCTTCGAAGGCCACGTCGTAGGAACCGAGCAGCTGGGCCTTGCTGGCGATCTTCACGCCTTCAACGGACTCCAGCGCGGTGCCGACCTTGGCGAACACCTCTTCCTTGGTGCCCGGCACGGTGAAACCGGCATTGTTGGCGGCAGCCTGGGTCGAGGCCGGGGCCGGACGCGCGGCCTGCGAGGCCAGCGAGGAGCTGGTGGCAGCGGTGGCGGCGGCCTGGCCGGCCGGGACGTTCAGATCCGGCGGCACTTCCAGCGGACGGACGTCCGGGGCCAGAGCGTAGTCGCCCTTGGCGCCGCGCTTGAAGCAACCGGTGGTGCCGATGAGGGTGGCGGTAGCCAGGATCGCGAAGGACAGCACGCGGAAGGCGGAAACGGATTGACGCATGGGAATCTCCTGGGTGACCACTGTCATCAGTGGTTGGATAGTGCTTCCAGCGCACCGATATCGGTGGCCAGGTGTTCGGCAGCGGCGTGATGGGCCGCGGACAAGGGCAGCAGCGGCAGGCGCAGGCCGTCACCAATGCCGATCCGGCGCAGCAGGTCCTTCACCGGGATCGGGTTGGACTCCACGCCGCAGAATTCATGGAAGGGCTCAAGACGGGCATCCCACGCCTCGGCCGCCTCGCGCTCTCCGGCCGCGGCCAGGTCGCACATCCGGCGGTAGGCCCCCGGCAGCGCGTTGGAGCCGACCGAGATCAGGCCATCCACGCCGGACAGGATAGAGCGCGCGGCGGTGCCATCGTCGCCACTGAGAATGACGAAGTCCGGCGAACGCAGGGCCAGCAGCGCATGGACCCGGCCGACATCGCCGACCGCTTCCTTGATGCCCACGATGTTCGGGTGGCGGGCCAGCTCGGCCACGGTTTCGGGCAGCATGTCGCAGCCGGTGCGCCCGGGCACGTTGTACAGGATGACCGGCAGGCCGCCCTGGTCGGCCACCGCGCGGTAATGCGCGATCAGGCCGGCCTGGGTCGGGCGCACGTACGGCGGGGTCACTACCAGCGCGTGGGTGGCGCCATTGGCGGCCGCCCGGCGGGTCTGCTCGATGGTTTTGGCCGTCCCCGACAGCCCGGTCCCGGCCAGCACCGGAATGCGCCCGGCCACGGTTTTGACCGCACTGCGCAGCAGCTGGTCGTATTCGTCGTCGGACAGGGCCGCCGCTTCACCGGTCGAACCGGCTACTACGACACCGTGAACACCACCCTCCAGTTGCAGATGCAGCAGGCGCTGCCAACCGTCGGGATCCAATGCGCCGTTCGCCTGGAAGGGCGTCGCCAGCGCGGTGATGAGACCGGAAAGGGACAAGGACATCGTGCTCGGAAGAAAGGGGGCACCCTGCCTGCGTAAACGCCGGCCAGATGTACGTTGCATGTTACTTGCGGGTCGAAAGCGCGGGCAAGTATGCTGGACTCCGGCGAACGTGCCGTCGTCCGGCCGTTCAGACTCACCTTGCATCACCCGGAACCATCTTGACCGACACCACGCCGCGGCCTGCGCCGACCGAAAACCACCTCCTGATCAACGCCTATACGACGCATCCGGAGTCCCCCCTGCTGCCTGTGACCCGGCGTATCGCCGACAGTGGCTGCAATCTGGTCGATGCCCGCCTGGCCACGGTCGGTCGCGACGTCTCCGTCACCGCCCTGGCCACCGGCTCGTGGGATTCGGTAGCCAAGCTGGAGGCGATGCTGACCCGGCTCGAGCGCGAGGAAGGCCTGAAGCTGGTCTGGTACCGCACCGGTGCCAAGCAGGCGCAGTCCAACCTGCTGCCCTACATCGTGGAAGTGATCGCGGCCGACAAGCCGGGGATCCTCTTCCAGCTGGCCGATTTCTTCGACCGCCAGGGCATCACCATCGAGAATCTGCAGAGCACGCGTTACCGCGCGATGCAGACCGGTGCGGAAATGTTCTCCGCGCAGGTCACCATCGGCGTGCCGGCCAACATGCACATTGCCGCGCTGCGCGATGATTTCCTCGAGTTCTGCGATCACCTGAACCTCGATGCGATCATGGATCCGATGAAGTTCTGATGTTTCGCGCGTTCGTCACGGGCGCGCGGGGTTTCATGCAGGTGTAGTAGACGTACCCCAGGATCCGGAAAGGAACCCATGAACGACGGCGACACCCTGGACAGCACCACCCTCGCACTGCCGCTGGCCTTGTCCGGCGGCGAGACCACCACCCTCGGCGATCTGGCCGGCCAGTGGCTGGTGCTGTACTTCTATCCCAAGGACAGCACCCCGGGCTGCACCACCGAGGGCATCGATTTCAACGCGCTGCTTCCGCAGTTCACGAAGGCCGGCGCCCGCGTCTTCGGCGTCTCCCGCGATTCGGTCAAATCCCACGACAACTTCTGCGCCAAGCAGGGCTTCGGCTTCCCGCTGATCAGCGATGGCGACGAAGCGCTGTGCACCGCGTTCGACGTGATCAAGCTGAAGAACATGTACGGCAAGCAGGTGCGTGGCATCGAACGCAGCACCTTCCTCATTTCGCCGGACAGTCGTATCGTGCAGGTGTGGCGCAAGGTCAAAGTGGCCGGCCACGCAGACACCGTCCTTGAAGCCCTGAAGGCCGCGAAAGCCCAGTGATCAACCCGGCACCCCCAATGGCCATCACCCTGCCCCGCAGGTCGTGATGGCTTGTCCCTGTTCTGCCACCAGGAATTGACGATGACCCGAGGCAAGCGCATCTACGTACTGGATACCAACGTGCTCATGCACGATCCGACCGCGCTGTTCAAGTTCGAGGAGCATGATGTCTACCTGCCGATGCAGGTGATCGAAGAGCTGGACAACGGCAAGAAGGGCACCACCGAGGCGAGCCGCAATGCGCGCCAGGTCAGCCGTTTCCTCAATGAGCTGGTGCAGGCCTCCGGCCTGGACAACCTGGCCGATGGCATCCCGCTGCAGCGCCCGAACGGGCTGCAGCTGCGCGGCAAGCAGAGCGTGGGCCTGCTGCGGTTCCAGACCAGTCACTTCGAGGCCGGCAAGAGCTTCGGCGCGGTCATCCCCGACAACGCCATCCTCGGCGCGATCCTGGCGCTGAAAGAGCAGGTGCCGGACATCCCGGTGGTGTTCGTCTCCAAGGACATCAACCTGCGGATCAAGGCGGCGATCGCCGGCATCGTGTCCGAGGATTACGAGAACGACCGCGCGCTGGACGATTTCAGCCTGCTCTATACCGGTGCCACCGAGCTGCCGGAAGACTTCTGGAAGAAGCACACCGACAACCTGCGCAGCTGGAGCGACAAGGGCCGCACCAGTTACGAGATCATCGCCAGCGAAGACGAGAACTGGCATCCCAACCAGTACGCCTACCTGCCGGGCGACGATGAAGTCGAACTGCGCGTGGCCAAGATGGACGGCGACAAGATCACGCTGTCGCTGGTCAACGATTTCCGCCATGGCAGCCACGCGGTGTGGGGCATCAGCGCGCGCAACCGCGAACAGAACTTCGCGCTCAATGCGCTGATGGACCCGGAGATCGATTTCGTCACCCTGCTCGGCACCGCCGGCACCGGCAAGACCCTGCTCGCGCTCGCCGCCGGCCTGGCCCAGACCATGGACCAGCAGCGTTACCGCGAGATCATCATGACCCGCGCGACGGTCAGCGTCGGCGAGGACATCGGTTTCCTGCCCGGTACCGAGGAAGAGAAGATGACGCCGTGGATGGGCGCGCTGACCGACAACCTGGAAGTGCTCACGCATACCCAGGAAGGCGGCGCATGGGGCCGTGCGGCGACCAACGACCTGATCGCCAGCCGGATCAAGATCCGCTCGCTGAATTTCATGCGCGGCCGTACGTTCCTGTCGCGCTATCTGATCCTGGATGAAGCGCAGAACCTCACCCCCAAGCAGATGAAGACCCTGATCACCCGTGCCGGCCCCGGCACCAAGATCGTCTGCCTGGGCAACGTCGAACAGATCGATACCCCGTACCTGACAGAGACCACCTCGGGCCTGACCTACGCGGTGGACCGCTTCAAGAACTGGCCGCACAGCGCGCACATCACGCTGCGTCGTGGCGAGCGTTCGCGCCTGGCCGATTACGCTTCGGAGGTGTTGTGAGCCGTTCCCTGTCACGTGCCGTCCTGCCGCTGGCGCTTGCCGCGCTGGCGGCGGCCTGCACGCCCGCCAATACGCGGCCGGGCGCCAGCGTCCCGACCGCGATCAAGACCGGCCAGTCCTGGGTGGTGACGCGACCGGTGGTCGCCGCCCAGGTGCTGGATACCTGCTCGCGCGACAGTCCCGGCCGCGAGGCCGGGCGGGTCACCGGTTACTGGGCGCCCAGCCGCAAGGAGGTCGAGCAGTTGGAGGCCGCATTGCCGACGCTGGAGGCGCAGGTGCCAAAGGCTGCCGATTTCGATCGCCAGTACGTCGGCATCGAAATGAGCGGACGCAAGCTGATCTACCTCAATGCCTTCCATCTGCCCGATGACGCCGACATCGATCCGGCCCGCGAAGCGATCCGGGTCTGCGATGGTGGCGCGCAGTTCTGGGGCGCGCTGTTCGATCCGGCCAGCGGCAGCTTCTCGGATGTGCAGTTCAACGGCCCGCCCCCCGGGTCGTTGATCGTGCCGTGACCTCCACCGCGCACGCCGGATGAGCATCCGGTTGCCCACCTGGGTCTGGATCGGGGCGATCGCCCTGTCCTGCGTGGCCGGGATGGTCAACGTGGTCGGCTTCCTGGGGTTCGAGCACCAGGCGGTGAGCCACATGACCGGCACCACCAGCCAGCTCGGCATGGCGCTCGCCCAGCGGGACTGGCGGGTGGTCGCGCCTCTATGGGGGCTGCTGATCGCATTCTGTGCAGGTGCCACGCTCAGCGGCATGATCATCCAGGACAGCGGCCTGCAGCTGGGCCGACGCTATGGCGTGGTGCTGGCGCTGGAATCGGTGTTGCTGCTGATCGCGATCCCGCTGTTCAAGCAGCAGCAGATCTGGGGTGCACTGGCGGCGGCGATGGCCTGCGGCCTGCAGAACGCGATGGCGACCACCTTCAGTGGCGCGGTGGTGCGCACCACCCATCTCAGCGGCATGTTCACCGACCTGGGCATCGGCCTGGGCCATCTTCTGCGCGGCCTGCCGCTGCCGATCCGGCGCCTGACCCTGAGCGGACTGATCATCAGTGGTTTCCTGGCCGGCGGCGTGATCGGCGCCTGGCTGTTCCTGCGCTTCGGCTATGACGCCCTGCTCGCCCCGGCTCTGCTGACCGGCGGCACCGGGCTCGGCTACGTGCTGTACCGGCAGTGGGCGCTGCTGCGGGCACGCTGAGGGCGCGGCAGCAATGCCGCGGCAAACATTGCACAATCGAGGCATGACACCGTCCAGCCCCGTTTCCGCCCTCACCATCGCCGGCTCCGATTCCGGCGGGGGTGCCGGCATCCAGGCCGACCTGAAGGCCTTCGCCGCCCATCGCGTGCATGGGCTCTCCGCGATCGCCGCGCTGACCGCGCAGAACACCCGTGGCGTCATCGCCGTGCACGTGCCGCCGCTGGATTTCCTGCAGGCGCAGATCGATGCCTGCTTCGCCGATTTCGACATCCATGCGGTGAAGCTGGGCATGCTGGCCAACGCCGAAGTGATACGCCTGGTCGCCGACGCACTGGAAAAGCACCGGCCACCGCACGTGGTGCTGGATCCGGTGATGGTCGCCACCAGCGGCGCCAAGCTGCTGGAGGACAGTGCACTGGCGGCGATGCGCACCCGCCTGATCCCGCTGGCCACGCTACTGACGCCCAACACACCCGAAGCGGAGCTGCTGCTCGGCCGCCGCATCGTTACCGCCGAAGACGCAGAGGATGCCGCCGACGCGCTGCTCGAACTGGGCGCCGGTGCGGTACTGCTCAAGGGCGGCCATCTGGACGAAGGCAGCCGCGTGATCGATCGCTACTTCGACGGTGTGACCCGCGAAGAGTTCATCCATACGCGGCTGCCCGTGGATGCGCACGGCACCGGCTGCACGCTGGCCTCGGCCATCGCCGCGCAACTGTGCCAGGGGCTGTCCTTGCCGAACGCCTGCGAGGCGGCCATCGATTACGTCGCGCGCGGGCTGCAGGGCGGCTATTACCCCGGCCGCAGCGAGGTGCTGGTGATCGACCACTTCGGTGCGGCACGCCCGGCATGATCGACGCCTCGCCCCTGCCCGTGCAGGCCGCAGACGGCCATCGCTTCGAGCTGCTGGCGCGCGTCCCCGTGCAGCCCCGCGCGCGGCTGCTGTGGCTGCCTGCGCTGGGTGTCGCCGCGCGGCACTACCTGCCCTTCGCCGAGGCGCTGGCCGCACGCGGCATCGCGGTGTACCTGCACGAGTGGCGTGGCAATGGAAGCAGCTGCCTGCGGCCCTCGCGCACGCAGGATTGGGGCTATCGGGAAATCCTCGAGCAGGACCTGCCGGCGAGCCTCGCAAACGTGCCAGGGGAATCTGAAACACCGTTGATCATCGGCGGCCACAGTCTCGGCGGCCAGCTCGCCTGCTGCTTCGCGGGGCTGCATCCGCAGCGTTTTGGCCGCATCTGGCTGGTGGCCAGCGGCACGCCGTACTGGCGCACCTTCCCTGCCCCGCGTGGCTGGATGCTGCCGCTGGTATATCGCTTCCTGCCCTGGCTGGCCCAGCGCCAGGGGGTCCTGCACGGCAAGAAGCTCGGCTTTGGCGGCACCGAGGCACGCGGGTTGATCCGCGACTGGTCGCGCGTGGGCCTCAACAACCATTACGCGGCCGTCGGCATGGCGGCCGATCTGGAGGCCGGCATGCGCGACCTGCGCGGCCAGGCCACCGCGGTGGTGATGGCGGCCGACTGGCTGGCCCCGACGGGATCGATGCAGGGCCTGCTGGCCAAGATGCCGGGCATGCGTGCGCAGCTCAGCGTGATCAGTGCGCAGATGCTGGGTGCGCGTGCCGATCACTTCGCGTGGATGAAAACGCCGGAAGCCGTGGTGGAGCGCCTTTTTCATTCATTTGAATGAAGACCTTCACAAAAACCGTTGACGAATGCGACGCCGATCCGCATAATTCCGCTCCTGTTGACGCGCCCGTAGCTCAGTTGGATAGAGTACCTGGCTACGAACCAGGCGGTCGGGAGTTCGAATCTCTCCGGGCGCACCATCAACAGGGTATCGATTTCGCCGTCGGTATCAGCAATGAAAATTCGATGTAAATGCGCCCGTAGCTCAGTTGGATAGAGTACCTGGCTACGAACCAGGCGGTCGGGAGTTCGAATCTCTCCGGGCGCACCATTACATCGAACGGCAGGCTCGCCTGCCTTCCCGTCGAACGTGGCGACACGCGCGGCAGGACACACAACCAGACAATGCAAATGCGCCCGTAGCTCAGTTGGATAGAGTACCTGGCTACGAACCAGGCGGTCGGGAGTTCGAATCTCTCCGGGCGCACCATTGCATCGACGAAGACAGCAGCCATCGGTTGCTGTTTTTTTTTGCGTTGGCGCCGGCCAGCGGCCGGCACTACCGGGGGTCATCCCTGCGGTGCGGGTGCCTGGGCCGCCTGCATCGCCATGAGATCGGCTTCACCGGGCAGCTCCGGCGCCGGGCACGCGCCACCGGCGTGGTCGTCATGCGCCAGCCAGTCGTCCACCACGCCGCCCAGCAGGTCCACCCGCAGCGGGAGGGTGATGTGGTCTTCGCCACGCATCTCGATGTAATGCACGCGCGGGCTTGCGGCGGCCAGGCGGCGGCCCTGCCCGACCGGCACGTGCGCATCGTCCTGCCCGTGCAGCAGCAGCACGCAGGCGCGGCTGTCGGCCAGCGCGCGGGTGACGTCGACGCGATCCAGGTCCAGATCCAGGCGCTGGCTGGCGGCGGCGATCACCTGGTCGATATCCTGCCCGCCATAGCGCCAGCGCCCGTAGGCCGCCATGGCCTGCGCCTTCCATGCGGTCGGCTGCAGCGACATCAGGTGCGGGATCATGCTGCGGATCGCATCGCCAGCATTGGCGAAGGACTCCATCGCCACCACGCCGGTGACCTGGTCGCCGAGCTTGTCGGCGGTGAACAGCGCCGTGGCCGCACCGTAGGAAACGCCGAACAGGTACAGCGGCCCGACCACCTCGCCACGCGCCTTCAACGCCGCGATGACATCGACCACGTCATCCGATTCGAAGGTGCCGTAGCCGGACGGGCCGGCGCCGGAATGACCGTGGTTGCGCAGGTCGATGGTGACCACGCGGTAGCCGGACTGCGCCAACTGCAGTGACCACGGCAGCATCGCATCACCGTTCATCATCCAGCCGTGAAGCAGCACCACCGTGCCGCGTGGCGCCTGCGGCTGGAACGGATGCGGCAGGTCCAGCGCCATGCCGGTGCGCAGCGGCTCGCCGTTCTCGTGCTGCTGGGCCAGGTATTCGTAGCGCACCCCGTACTGCCCCGGGTCGAAGGCCCGCCAGAAGATCGGCACGCCCGCGCGGCCGGTCACGAGGCCGTGCCGGTTGGGCACGCTGTCCACCGCTTCGGCGATGCGCGCGGTGTCCAGCAGCGTGGACACGCCACCCGGCGCGATCAGCCGATCGCTCAACGAGGTCGAGGCAGCGGTGGAGGTCAGGGAGGAGCAGGCAGCCAGCCACAGGCCAGCCCCGGCCAGCAGCAACAGCAGCAAGCGTTTCATGGGGAGATGTGCGAAAACCAGACGAGTCGGGCAGGTTACCGATCACGCCGACGGCGCTCTATCGCATCCAGATGACCATCCGATGACAGCGAGGCCACGATTCAGCTTGACTAGCCCAGCCAGGCCTCCATGGTCGGCCACCAGCCCGCCAGCACCTCCGGGCGCTGCATCCGCTCGCGCCACCACTTCAGCGCTGCCCCCTCCTCGCCGGTGCGCCAGGCCAGCCAGAAGGTCTCTTCCGGCTTGGGCTCCTCGACCTGCCGGATCACCAGCCGCCCTTCGCGCACTGCCTGCTGCACATACGGCTCGGGCAGGAAGCCGAACCCCAGGCCCGCACACTGCAGGCGGAACTTGCTGACCATGTCCGGCACGGTGACGGTCTCCTGCCCCATCAGCAGCCCGACCGTGCGCGGCAGCAGCCGCCGCGCCGAATCGGCCACGGCGATCGCACAGTGGCCGGCCAGCTGCTCGCGGCCCAGCGGCTCGGGCGCGGTGGCCAACGGGTGCGAGGGCGCCACCGCGAACACGAAACGCACCACGCCCATCGGCTCGACCACGTAGCCCCCGCCACTGGGCCCCTCGCCTGCCGCGCCGACCAGCAGGTCCGCGCGCCGGTCCAGCAGCGCCTCCCAGGTGCCCGACAGCGATTCACTGATCAGCCGCATCCGGGTCTGTTCGGCCACCGCATTGAAAGCGCGCACGTCCTCGGCCAGCAGTGCCGGCACGAACATCGAGTCGACCGCCACGGTCAGTTCGGCCTCCCACCCGGAGGCCACCCGCCGCACCCGCATCTCCAGCTCGCGCGCCGCCCGCAGCAGGTGGCGCCCCTCTTCCAGCAGCGCCTCCCCGGCCGGGGTCAGGTGCGCGCGCGGCCCGACCCGGTCGAACAGCTGCACGCCCAGGTCCTCTTCCAGCTTGGACACGGTGTAGGAAATGGTCGAAGGCACCTTGTGCAGGGCCTTGCCGGCCGCGGCGAACGAGCCCCGGCGGTCGATGGCATCCAGGATCTGCAGGGCGTCGAGGCTGAGCTTGAGCATTCGAATTTTTCGATGATGGCTTGCAAAACTATCCGTTTTTCAAGCCGGCGGAGCAAGCGGATACTGGCCGCAACAGGAAAGGGGACGGCAGCGACCGCCCCGGACCGCCATCGAAACCATCGAACACCAAGGAGATTCCCATGCTGCAGATCCGCAAGAGCAACACCCGTGGCAAGGCCGACCATGGCTGGCTGAACTCCATGCACACCTTCTCCTTCGCCAACTATTACGACCCGCGCTACGTCAGCTTCGGCCCGCTGCGGGTGATCAACGAAGACCGCGTCCAGGGTGGCCAGGGCTTCGGCACGCACAGCCACAGCAACATGGAGATCATCTCCTACGTGCTCGGCGGCGCGCTGGAGCACAAGGACTCGATGGGCACCGGCTCGGTGCTGCGCTACGGCGACGTGCAGCGCATGAGCGCCGGCAGCGGCGTCAGCCACAGCGAGTTCAACCACTCGGCCGACGAAGCGGTGCACTTCCTGCAGATCTGGCTGTTCCCCGACCAGGAGAACATCACCCCGAGCTACCAGGAGACCCACTTCGCCCCGGACACCAAGCGCGGCCAGCTGCGCCTGATCGCCTCGCGCGATGGCCGTGAGGGTTCGCTGCTGATCCACCAGGACGCCAACATCTACGCCACGATCCTGGACGGCGACGACCGCGTCCACCTGCCACTGGCCGCGCGCCGCGGTGCCTACGTGCAGGTCGCCCGCGGGCAGCTGCAGGTCAACGGCATCACGCTGGAGACCGGCGATGCACTGCAGGTCAGCGACGAGGCACAGCTGACGCTGGAAAACGCCAACGACGCGGAAGTCATCGTGTTCGAGCTGGCGCTGTAACCACCCGGCCTCAAACGCAGACACCCCGGTTGCCCGGGGTGTCGTTCGTTGCGTGGATCAGAATTTGTAGTTCAGCGTCAGCCGCACGTTGCGCGGCTCGCCCCAGGTGTAGGTGCTGTACCAGCTGAAGATCGTGTAGTAGTGCTTGTCCAGCAGATTGTTGACGTTGAGCGTCGCCGACAGCTGGTCGTTGAACTGATAGCGCGCCATGGCATCGAGCAGCCAGTACGGCTCGGTGCGATGGAGCTGGCTCCCGCCGGTGGCGGGGTTGGTGATGGTGCCGAAGGTGCTGCCCTGCCAGCGCGCGCCGCCGCCCACGCTCCAGCCATCGGCTGCACCGGTGAGGCGGTAGCTGGTGTGCACGCTGAACTGATCTTCCGGCTCCAGCGTGGAGACCTTGGTGGACTGCTGGCGCGCGATCTTGTGCGCATAGCCGCCCTGGACCTGCCAGCCCGGCGCCAGCTGACCCGACACCTCCAGCTCGTAGCCCTTGGTGCGCACCCCCATCAGGCCTTCATAGGCGATCCCGCCGCTCGGCGTCCTGCCGCCGGTCGGTTGTGCGTAGTTGTCCTGCTCCAGCTGGAACACCGCCGCGCTGGCGTTGAGTCGGCCGTCGTAGAACTCCGCCTTCAGGCCGGCCTCGTAGCTGCGCCCTTCCATCGGATCCAGCACCCGGCCCTGTTCGTCCTGGTTGCCCTGCGGCTTGAAGATGGTGCTGTAGCTGGCGAACACCGAGAAGTTGCGGTTGAGGTCGTACACCAGGCCGGCGTACGGAACGACCACGCCACTCTCGTCGGTATCCGGAGACTTATAGTTGGCGATGCGGCTGCCGACGATCAGCTTCAGCGGGTCGGCCAGGTCGAAACGGCCCACCACGTAGGCACCGCTTTCGCGGGTGACCTGGTTGTCACCGTAGCCCCACTGCCAGTCCGGCTCGGGCACATCGCCGGTCCAGGCGTAGTAGTCGGCAACGCTGCTGACATAGCCCGGCTGCGGCGAGTAGCCGTTGTTGACCCAGCGCTTGCGCGACACGCTGCCGCCGACCACCAGTTCGTGCTGGCGGCCGAACCACTCGAACTTCCCACTCACGTACAGATCGGCCGCGTTGCTGGTGGTCTTGCCGATGTACTGGCCCAGCCACATGCTCACGCCCTCACCGGTGACCGGATCCGGATTGCCACCGGCCGCGGCGCCCAGCGAGGCGTCATACCCGTTGACCTGGTGGTTGAGCTGCAGCTTGGCGACCCAGTCATTGCCGAAGGTGTGCTCCAGCGTGGCGAAGCCGGTGCGGGCGTACTGGCCCCAGCGGCTCCAGCGCGCGCCGTTGTTGAACGAGCGCGGCATCGTGTTGAAGTTGCCTTGGCTGTCCAGCAGCGGAATGCCGCCCCAGCTGGAGCCCTCGGGATCGCTGTCCTGGTAATCGGCACCGACGGTCAGCAACGTGCTCTCGCCGATGTCGGCCTCGAGGATGCCGTAGAACACCTCATTGCTGCGCTGGTAGTGGTCGGCATTGGAATGCCTGTCCTGATAGGCGCCGACCACGCGGCCGCGCACGCGGCCACTGTCGGTGAGCGGCCCGCCGACATCGACCTCGGCGCGATAGCTGTCCCACGAGCCCACGCCCAGCGTGGCGCTGCCGGCCAGGTCGCGGGTCGGCTTCTTGCGCACCAGGTTGATGGTCGCGCCCGGGTCGCCCATGCCGGTGAGCAGGCCGGTAGCGCCCTTGAGCACTTCGATGCGGTCGTAGATGGCCATGTCGCTGAGCGTGTTGCCGGCCGAGTACGCCGAATCACGCGCCATCGGGATGCCGTCGTACTGGAAGTTCTGCACCGCGAAGCCGCGCGCGTAGTACTCGGTGCGCTCGCTGTCATAGGTGACGATGCTCACGCCGGGCGTGACCTTCATGACGTCGTCGATGCCGTTGAGGCCGAAGTCGTTCATTTCCTGCCGGGTGATCACGCTGATCGACTGCGGGGTCTGGCGCGGGCTGAGTACCAGGCGGGTCGCGGTGGCGATCGTGCCGGGCGTATACGAATCGCTGCCTTCGGTCACGGTGCCGAGCTGGTTGGCGGTGACCTGCACCGTCTGCAGGGTCTGCGCGCCTTCCTTGGGGGGCGCCTCGCCACTGGGCGCCTCGTCGGCCTGCACGGCCGAGGCGGACAGGGCCAGGCCCAGTACGCAGGCCATCGCCTGCATCAGCGGGGAGAGCGCGGGAACAGCACGACGGCGACCCGGGTGGATCGGGGCAACACGGAACGGAACGACGGACACGGCAATGCCTCCAGGCAGGAAGGGACTCCTCTGGCGGCGGCTGGAGGGAACGAATGGGCGGCATGATGCCGCATCCGGGGCGCCAGTGGAAGATGGCGCGACCGTTGAGGCAGAAGGCGTTCGGGGGTCGCCCCGCGCCAGGCGGGGCTCAGCCTTGGCGAGCGCCGGCGGCGACCAGCATCGCGTCGATCTCGCGGTAGCCGCGCTGGCGTGCATGCTGCAGCGGGCTCACGCCTTCACCGTCGGGCAGGTTCACATCCGCGCCTGCTGCGATGAGCTGACGGACGATCTCGACATGCCGTGGGCCGCCATCGGCGAGGATGATCGTCTCCAGCAGCGCGGTCCACTGCAGGTTGTTGACGTGATCCACATCGACACCGGCCGCGATCAGCGTCGCCACGGTCTCCACGTGCCCGCGTTCGGCCGCTGGAATGAGTGCGGTGCCACCGTAGCGGTTGGTGCTCTTCAGGTCCGCACCGGCTGCCAGCGTCGCGCGCAGGATCTCGAGGTGTCCGCGCGCACCGGCGTAGAGATACGGGCTGTCCTGGATCGCGTCCTTGGCATTGACGTCGGCACCGGCCTGGATCAGCGCCAGCGCGGCCTCCACCTGGTTGTGGTGGGTAGCGACCAGCAACGGTGTCGCCTTCGCCACGCCGCGCGCATCCACCCGGGCGCCCTGCCCCAGCAGCGTACGCACCGCAGTCGCATCACCCTTCTCCGCCGCCCGATGCAGCCGCTCTTCCAACGAGGCGGCACCGGCCGGCATGACCATGCCCATCAGCAGGCTCATGACCACCCAACCCCGCAGCGACCTCCGTCCCATCGACATGTTCCTGTTCCTTCCACGGGGGCGCCCGGTGGGACGCCGCTGGAGAACGACCGTAGCCGAGCCACCGCGCCGGTACCAATGAAGATTGGGGATCGACGGCATTCGCCATCCGAATGTGCGGGCCGGCGCGCGTTCCGCCGATTTCATGCGACGCTGCGCGCGACATTCGACACGGACGCACATCGCCATGCTGCATCACATTTCCCTAGGCGTGCGCGATCTCGCGCGTGCCGCCGCCTTCCACGATGCCGCGCTCGGTGCACTGGGCATGCGCCGCGTCTTCGAAGACGACGAGGCCATCGGCTATGGCTACGCGGAGGATGAGGACCTGGTGTGCCTGAAACTGCGGGCCGATGCGGCAGCGCCCGGACCTGGATTCCACCTGGCGCTCGGCGCCCCGTCCCGCCAGGCCGTGGACGCGTTCCATCGCGACGCGCTGGCGGTCGGCGGCACCTGCAACGGTGCGCCGGGACTGCGCGAGGACTATGGCGATCACTACTACGCCGCGTTCCTGATCGACCCGGACGGGCATCGGATCGAAGCGGTCTGCAAGTCGGTCGTTTGAACCGGATCGCACAAAGAAAAAGGCCTCCGTACTTGCGTACGAAGGCCTTCTCTACAACTGGCGGAGCGGGAGGGATTCGAACCCTCGATAGAGTTTTAAGCCCTATACTCCCTTAGCAGGGGAGCCCCTTCAGCCACTCGGGCACCGCTCCAGTGTTCTTGGTCCGCCGCCGTGATGAATCATCTCAGCGGGGGCGCGAATAATAACGTTTTCCGCGCCCTCAGGTAAAGCCTTAATCCGAAGAATTTTCACTTCCGGATGCATTCGGCTCATCACCGCGCTGGATGCGCTGGTAAATCTCTTCGCGGTGCACGGCCACGTCCTTCGGAGCGGTGATACCGATACGCACCTGGTTGCCCTTGACGCCGAGCACGGTCACGCTGACCGAGTCACCGATCATCAGGGTTTCGCCTACACGGCGAGTCAGGATCAACATTTGTTCAAGTCTCCAGGGGAACCGGTGGTGGCATTTCCCCACCGGCTTGGCGCCCCGGCAAGAGCGCCCCACGACAACGGGAAAAGATTCGCCATAGTACCGTCAGGCCTCCCGACCCATCAAGGAGCAGGAGGCTTCAGGCTGTTCAGATACGGGGGGTGACCCAGTCGACGACCGCAGCCAGTGCAGAAGCAAGGGCGGGCCCGTCCTCACCACCACCCTGGGCGAGGTCCGGGCGGCCGCCGCCCTTGCCCCCGATCTGACTGGCGATATGGGCCAACAGTTCCCCGGCCTTGACCTTGCCCATTGCGCTGCCGTTCACGCCCGCGACCAGGGCCGCCTTGCCGTCCTGGGTGCCGGCCAGCACGATCACCGCGTTGCCGAGCTGCTGCTTGAGGCGGTCGATCGCATCGCGCAGTGCCTTGGCATCGAAGCCTTCCAGGCGCGCGGCCAGGATCTTGATGCCGTTGACCTCGACCGCAGCGGCGCCGAGATCGGCGGTCGCACCGGCGGCCTGCTTGGCCTTGAGCGCCTCGAGCTCGCGCTCGAGCCTCTTCTGGCGCTCGCCCAGCTGGCGGATCTTGTCGACCACGTCGCCGGCGTTGCCGCCGAGCAGTGCGGCCGCTTCGCTCAGCTGCGCTTCTTCATGGGCCACGTAATCCAGCGCGCCCTGCCCGGTCACCGCTTCGATCCGGCGCACGCCCGAGGACACACCGCCTTCAGCGGTGATCTTGAACAGGCCGATGTCACCGGTGCGCGACACATGCGTACCGCCACACAGTTCGGTGGAGTAATCGCCCATCTTCAGCACACGCACGTGCTCGCCGTACTTCTCGCCGAACAGCGCCATCGCACCGAAGTCGAGCGCTTCCTGCATGCCCATGTTGTGGACTTCGGCCGCGTTGTTGGCGCGTACCTGCTCGTTGACCTTGCGTTCGATGATCGCCAGGTCCTCGGCGCTGATCGGCGCGAAGTGCGAGAAGTCGAAGCGCAGGCGATCGGGTGCGACCAGCGAGCCCTTCTGCTGCACGTGGGTGCCCAGCACTTCGCGCAGGGCGGCATGCAGCAGGTGGGTGGCCGAGTGGTTGAGGATGGTCGCGCCGCGGCGCTGGCCATCGACCTGGCCGGACAGCACGTCGCCAACCTTCAGGCTGCCGGAAGTGATCCTGCCCACGTGCCCATGGAACTGGCCCGCGAACTTCTGGGTGTCGCTGACGTCAACCTGCACGCCGGCGCCGGACAGGCTGCCGTTGTCGCCGACCTGGCCACCGGATTCGGCGTAGAACGGGGTCTGGTTGGTCAGCACGATGACGTCGTCGCCGGACTGCGCGGTCTCCACCGGGCGGCCCTCCTTGAGGATTGCCACCACGGTGAGGTCGTCGGCCTGCAGGCGGTCATACCCGAGGAACACGGTCGGCTTGAGCGTGGCGACCAGATCGGCCGACAAGGTCACGCCGCCGCCGAACTTGCCGGCCGCGCGCGCGGTCTCGCGCTGGGTGTCCATCGCGGCGTTGAAGCCCTCGATATCCACGGTCAGGTCACGCTCGCGCGCGATGTCCTGGGTGAGATCGAGCGGGAAGCCGTAGGTGTCGTACAGGCGGAACGCATCCACGCCCGGGATCACGCCGTTGCTGACCTTGGCCGCGACGTCGTCGAAGATCTTCATGCCCGAATCCAGCGTTTCAGCGAAACGCTCTTCTTCGGCCTGCAGCGCGCGCACGACGGTGTCGACCTGCGCCGGCAGTTCCGGATAGGCCACGCCCATCTGCTCGACCAGGGTCGGCACCAGCTTGCTGAAGAACGGCTGGCGCACGCCCAGCATCCAGCCATGGCGCAGGGCCCGGCGGATGATCCGGCGCAGCACGTAACCACGGCCTTCGTTGGACGGCAGCACGCCATCGACGATCAGGAACGAGCAGGCGCGGATGTGATCGGCGATCACGCGCAGCGACTTGTTCTCCAGATCGGCCATGCCGGTCAGCTCGCTGGCCTTGCGGATCAGCGCCTGGAACAGGTCGATCTCATAGTTGGTGTGGACGTGCTGCAGGATCGCGGCCAGACGCTCCAGGCCCATGCCGGTATCCACGCACGGCGCCGGCAGCGGCACCAGGGTGCCGTCGGGCTGGCGGTCGAACTGCATGAAGACCAGATTCCAGATTTCGATGAAGCGGTCGCCGTCTTCATCCGGCGAGCCCGGGGGGCCACCGGCGATATGGTCGCCATGGTCATAGAAGATTTCGGTGCACGGGCCGCACGGGCCGGTCTCGGCCATCTGCCAGAAGTTGTCCGAGGCAAATGGCGCGCCCTTGTTGTCGCCGATGCGCACGATCCGGTCTTCCGGAATGCCCACCATGTCGCGCCACAGCGCATAGGCCTCGTCATCGGTCTGGTAGACGGTGACCAGCAGGCGCTCGGCCGGCAGCTTCCAGACCTGGGTCAGCAGCTCCCAGGCCCAGGCGATGGCGTCCTTCTTGAAGTAATCGCCGAACGACCAGTTGCCCAGCATTTCAAAGAAGGTGTGATGGCGCGCGGTGTAACCGACCTGGTCCAGATCGTTGTGCTTGCCACCGGCGCGCAGGCAGCGCTGGACGTCGGCCGCGCGCACGTAGCTGCGCTTCTCGGCGCCAAGGAAGACGTCCTTGAACTGCACCATGCCGGAGTTGGTGAACAGCAGGGTCGGATCATTGCCCGGCACCAGCGGCGCCGACGGCACGATCGTATGGCCTTTGCCCTTGAAGAACTCAAGGAAATCGCTGCGGATCTGGGAGGTAGTGAATTTGACGGATGCGTTCATGGGGGGCTGGCTTTGTGCGGGCCGGTCAGTCCCTGGCACGCAGCCCCAATGGCCGGGTGTCAACTGCAGGACCGCCGAAACCACAAAGGGTATCAGGCCCGGGCCGCTCAGTCCTCAGGGTCGTAACGGGTGGCCTGGCGGATGCTGTCGCCGGGGAACCCGCGGCGGGCCAGAAGATCGGCGGCTTTGCGCCGCGCAGGCAGTTCCTGCGGGCCGGCGTCGCCGAAACGGCGGCAGACCAGGTCGCGGGCGTTCTCGGTCCAATCGCCTTCGAAGGTGTCCATCGCGGCGGCGATCTGGTCGCTGTCCAGCCCATGCGTGCCCAGTTCGGCGCGGATGTGGATCGGGCCATAGCCCGTGTTGGCCCGGATCCGGACCAGGTTCTCGGCAAACCGGGTGTCATCCTGCCAGCCGGCCTCGGCCAGCTTGGCGACGGCCGCCTCGGCCGCCTCGTTCTCGATGCCACGCGCTTGGAGCTTACGGGTCAGTTCTTTACGCGAATGCTCGCGGCGCACCAGCAGCCCCAACGCCCGCTGGACCGGCGTCTGTTCCTGGACACGGCGCTTGCGCCGGGGTGCGGGGGCTTCGGAGTCTTGCATGGCAGCGGTCCATTACAGTGCGCCGTCCTTGGCGCCATCCCGTCGGGGATACGTGAAACTGCGGGACAGGGTGAGCGTCACTGACGGCGCTGCCCTGCCCCCCAGGAAACTCATTCGGCGTCGTCTTCGGCCTCGTCGCCGCCTTCGCGCACCGCTTCTTCCGGCTGGAACTTCTCGCGCAGCTCGGCTTCCAGGCGCTGGGCAATCTGCGGGTTGTCGCGCAGGTAGCCACGGGCGTTGTCCTTGCCTTGGCCGATGCGCTCTTCGCCGTAGCTGTACCAGGCGCCGGCCTTCTCGACCAGCTTGGCTTCCACGCCCATGTCGATCAGTTCGCCTTCGCGGCTGATGCCTTCGCCGTACAGGATCTCGGTGATGACCTGCTTGAACGGGGGCGCCAGCTTGTTCTTGACCACCTTGATCTTGGTCTGGTTGCCGATGATCTCGTCGCCCTTCTTGATCGCGCCGATACGGCGGATGTCCAGGCGCACCGAGGCATAGAACTTCAGCGCATTGCCGCCGGTGGTCACTTCCGGGCTCTGGCCCGGCATCATCACGCCGATCTTGTGACGCAGCTGGTTGATGAAGACCACCAGGGTGTTGGAGCGCTTGATGTTGCCGGTCAGCTTGCGCAGCGCCTGGCTCATCAGACGGGCCTGCAGGCCCGGCAGCTGGTCGCCCATTTCGCCTTCGATTTCAGCCTTCGGGGTCAGCGCGGCGACCGAGTCGACCACCACGATGTCCACCGAGCTGGACCGCACCAGCATGTCGGCGATTTCCAGCGCCTGCTCACCGGTATCCGGCTGCGAGAGCAGCAGGTCGTCCACGTTGACGCCCAGCTTGGCGGCGTAGATCGGATCCAGCGCGTGCTCGGCATCGATGAAGGCGGCGGTACCGCCCTTCTTCTGGCATTCGGCGATCGCCTGCAGGGTCAGGGTGGTCTTGCCCGAGGATTCCGGACCGTAGATCTCCACGACACGGCCCTTGGGCAGGCCACCGATACCGAGGGCGATGTCCAGCATCAGCGAACCGGTGGGGATGACCTCGACCGCCTCGACGACGCGGTCGCCCATGCGCATCACGGCGCCCTTGCCGAACTGCTTTTCGATCTGGCTCAGCGCGGCGGTGAGGGCGCGCTTTTTGTTTTCGTCCATCGGAGTGGTCCTTGCAGAGGTCGTATCGGTGGAGGTGCTGTCTTTGGAAGTCTTCTTGGCCATGGGTTCACTTTAAGGCTGGCGTATCGCACGGGCTGAGATTCTGCCCGGCGTTCGGAAAAAAAGTATCGGACATCCGTACCAACCTCAGCAGAACCAGAGATGTGCCACAAAAGACCGCGCGTAATGGGGGGGAGAACCGGGTCAGCGGTTGGGCCGCAGCAACCCGCAATAGAGGCCTTCGATGGCGAAGTCCTGGTCGGGCAGCACTTCGATCGGCTTGTAATCGGGGTTGCGCGGCAGCAGGCGGATCCGGTCCTTGCCCATCTTCAGCAGCTTGACCGTGATCTCGTCGTCGATGCGGGCCACCACGATCTGGCCGGACCGGGCGTCGCGGGTGCGGTGCACGCCGATCAGGTCGCCGTCGAAGATGCCTTCATCGATCATCGAGTCGCCCTGCACCTTCAGCAGGTAATCCGGTGCCGGCGAGAAGAACACCCGGTCCAGGACCACGAAATCGTCGGAGCCGATGTCCGCCCCGATCGGCAGACCGGCCGCGACCCGACCCAGCACCGGCAGGCGCAGGACATGGTCCGGCAGCGCCGAGGCGGGCAGCGACTCGGGCAGGCCGCTCTGTAGCGACGGCGCCTGGACCAGCCGGATGCCGCGGGCCTGGCCCGGGATGCGACGGATCGCCCCGGCCTGCTCCAGCGCCTCGAGGTGGTACTGCGCGGCCCGGACGCCCTTGAAGCCGAACGCACGGGCGATTTCGGTCTGCGACGGCGGCGCGCCATCGGTCTCTATACGCTCGGCGATCAACTGCAGGATCGCCTGCTGGGTATCGGTCAGGTCCATGGTTAGTAGTATTACTACTAACGATGCGGGCACGCAAGTGCCCGCAGAGAAAGAGCAGATAGAAGAAGGGTGGTCCAGGCCCGACCGAAGCCGTCAGCAACACCTGTAGCCACCGACCGTTGGTCGGTGACCGCGCGCACGCGCGGCAATGCCTGACGGCGCGGGCGCATGTCGCTTGCGGCCGTCTCTCCGGCGTTTAGCCTCTGCCATCTCCTGGGTCACGCATTCGTGGGGGCCGGATGAGGAGCAGCCACGCATGGCGTGGCTCTACCTGTGGACGCGGTGACGGGTCGAAGCACCCACGCATGGCGTGGCGCAACCGGGCAGCGGGACGGGCCGGTCAGGAAGGAGCGTCCGACCAACGGTCGGACCTACACGGAATCCCCCGCTTGGGCGGGGGATTCCGGGGAGCCTTCGGATCGCGGCGGGGAGGAAACCAGAGGGTGGAGTGGGGGCGGCCCAAAGCATAAAAAA